>DATCQX010000001.1:0-6872 GCA_036569285.1 Streptomyces sp.
GCGCACTACCTCGACGAGGCCCCCACCGAGGGCTCCGCGCTCGGGCACGGCTTCCGGGACAAGGAGCTGGAGGAGAAGGTCTTCGAGCTGACCCAGAAGATCGGGATCGGCGCGCAGTTCGGCGGCAAGTACTTCTGCCACGACGTCCGCGTCATCCGCCTCCCGAGGCACGGCGCGTCCTGCCCCGTCGCCATCGCCGTCTCCTGCTCCGCCGACCGGCAGGCCGTCGCGAAGATCACCGCCGAGGGCGTGTTCCTGGAGCAGCTGGAGACGGACCCGGCGAGGTTCCTGCCGGAGACGACGGACGAGCACCTCGACTCCTCCGAGGACGACGTCGTCCGCATCGACCTCAACCAGCCGATGGACGACATCCTCGCCGAGCTGACCAAGTACCCGGTCAAGACCCGCCTCTCCCTCACCGGCCCCCTCGTCGTCGCCCGTGACATCGCGCACGCGAAGATCAAGGAACGGCTCGACGCGGGGGAGGAGATGCCGCAGTACCTGAAGGACCACCCGGTGTACTACGCGGGCCCCGCCAAGACCCCCGAGGGCTACGCGTCGGGCTCCTTCGGCCCCACGACGGCGGGCCGCATGGACTCCTACGTCGAACAGTTCCAGGCCGCCGGCGGCTCCAAGGTCATGCTCGCCAAGGGCAACCGCTCCCAGCAGGTCACCAACGCCTGCGACACCCACGGCGGCTTCTACCTCGGCTCCATCGGCGGCCCCGCCGCCCGCCTCGCCCAGGACTGCATCAAGAAGGTCGAGGTCGTCGAGTACGAGGAACTCGGCATGGAGGCCGTCTGGAAGATCGAGGTCGAGGACTTCCCCGCCTTCATCGTCGTCGACGACAAGGGCAACGACTTCTTCCAGGACCCGGCGCCGTCGCCGACCTTCACGACGATCCCGGTACGGGGGCCGGGCCTGGCGTGACGCCCTGGAGCGTCGGTACCTGAAAACAGGGGTACCCCGGGAGGCGACTCCCGGGGTACCCCTGTTTCGCTGAGCGCGGCGTCGGTCAGACGGTCGTGACGACCTCGTCGTACGCGAGACGCGGGGAGCGCGGGTAGGAGGCGCCCTCGCCCGGCTTGCCGATGTTGACGACCATCAGCGGGGTGTGGTCGTCGTCGAGGAACTCCTTGCGGACGCCCTCGAAGTCGAGGCCGGTCATCGGGCCGGCGGCGAGACCGGCGGCGCGGACGCCGATGATGAAGTACGCGGCCTGGAGGGCGGCGTTGACCGTCGCGGCACCCTCACGGGCCGGGCGCTCGGAGAAGAAGAGGTCCTTGGCCTGGGGGAACGCCGGGAACAGCTTCGGCAGCTCCTCGTGGAACTCGTTGTCCGCGGAGAGGATCGCGACCAGCGGGGCGGTCGAGGTCTTGGCCTGGTTGCCCTCGGCCATGTGCTTCACGAGGCGCTCGCGGGCCTCGGGGGAGCGGACGAGGGTGATGCGCAGGGGCGTCTGGTTGAACGCCGTCGGGCCGAACTTGACCAGGTCGTAGATCGCCTGGACCTGCTCGTCGGTCACCGGCTCGTCGGTGAAGGTGTTCGCGGTGTGGGCCTCGCGGAACAGCAGGTCCTGGGCGGTGGGGTCGAGAACGAGAGACATGCCTGGCTTTCCTTAGGTGCACGTCCCGATCCGGGACGCCGGACCGGTTGACGTGCACGACGGTACGCCATTGAAGTTCAACATTCAACCAAACCTTGTCCCGGTTGGCGTCGAGCGCCTCAGCCGGCCTTGAGCGCACCAGCCGGCCGTGAGCCCCTCACCTCACTCCCCCTCCTCCTCGTCCCCCTCCGCCAACGCCGCGTCCAACCGCGCCCGCGCCCCCTCCAGCCACCTCCGGCACACCTTCGCCAGCTCCTCCCCGCGCTCCCACAGCGCCAGCGACTCCTCCAGCGTCGTCCCGCCCGCCTCCAGGCGGCGCACCACGTCGATCAGCTCGTCCCTCGCCTGCTCGTAGCCGAGGGTCTCGTCCCGCGTGCCCGTCGTCTCCGTCATCCCTGTGCTCCCCGCTCCTGAACTCGTACCGTCAACTCGCCCTCGGCGACCCGGGCGCGCAGTGTCTCGTCCGCCGTGACCTCGTCCGGATCACGGACCACATGGCCGTCGGACCGCTGCAGCACCGCGTACCCCCGCTTCAGCGTCGCCGCGGGGGAGAGGGCCACCACGCGCGCGTGCGTGTGCGCCAGCTCCGAGTCCGCGCGGTCCAGCTGATGGCCCAGGGTGCGGCGCGAGCGCTCCAGGAGCGACGCGACGTGGTCCTCCCGCTCGGCCACCATCCGGTGCGGATCCTGTATCGCCGGGCGCGCGAGCGCGTGCGCCAGCCCCCGCTCCTCCCGGTCCACGAACCCCTCCACACAACGCCGGGCCCGCCCGCGCAGCATCCGCACGCGCTCCAGCTCCTCCCCGACGTCCGGGACGACCTTCTTCGCGGCGTCCGTCGGCGTCGAGGCCCGCAGGTCCGCGACATGGTCCAGCAGCGGGTTGTCCGGCTCGTGGCCGATCGCCGAGACGACCGGCGTACGGCACGCCGCGACCGTCCGCACGAGCTGTTCGTCCGAGAACGGCAGGAGATCCTCGACGCTGCCGCCCCCGCGCGCGACGACGATCACGTCCACCTCCTCCATCGCGTCCAGCTCCTTCACGGCCTGCACGACCTGCGTCACCGCGTGCACCCCCTGCACCGCGACGTTGCGCACCTCGAAGCGGACGGCCGGCCACCTGTGCCGGGCGTTCTCCAGGACGTCCCGCTCCGCCGCGGACGCGCGCCCGCACACCAGCCCGATCAGCTGCGGCAGGAACGGCAGCCGCTTCTTGCGCTCCGCCGCGAACAGCCCCTCGCTCGCCAGCGCCTTCTTCAACTGCTCCAGCCGCACCAGCAGCTCCCCGACCCCCACGGGCCGGATCTCGACGGCCCGCAGCGACAGCTGCCCGCGCGGCGCGTACCACTCGGGCTTGGCGTGGACGACGACCCGGGCCCCCTCGCCGACGACATCGGCGACCGCGTCGAAGACCTGCCGGAAACACGTCACCCCCACGGAGATGTCATGCGCGGGGTCCCGCAGCGTCAGGAAGACGACGCCCGCCCCCGGCCTGCGCGACAACTGCGTGATCTGCCCCTCGACCCACACCGCCCCCAGCCGGTCGATCCAACTCCCGATGAGCCGCGACACCTCCCCGACAGGCAGCGGGGCTTCCGCGGACGTGTTGACAGCCATGCGGACGAGACTATCGGCCACCACTGACAACGACCCCGAGCCACCTCAGCCGACCCGCCCCCGCCGCACCACCAGCACCCCGAGCCCCACGGCCAGCCACACCGCCCCCACCGCCAGCGCCGTCCCCGACGCCTCCACGATCACCGCGACCGTGATCACCGCCCCCAGCGCGGGCGCCAGCGCGTGCCGCCACCAGCTCACCTCCCCGCCCGCGCGCCGCACCACGAACCACCCGATCACACTCGCGTGCAGCAGCGTGAACGCCGTCAGCGCCCCGACGTCCACGACGGACACGAGATGGTCCATGCCGTCGTCGCGCCGGGCGGCCCAGACGGCGGCGACGAGCGTGACACCGGCCGAGCACAGGAGCGCGGCCCGGGGCACGCCGGACGACGTTCTCGACAGCCCGCGCGGGAGACGGCCGTCCCTCGACATCGCGAACAGCAGGCGCCCGGCGGCGGCCTGCCCCGCCAGCGCCGCGAACGCCGCACCCACCGCCTTGCTGACAGCCACCAGATCGTGCAGCCACTCCCCGACGGACGCCTCCACGGCGTCGTAGAAGGCCGAACCCTGCCGGGAGGGCTCCGCGGCGAGCCGCGCCGAGGAAACGGGCTCCAGAAGGGCGATCAGGTACGTCTGGGCCACGAACAGGACACCGGCGAGGGCCAGGCAGAACAGCAGCGCACGGGCGACCCGGGACGACCCGCCCGTCACCTCCTCCGCGAACGACGCGACCGCGTCGAACCCGAGATACGACAGCACCGCCACCGACACCGCCCCCAGGACGGCCGACACGGCGAACCTCTGCGAACCGTCCCCCGTCAACGGCGACAGCCACCCCCGCTCCGCCCCGTCCCGCGCGAGGACGACGACCGCCGACACGACGAACGCCAGCAGGACGACGATCTCCATGGCCAGCACCAGGAACCCCACACGCGCCGCCGCGCGCACGCCCCAGAGGTTCAGGAACGTCGTCACGACGACCGCGAGAGCCGTCCACACCCACCGGGACACCTCCGGGACCAGCGAGTTCATCGCGATCCCGGAGAACAGGTAGGCGACGGCCGGGATCAGGACGTAGTCCAGCACCGCCATCCACCCGGCGACGAACCCGGCGCCGTCCCCGAGCCCCACGCGCGCGTAGGCGAACACCGAACCCGCCTGCGGGGCCACCCGCACCATCTGGGCGTAACTGAACGCCGTGAACGCCATGGCGACCGTCGCGACGACGTACACGAGGGCGACGGCGCCGTGCGACTTCGCGTCGAGCGTCCCGTACACCCCCACCGGCGCCATCGGGGCGATGAACAGCAGGCCGTAGACGACGAGGTCACGGAAGCCGAGAGCACGTCGCAACGGTGCCGTACCGACGTCCCTAGAGGTGTCGAGCATCATCAACCTCCGCCCACGCGCGCGTGCGTGCCGTCAGTCTCGCCGAGGCGGGGATCTTCGACCCCCCGGACGCACCCGTACGATGGGACGCATGACCGCTTCGCCGCGCCGCCGTGTCCTGCTCGCCGCCCCCCGTGGCTACTGCGCGGGTGTGGACCGCGCCGTGATCGCCGTCGAGAAGGCCCTCGAACAGTACGGGGCCCCGATCTACGTCCGGCACGAGATCGTCCACAACAAGTACGTCGTCCAGACCCTGGAGAACAAGGGCGCGATCTTCGTCGAGCGCACGGAGGAGGTGCCCCCCGGGAACATCGTCATGTTCTCGGCGCACGGCGTCGCCCCCGTCGTCCACGAGGAGGCCGCGCGCGGGAACCTCGCCACGATCGACGCGACCTGCCCCCTGGTGACGAAGGTCCACAAGGAGGCCGTCCGGTTCGCCAACGAGGACTACGACATCCTCCTGATCGGGCACGAGGGCCACGAGGAGGTCATCGGGACCTCCGGCGAGGCCCCGGAGCACATCCAGCTCGTCGACGGCCCCAAGGACGTCGAGAAGATCACCGTCCGCGACGAGTCGAAGGTCGTCTGGCTCTCCCAGACGACGCTGTCGGTCGACGAGACGATGGAGACCGTCGACGCCCTCAAGACGAAGTTCCCGGGCCTCATCTCCCCGCCGAGCGACGACATCTGCTACGCCACGCAGAACCGTCAGCTCGCGGTCAAGCAGATGGGCGCCGAGGCGGAGCTGGTGATCGTCGTCGGCTCCCGCAACTCCTCCAACTCCAAGCGGCTCGTCGAGGTCGCCAAGCTCGCCGGCGCGCGCGCGTCGTACCTCGTGGACTTCGCGAGCGAGATCGAGGAGGCGTGGCTGGAGGGCGTGACGACGGTCGGCGTGACGTCCGGCGCGTCCGTCCCCGAGGTCCTCGTCGAAGAGGTCCTGGAGTGGCTGTCCGCGCGCGGGTACGGCGACGTCGAACTGGTCAAGGCGGCCGAGGAGTCGATCGTCTTCTCGCTGCCGAAGGAGCTGCGCCGGGATCTGCGCGAAGAGGCGGCGGCGCTGGTCGCCGGGCGCGGCGGGAGCGGTCCGGAAGCGGCCTGAAGCCGTCTTGACGCCCTCGGGCGGGTGACTGTCCGTGGGGCGTCGTAACGTGGGGCCATGCAGATCTTCGGCGTGGACATCGGCGGATCAGGGATCAAGGGCGCCCCTGTGGACCTCGACAAGGGGGACCTGGCGGCGGAGCGCTGCAAAGTGCTCACGCCGCAGCCCGCGACCCCCGCATCAGTGGCGGACGGCGTGAAAGAGGTCGTCGACCACTTCGGCTGGACGGGCCCCGTGGGCCTCACGTTCCCGGGCGTGGTGACCGACGGGTCCACCGTGCGCACGGCGGCCAACGTCGACAAGAGCTGGCTGGACACCGACGCGCGTGCCCTGTTCTCCGAACGCCTCGGCGGCCTGCCGGTGACGGTGGTGAACGACGCGGACGCCGCGGGCGTGGCCGAGGTCCACTTCGGCGCCGGGCAGGGCCGCAAGGGGACGGTCATCCTCCTGACCTTCGGCACCGGCATCGGCAGCGCCCTCTTCACGGACGGCCTGCTCGTCCCCAACACCGAGCTGGGCCACCTCGAACTCCACGGCCACGACGCCGAGTCCCGCGCGTCCAGCAAGGCCAGGGAGGACGGCGAGCTGTCCTGGGAGCACTGGGCCCGCCGGGTGACGAAGTACCTCGCGCACGTCGAGATGCTCTTCTCGCCCGAGCTGTTCATCATCGGCGGCGGGGTGAGCCGCAAGGCGGAGAAGTTCCTGCCGTTCGTCGAGGGCATCAAGGCGGAGATCGTCCCGGCGCAGCTCCAGAACAACGCGGGGATCGTGGGGGCGGCGATGCGGGCCGCCGAGTAGCGGGGGCGTCAGCGGCGCGGCCACACCCGGCGCACGGCGACCGTCACCAGCGCGGCCAGCGTCCCCCCGTACAGCCACCCCGCCTGCGTCGCCAGCGCCGTCACCAGCCCCATCAGCGTCCCCCCGAACCCGCCCCCGCCGTCCGCGACGAACAGGATCCCGACGGCGAAGGCGATCGGCAGGACGACCGGCGCGGAGACGAGGTCGCCGCGGCGGGTCCACAGGGCCGTCAGCAGGCAGACGGGCACGTACAGGACCGCGTACACGGTCGTCGAGCCGCCCACCAGCAGGTCGACGAGCAGCCCCAGCACCGTCATCACCGCCGCACTGAACAGCCCGCTGCCGAGCCCGGTGAGGCGGGGGG
>DATCQX010000002.1:0-2106 GCA_036569285.1 Streptomyces sp.
CCTGCTGGCCAAGTGCGCGATCCTCTTCCCGCTGTACTGGTGGGCCGACACCACGCAGCTCGGCTGGGTGCTCATCGCGCTGAAGATCCCGCCGTTCCTGCTGGCGGTCTGGCTGACCTGGGTGTTCCTCGCGAAGGCCCCGGCGCCCATCGACGTGTTCGCGGAGATGGAGGCCGAGGAGAAGGCGGAGGCGGAACGCAAGGCCGCAGCAGGTCGCTCCGCTGAACAGGGCTGAGCCCGACAGAACCGAAAAAAGGTGGGTTCCTCGCGAGTGCAGTCGCGGGAAACCCACCTTTTTCTATCGAAACTCTTACGCGCCCGTCTCTTCCCTGCGCACGGACAGCAGATCCTCCAGCTGCTCCTCCCGCGCCGAGATCGCCACGAACAGCAGCTCGTCCCCCGGCTCCAGGGAATCCTCCGGCGTGGGCGTCAGCACCCGGTTCCCCCGGATGATGGTGACCAGAGACGTGTCCTCGGGCCACTCCACGTCCCCCACCTGAGTCCCGGCCAGCGCCGACTCCTCGGGCAGCGTCAGCTCGACCAGGTTCGCGTCGCCGTGGCTGAAGCGCAGCAGCCGGACCAGGTCGCCGACCGACACCGCCTCCTCCACCAGCGCCGACATCAGACGCGGGGTCGAGACGGCGACGTCCACTCCCCAGGACTCGTTGAACAGCCACTCGTTCTTCGGGTTGTTGACGCGCGCGACGACCCGGGGCACGCCGTACTCCGTCTTCGCGAGCAGGGACACGACCAGGTTGACCTTGTCGTCCCCCGTGGCCGCGATCACCACGTTGCAGCGCTGGAGCGCCGCCTCGTCCAGCGACGTGATCTCGCAGGCGTCGGCCAGCAGCCACTCCGCCTGGGGGACCCGCTCGACCGAGATGGCGGTGGGGGCCTTGTCCACGAGGAGGACCTCGTGCCCGTTCTCCAGCAGCTCGCCCGCGATCGAGCGGCCGACCGCGCCGGCTCCGGCGATGGCGACCCTCATCGGTGACCGCCTTCCTGCGGACCCTCGGAGAAGACCGCCTCGACCTTCTCGACCTCGTCGGTGCGCATCATGACGTGCACGAGGTCGCCTTCCTGGAGAACCGTCTGCGAGGACGGCAGGATCGCCTCGCCCAGGCGGGTGAGGAAGGCCACACGGACCCCGGTCTCCTCCTGGAGCGTGCTGATCTTGTGACCGATCCAGGACGGCGACGCGTGCACCTCGGCGAGCTGGACGCCCCCGGTGGGGTCGCGCCACAGCGGCTCGGCGCCGGACGGCAGGAGGCGGCGCAGCATCTGGTCGGCGGTCCAGCGGACCGTGGCGACCGTGGGGATGCCCAGACGCTGGTAGACCTCGGCGCGGCGCGGGTCGTAGATCCTGGCCGCGACGTTCTCCACGCCGAACATCTCGCGGGCCACCCGCGCGGCGATGATGTTGGAGTTGTCGCCGCTGGAGACGGCGGCGAACGCGCCCGCCTCCTCGATGCCGGCCTCGCGCAGGGTGTCCTGGTCGAAGCCGACGCCGGTGACCCGGCGTCCGCCGAAGGAGGAGCCGAGGCGCCGGAACGCGGTCGGGTCCTGGTCGATCACGGCGACGGTGTGACCCTGCCGCTCCAGGGTCTGCGCGAGGGCGGAGCCCACCCGGCCGCAGCCCATGATGACGATGTGCATGGCCCTACACCACGCTCCCCACGGATCCGGTGACCCGCGTCGCTGTCGTTCTCATGTTCCTCTCTCGGCTCTTCGGGCAATGCATCGCTCTTCGGGCAATGCGTGACGGACGGGTTACGTCCGACAGACAGACATCATGCCCGGGAACCCTCCGGCTGAGGACCGGGAGCTGCCGTCGATCTGCCCGCTTCCAACGTAACCGTTCCCGCCGCGGCTCTCGCGGGCGGGCGACCGGTGGCCCCGGGCGGGCGAAGTGGCGTGCGCCACGTGGCCATGTGACGAAGGTGCCTCCCGGAGGTGGGCGGCTGCCTGTTCGAAGGCATACGATTCCCTGTTGTGTCCAAACTGACCGACGTGCCCAAACGGATCCTGATCGGGCGCGCTCTGCGCAGTGATCGGCTTGGGGAAACGCTCCTGCCGAAGCGCATCGCCCTCCCTGTCTTCGCCTCC
>DATCQX010000003.1:0-3925 GCA_036569285.1 Streptomyces sp.
CCGTCGCCGTCCTCGTAGTTGACGGAGTTGATGACCGCGCGCCCGCCGAGCTTCTCGAGACCGGCCCGGATGACGTCGACCTCGGTGGAGTCGAGGACGATGGGGAGGGTGGAGGCGGTGGCGAGGCGGCCGGCGAGTTCGGCCATGTCGGCGACGCCGTCGCGGCCGACGTAGTCCACACAGAGGTCCAGCATGTGGGCGCCTTCGCGGATCTGTTCGCGGGCGATCTCCACGCAGTCGTCCCAGCGGGCCTCCAGCATGGCCTCGCGGAACTTCTTCGACCCGTTGGCGTTGGTGCGCTCCCCGATCGCCATGTAGGAGGTGTCCTGGCGGAACGGGACGGTCTGGTAGAGGGAGGCGGCGCCGGGTTCGGGGCGCGGCTCGCGGGGGGTGGGGGCGAGGCCGCGGACGCGATGGACGAGCTGGCGCAGGTGCTCGGGGGTGGTGCCGCAGCAGCCGCCGACGAGGCTGAGGCCGTAGTCGCGGACGAACGTCTCGTGGGCGTCGGCGAGTTCGGGGGCGGTGAGGGGGTAGGAGGCGCCGTTCTTGCCGAGGACGGGCAGGCCGGCGTTCGGCATGCACGACAGGGGGATGCGGGCGTTGCGGGCCAGGTAGCGGAGGTGTTCGCTCATCTCCGCGGGGCCGGTCGCGCAGTTCATGCCGATCATGTCGATGCCGAGGGGTTCCAGGGCGGTGAGCGCGGCGCCGATCTCGGAGCCGAGCAGCATGGTGCCGGTGGTCTCGACGGTGACGGAGACGATGATCGGGACGTCGATTCCCGCGTTCCGGCGGGCGCGCTGGGCGCCGATGACGGCGGCCTTGGTCTGGAGGAGGTCCTGGGTGGTCTCGACGATGAGGGCGTCGGCGCCGCCCTCGATGAGGCCTTCGGCGTTCCGCTGGAAGGCGTCGCGGATGGTGGTGTATCCGACGTGGCCGAGGGTGGGGAGTTTCGTGCCGGGGCCGATGGAGCCGAGGACCCAGCGCTGGCGGCCGTCGCGTGCGGTGTAGGTGTCGGCGGTCTCGCGGGCGATGCGGGCGCCGGCCTCGGAGAGTTCGTGGACGCGCTCGGGGATGTCGTATTCGGCGAGGGCGGCGAAGTTGGCGCCGAAGGTGTTGGTCTCGACGCAGTCGACCTCGGCGTCGAAGTAGGCCTCGTGGACGGAGCGGACGATGTCCGGGCGGGTCAGGTTCAGGATCTCGTTGCAGCCTTCGAGGTCCTGGAAGTCCTCCAGGGTGGGTTCCTGGGCCTGGAGCATGGTTCCCATCGCTCCGTCGGCGACCACCACGCGGGTGGCGAGTGCCTCTCGGAGCGCGGACACGCGGGTCCGGCTGTCGGCGGAAGGGGTCGGCGGCACAGAGGCCATGTAGGGGCTCCCTCGGGTGCGACGGCTGTCGGCTTTGGGGCCAGGGTAGCGGGGAGGGGGGGTGTGCCGTCAGGTCGTTCCAGGGGGCGGACTGCGGGAGTCGAGTATTTCTCGGGTGTCCGGTGAGGTCGGTGCGGGGCGGGAGGGACGTGCGGGGATACTTCGGGGGCCCGGTGGGTGGTCTTCGGGGCTCCGGGGTGGCCTTCCGGGTTTCGGCGGGTGCCTTCCTGGGGTTCCGGGAGATGGCCGAGGAGCGACCTGTGGAGCAACACACGGCTACCGGTCATTGGCAGGAGGTCGGCATGCACCGGTAGTGTTCGGCATTGCCGAACGATGGCTGCGGAGATGGTCACGGAAGGCCGGCCGGTGTGGACGAACAGCGGTCGGGGTCGGCGTGAGCCGGTCGCAAGGGGACGGAGGCAGGACGGCGATGGCACGGAACATCCAGTCGCTCGAACGGGCGGCAGCGATGCTGCGGCTCCTCGGGGGCGGCGAGCGGCGGCTCGGCCTGTCGGACATCGCCTCGGCCCTGGGCCTGGCCAAGGGCACGGCGCACGGCATCCTGCGCACCCTCCAGCAGGAGGGGTTCGTGGAGCAGGACGACGCCTCGGGGCGCTACCAGCTGGGCGCGGAGCTGCTGCGGCTGGGGACGACGTATCTGGACGTGCACGAGCTGCGGGCGCGGGCCCTGGTGTGGGCGGACGACCTGGCGCGGGCCAGCGGCGAGAGCGTGCACCTGGGTGTCCTGCACCAGCAGGGGGTGCTGATCGTGCACCACGTGTTCCGTCCTGACGACAGCCGGCAGGTGCTGGAGATCGGGGCGATGCAGCCGCTGCACTCGACGGCGCTGGGCAAGGTGCTGACGGCGTACGACCCGGTGGCGCACAGCGAGGCGCTGGAGACGGAGCGGCGGGCGTTCACGGACCGGACGGTGTGCGACGCGAAGGCGTTCGAGCAGGTTCTGGACATCACGCGCGCGCGTGGGTACGCGGCGGACGTGGAGGAGACCTGGGAGGGTGTCGCGTCGGTCGCGGCGCCGATCCACGACCGGCGGCGGATGCCGGTGGGCGCGGTGGGGATCACCGGTGCGGTGGAGCGGGTGTGTCCGGACGGGGAGCTGCGGCCGGAGCTGATCGCGGCGGTGCGTGACTGCGCCCGCGCGGTGTCGCGGGATCTGGGTGCGGGCAGGTTCTGAGCGGGCCCGCGGGGCCTGAGGGGTACGTGGGAGATCACCGGGACGTCGGGCGGCGTTCCGGTTCTCGGCATACCCTGATCCGGACATAACCGGTCAGAAATGGTCCGATCCCGCGAAGATCGATAACTCATGACTATCAATAACGATCAGGTTTCCGATAACAGAACTCTTGACGCACGCGTGACGCCGGAGCAAGACTCCCGTCCATCGGTCGGCATTGTCGAACACCTACCGGCAATACGCGCTAGAGTGTGACAGTGCCAAGGGCCGCCATCGCTCTCACCCCGAGAGCGCGGAACCCCCGGAGGGACCCGGGGTTCGGCATTCCCTGGACGAAGGACAAAGGAGTCGCGGGTGTCCAGCTCCGACATCTTCATCGGCGAGACCATCGGTACCGCCCTACTCATCCTGCTCGGCGGCGGCGTGTGCGCCGCCGTCACGCTGAAGGCCAGCAAGGCCCGTAACGCCGGCTGGCTCGCCATCACCTTCGGGTGGGGTTTCGCCGTTCTGACGGCCGCTTACACCTCCGCGCCGCTCTCCGGCGCGCACCTCAACCCGGCCGTGACTCTCGCACTCGCGCTCAAGAAGAACGGCATCTCCTGGAGCGACGTCCCGATCTACTGGGGCGGACAGCTGCTCGGCGCCATGATCGGCGCGACCCTGGTGTGGATCGCCTACTACGGCCAGTTCCTCGCGCACCTCACCGACAAGGAGATCGTCGGCGAGCCGAAGGCCAAGGCGGTCGAGGCGCAGGAGAAGGGCGCGGGCCCCGTGCTCGGCATCTTCTCCACGGGCCCGGAGATCCGGGTGGTCTGGCAGAACGTCGCCACGGAGATCATCGGCACGATCGTGCTGGTCATCGCGATCCTCACGCAGGGCCTCAACGACGGCGGCAAGGGCCTCGGCGTCCTCGGCGTCCTCATCACCTCCTTCGTGGTCGTCGCCGTCGGTCTCTCCCTCGGTGGCCCGACCGGCTACGCGATCAACCCGGCCCGTGACCTCGGCCCGCGTATCGTGCACGCCCTCCTGCCCCTGCCCAACAAGGGCGGCTCCGACTGGAGCTACGCCTGGATTCCCGTGGTCGGCCCGCTCATCGGCGGCGCCATCGCGGCGGGCGTCTACAACGTCGCGTTCGCCTAGCAGCCGCGGGTTTCACCCGTACGAGGTACGGGTTTTCGAAACTCTTCGCGAATGCCGATCGTCAAGCCCCATAACCACGGAATTCCCCAGGAGCACACAGTGACCGACGCCCACACCACCGGCCCGTTCATCGCCGCCATCGACCAGGGCACCACCTCCAGCCGCTGCATCGTCTTCGACAAGGACGGCCGGATCGTCTCCGTCGACCAGAAGGAGCACGAGCAGA
>DATCQX010000004.1:0-4562 GCA_036569285.1 Streptomyces sp.
GTCACCGAGCAGCCCCCGTCCAGCCCGCCGGCCACTCCCCCGGCCACGCCTCCGGCCACGCCGCCGGTCACCGCGCCGCCGTCGCAGAGCGAGCAGCCACCCGCCTCCCCGTCGCCGTCCCCCTCCACGCCGGAGTCCACCCCGCCGGGAGACGGCGGCTCCGAGTCCCCGACGCCCACCCCGTCCGCCTCCGAGAGCACGCCCCCGGCCGCCCCCACCCCCAACGGCGGTGGCGGAAACCTCGCGGAGACCGGTGCGGGCAACAACACCGGCGTCGTCATCGGCGGCTCGGCGGCCCTCCTCGCGGGCGGCGCGGCGATCGTGGTGGCGACGCGGAAGCGGCGCGGGACGCAGGCGTGAACCCGTAGTACCCGTAGTACTCACGGCTGCCGGGGTGTGACCTGTCATACCCGTAGTACCCGCCCCCGGCAGCCGAGCGGCCCGTAGTACCCGTACGACCCGCACCGTCCCGTACTCCCCCGTAAAACCCGTGGCGCATATCCCGGACCGGCCTCTACCGTGACCGCATGAAGCGCGCCCACTCGTCACGCACGACGACGCCGGACATCGTCCCGGCGCGCTGACAGCTGAGCTGTTCGAAGAAGCCCCGGGGCGGGTGCCCCGGGGCTTCGCCGTCGGTCCACCCGCCTCGCCCACATCGAGGAGACCGACATGGACGCGTACGAAGACCACCGCCGCCTCGGCCGCGAGCTGGGCCTGTTCGACACCGACCCCCTGATGGGCGCGGGCCTGCCGTACTGGCTCCCGGACGGGGCGGTCGTGCGCCACGAACTGGAGGAATACGTAAGGGAGTTGGAGAAGTCATCGGGGTACCGGCACGTGTACTCGCCGGTCCTCGGCAAACGGGAGCTGTACGAGATCTCGGGCCACTGGGACCACTACAGCGACGACATGTTCCCCCCGATGCGGCTCGGCTCGGAAGAGGTCCTGCTGCGCCCGAGCCTGTGCCCCCACCACGCCCTGATCTACCGCTCCCGCGCCCGCAGCTACCGCGAACTCCCCCTGCGGCTGGCCGAGTTGGGCGGCATGTACCGCTCCGAACTGTCCGGCGTCCTCGGCGGCCTGACCCGGGTCCGCTCGATCCAGCTGAACGACGCCCACGTCTTCTGCACCCTCGACCAGGCGGTGGACGAGGCGAGCGCGGCCCTGCGCCTGATCCGGCGCGCGTACGACGACCTCGGCATCGAGGCGTCCAGGTACCGTCTGTCGCTGCCGGGCGAGGGCGGCAAGTACGTCGCCGACCCCGAACTGTGGAGCAGGGCAACCGCCTTGTTGCGCAAGGCACTTGAGGGTATCGAGTACGAGGAGGCGGAGGGCGAGGCCGCGTTCTACGGCCCGAAGATCGACGTGCAGATCACCGACCCGGCGGGCCGCGAGGCCACCTTGTCGACCGTCCAGATCGACTTCCACCAGCCCGAGCGGTTCGGCCTCACCTACATCGGCGCGGACGGCGCGAAGCACCGCCCGGTCATGGTCCACCGCAGCATCGTCGGCAGCGTCGAGCGGGCGGTGGCCCATCTGATCGAGCGGCACGGCGGCGCGTTCCCCGTCTGGCTCGCCCCGGTCCAGCTCGCGGTGCTGCCCGTCTCCGAGGCACAGGAGGCTCACTCGCTGGAGCTGGTACGTGAGGCGGAGTCCTCAGGTACCAGGGTGGTGTACGCCGGGCCGGACCAGGGGACCTTGGGGGCGCGGATCAGGGGCGCGCGGCTGGTGCCGTACCAGGCGGTGATCGGTGAGCGGGAGGCGTCGGGCGGTCTGGCCGCCGTACGGCTGCGCGACGGGCGGCAGGTCGGGCCGCTGGGTGCGGCGGAGCTGGTGCGGAGGATCGCGGAGCGGTCGGCGGCCCGGGGGACCGCCCTGTGGGAATGATCGGCACGGCATAGGGTCGGAAAGGCGCTGGCCGTTCCACGTGACCGGCCGGCAGCACGACCGACCGCCGCACGATCGACCGCGGTCCGATCAAGGGCCGCACGGAAGGGGTCCTCGACGTGACCGCACAGCCCATACCCGTGATCATGGACGTGGACACCGGTGTCGATGACGCCCTGGCCCTGCTGTTCGCCGTCCGGCACCCGGCGATCGACCTGCGGGCGGTGAGCTGCGTCGCCGGGAACACGGACGTCGACGGGGTGGTCCACAACACCCTGACCGTGCTGGAGCTGGCGGGCGCCCCGGACATCCCCGTCGCCCGGGGAGCGGAGCGCCCGCTGATCGAACCGTCCCGCTCGGCCCAGCACGTGCACGGGGTGGACGGCATGGGGGACCTCGGGCTCCCCGCCCCTACCCGTACCCCTGTGGAGCTGGACGCGGTGTCACTCCTGCGGCGGGAGATCCTCGCCTCGCCGCGCAAGGTGACGCTGATCCCGACGGCCCCGTTCACCAACATCGCGCTGCTGCTGCGGACGTATCCCGAGGTCACCGCGCACATCGAGCGGATCGTCTTCATGGGCGGCGCGGTGGAGGTCGGCAACGCCACCCCGGTCTCGGAGTTCAACGTCTGGCACGACCCGGAGGCGGCGGCGATCCTGCTGACGGCCGGGGTCCCTCTCACGATGTACGGGTTGGACGTCTTCCGTCAGGTCCTGGTCCCCGGGGACGACATCGCCCGGCTGCGCGCGAGCGGCGACCCGGTGCTGCGGCTCGCCGGAGACCTGCTGGCCCACCGCGACCCGGACGCCACCGGTGACCCCAGCCCCACCGGGTGCCTCGGTGACGCCGGCGCGGTCTGCGCGGTCGCCGACCCGGGCGGCCTCACCACCGCGCTCCTCCCCGTCGAGGTCTCCCTCGCCCCCGGCCCCACCCGGGGCCAGACCGTCGTCGACCGCCGCCCCCGCCCCGGCGAGGCGGAGGTCCACGGATTGGGCAGGGAAGGGGCGCTCGTGGACGTGGCTCTGGAGGTGGATGTGGAGCGGTACGTGAAGCTGTACCTGGAGGCGGTGGAGGGATGACACCGCCTGATACCGCAGGGTTACGGGCTCCACAGGGCCGTACCCCTAGTACCTGAGAGCCAGGGCCCGCCGGCTCCACGGGGCGGCCCTCCAGCCCTCAGCCCACGCCGAGTGCCGAGTACCGGCCGGGCCGATCCCCTACCTCCGAAGTACGTCACCCCCTAATACCCCGCCCCGCCCCGCGCACCCACCCGCAGGAACCTCGTCCCCCGGACGGACCGCCGCGGTGGTCGGCCCCGGGGCGGGGTGCTGGCGTGGGAGCAGGTGTCCCTGCGTCAGGAGGCGGGTGCGGTGCGTCGAGCCCTGGGTGTGAGCGTGGCGTTGGTGTGTGCGGGGGCGATGACGGGGTGCGCGGCGCTCGGTCTCGAACATCCGGCGGTCGCCCCGCATCCCACGCCGACCATCGCGAAGTCCCCCTCCGCGAAGCCGAGTCCGCAGGCCCCCGGCGTGCTGAGCGAGGCGCAGGCGCGGGCCGCCCTGCTGACCGTCGCCGACCTGGGCGCCCCCTGGACGGCCACCAGGGGCGCGGCGACCTGGCGGGACGGGGTGCTGAAGGCGACCAGCGCGGCCCCGGAGTGCGCCCGTTTCCTCGACGCCCTGTACGCCGACGAACTGCTCGGCGCCCCCGCCCGCGCGGTCGTCGGTCTCGACGACGCCGACACCGAGGCACAGCTCCGTTTCCAGGTGACCGCCCAGCGCCCCATCGCGGAGGTGGACCGGGCCCTGGCCTGGCTGAGGACGCTCCCCCAGGTGTGCGCCCGCTTCACCGCCACGTCCCCCGAGAACGTCGTCCAGGACGTCATGGTGACCGAGGCACCCCTGCCCGAGGTGGGGGACGTGCGTCAGGGACTCCACGTAACTCTCACGAGCCACAACGAGGACGGCGAGCCCTCCACCCTCACCCTCGACGTCGCCGCCGTCCGCGTCGGGGACGACGCGTACACCCTGACCAACGGGGGCCTCGGCGACGTCGCCAACGAGGCGACCCAGATCGCCGTACAGCTCGGCGCGCTGCGGCTGGCGGACGTACGGAAGCAGGGCCGGGTGCAGGTGTAAGGGGCACCGGGAAGCGGGGTCCGGCTAGGGAGACGGGGTACGTGGTCGGCCCCCCACGTCCCCTACGGGTCCCTCCACACCTCGCGCAGAAACCGCTTGCACAACTCCCTCCCGCGCCCCTTGCCCTCCTACCCGTACACCCCTAGGTTGGTCGGCATCCCGAACACCGCGTGACGCTCCGGACACGCATGTCGTACAGCGCCTCCGCCCCGCTGTAGCCACCACCTCCTGCGAGGTCCCCGTGCCCCGAACCACCACTCTCGCCCGTGGCCTCGCCGCCGCGCTGGTCGCCGTGACCGCTCTGGTCCTCGCGTCCACCACGGGGCAGACGCGGACGGAGGACGAGCGCCCCGCCGTGCAGACGGCGGACAGGCTGACGGACCGCTGAGCGTGGAAGCCGGACGGCCGCTGCCGGGTGGCCGGAATCACGCCGCCACCCCCTCCGAAATCCACCCTCTCCACCCTTACCGTGGAGAAATGTCCCCTCTGGCCCGCATCAGCAGCTCGTACGCCCCGCGCTTCGCGGAGTTCGCGTTC
>DATCQX010000005.1:0-14755 GCA_036569285.1 Streptomyces sp.
CCGCCAATGCCTATGCGAAGGCTGAGGCGGCCAACGACCCCAAGGGGAAGGCGAAGCCGGTCGTCCAGCCATTGCCGAAGGTCATCGAGAAGCCGCCCGCCTACGGCTCCGTGCCCAATCTGAAGTGGGGAGACGACGACGGCGGCGACGACTTCGTCCGCAAGCTCCTGGAGTGGGTGCCCGAGCCGGTCCGGGACGTGCTGAGGCCGGTGGTGAAACATGCCTACCGGATGGGCAAGGTCGCCGATGTCTACCCGTATCCGCAGCAGCACTACCTGAACTCGCTGTCCAAGGCGTGGATGGCGACGACCATCTCGCTCTCCACGGCGGAGAGCGGACTGACCGGCAACGTCAGCAGCATCACCCAGCAGACCAACAGCGAGTGGCACGACGCGATGCGCCAGTTCTGCAGTTCGCTGTGGGGCACGACGGCGTGGGGCAAGAGCCGCGAGAACTACGAATGGAAACACGACAGCTCCTCCTCCCAGACCGCGACCCACCCCGTGATGAGCGTGCTGTTCGACACGGCTCAGAAGGTCAGCGATCTCCTCTACGAATTCGCGGAGGCGGCCGTCTATCTCGATCGCGAGGTATGGGACGTCTACGTCGAGGCCGTACGCGACGCGATTCCCAAGATTGAGGTCAACCTCAAGGACGGCATCGGGATGGACGACGTGAAGGGCCTGGTCAAAGGCGTTTTCAAGGGCGCCGTCAAGGGCGCGATCCAGTTGGGCCAAGGCATCGTCCTGAACATGGACACCGCCAAGCTGAACTCGATCGTCTCCGAGTACAACCGGCGAGTCGACGCGCTCGTTCCGAAACTCGACGCGCTCATGGGCCCGTTGGACGAGGCATACCGGAGCGCTCCGAAGTTCGAGGCCCAGGAGGCGCGTGCGGAAGGCTTCGGTATGCGGGCCCTGGAGGACTTCAAGGACTCGCAGGTCTGGCTGAAGGTCGACTCGACCGGCAAGTACGACCTCAACCTCGCCGCCAACGAGTACATGGGGGACGGCCACACCCTCGACAAGCACGTCGGCAAGACGGACGAACAGTTGGCGCAGCGCCTGCGTGACCAGCAGGCGAACGGCCCGACGCAGGCCTGGCCGTACGGCAAGCCGAAGATCGGAGCCTCTTCGGCCTTCCCGAACTACCAGCGGGCGGAGGAACTGACCGAGTACAACCTCAACCAGAACAAGGCCGCCATCGATGCGTGGATCAAGGGCCCGCCCCCACCGGCTGACGGCGACGTCGAGCCGTTCTACTCGACGGCGCCCAACGGCGAGACCAGTGGCCGCAGCGTGAGCAAGCAGCCGACGGACCCCAACGATCCGCTGTCCGGTTACAAGCAGGGCGGCCTGAACGCCAAGGGGTCCGACGTCAATGGCATCGACACGCGCATCAGGTATGACAGCAGCCGCACCCCGCCGTTCACCGTCATGACGTCGATGCCCTACAAGCCCTAGCGCCCCGCCGAGCCGACCGAGAAAGGCCAGCACCACATGTCCGTCGACCAGGCCTCCTGGGAAGCCGCGGTACGCCACCTGTACGAGGACGCGTACCCGTACGACGCCACGGGCCCGCGCCGCCACGAGGACTGGGTCCTCGACGTCCTCGCGCTGATGGCGCGGATCCCGGACCCACGGGGCTGGACCGGTCTCGACGACGCGGCTCAGAGCCCGGAGCGCGAGGCTTCCCCTACGTACCCCTTCGTCGCCCACCCTCCGGAGTACGTGGCGCCGCGTCTTCAGGAGATCGACCGGAACAGCGCCGAGAACCTGCTCCTGGCCATCACGGACGACAGGTGCACCCTGTCCAACCTGAGGCGCTTCACCGAGAGCGAGGAGGAATTGCGGGAGATGGCGCGCACGATCCTGGCGCGTTACGGGGACGGGGCCAGCTATCACACCAACATCAAGAAGCCCGGTCATGTGCGCGGCACGCTCGACTTCACGTCGTCGGACTGGGCGTACAGCCCGCTCAGCGTCTACACGGAGGACTGCGGCCTGATCGTCGTCTCGGACACCGAGGTCGGCATGTTCTGGAACTTCTCCGACCTCTGAGCCGCACGCATACAGCTCCCGACCAGATACTTCGAGAGGATGCCCCCCGTGCTGACCCGTTCCGCCTCCTACCCCGACCGGGAGACCGCCCACTGGGCCACCCAGCAGGTGGTGACCGCCAACGAGCAGGTCATCCACCGCTGGCTCGCCCAGGGCACCCGGGCCCGTCTCACCATCGAGGCCGCCTGGCCCTCCCGCGAGGAGCCCGTGGGCCGGGTGCAACTGGAGGCCGACCTGCTGGCCGGGCAGGGTCCGGTCGACGTCCGCGCGGCGCGCGTGGTGCTGCGCCGCGAGCCGTCGAGCCCGCACGGCTTCGTCGTCCGCACGACCGTCCCGTTCTACCTGTAGGGGCTGCCCGCACATGTCCATGAAGCCCCTCGAACACGACCGCCGGTACGGCGAACTGGACCAGGTGATGCGCGCGTACCTGGGGCAGCCGGCCGACGACACCCCGGAGCGGCGCAGCCGCGCGCTGGACGCTTACCTCCGCCACACCTGGCACAGCCGCCCCTGGGCCGTCGCGGAGGCGGAGCGCCAGCTCCGCGAGTACAGCGGCAACCCGCCGGGCCGCATCCGGCAGCGGCTGGGCGAGTTCTACGCGATCCCGGACACCGGGATCGCCGAGTCCGAGATCGGCGACTGGCTGATGACGCTGGCCGACCACCTGAGGAGAAGCATCGAGGAGGGCGACGTCCCGAAACCGTCGCCCCCACAGACGCACTGGGAGTGGCACGCGCGCTTCCCGGAAACCGCGCAACTGGTCGGCGGCTGGTTCTCGCAGGACATCGTCGACGAGTTCCCCGACCACGACGCCGCCGTCGCCGACTACGCGGCCACCACCGACCCCCACCTGATCGCCCGCCTCGTGGGCGAACTCCACGAACTGCTCGCCCTCCCTCTGGACGAGGGGGACTACGCCTTGGCAGCCGCCGAACTCGGCATGGAGGTCGGCCCGCCCGAGCCGTTCTCCTACGGCGCCTGGTTCCAGTCGGTGGCGGCGACGCTTGCCGATGGCTGATCCAGGCTTGAAGAAACCCTCCATTTTCTACATGAAGCCCCAGGTCAGCGAAGTGGCGTTGGCAAGCTGACGGCTACGGTCCGGTCCTGGACGAAGCGGTCGGCACCGTTGCCGCTCTGGTCGGCCTTCGACGTCGAGGTCGTCACGAACAGGCCTGTGCCGTGGTCCCTCACCCTCTTGACGAGCTGATCCGCGAGCTCTCTTCTCACGGCACAGGTTGCCGTAGGCAAGGACCTCCTGATGGTTCCACTTCATTCCGTCCTCCGGGCCGGCACACGCACGACGCCCGATCTTCACCGGTCAGGCAAGAAAACGAGCCCGATCAACTCGTCGAGGAGCCCGACGGGGATCTCGACTTCCTCAGCGCTCAGGCCATCAGCTGCGATGGCCGCCGGATTCCGGTAGCCAGGTCCACCTCGCGTACAGCCGGCCTGCGAGGCGGTCGTCATCGAGCGCCCCAGGATCAGGGTCGGCACGCGCATCGTGTGTTCATCCACGCGGACCGGGCACACCAGAACGCCGAGCCTTCGATGCCCTTGTCCCGATCGGCTACTGCGTGCACTCACGCCTACCGTCACCAGGCCCTCTGCGGAACATGAGATCCGTCCGGACCAAACAGTCCTGACGATGCCCATCCCCCATCGGAGACCGGAGGATTTCACCCATCGCCCAGGAGGAGCACAAGTTCCCTGATGGAGCGTCACGCACAGCTGTCCACCGGCTGTCCACCGGAACCCTTTGCGCCAGCATGATCTACCCTCTGCGAGCACGTAAAGAGCCAGGTCAGAGCGTTAAATCGTCAATCTCGTCACAGAAACCAAACCTCCAACCCACGCATTGCGATGCATAGACAGGCGGTGCCCGATTTGCCGAGATTTCAAAGTAACCCGAAAAAAGAAACCCCAGGTCAGAGGGCTGACCTGGGGTTCACCTTGGAGCCGCCTTCGGGATTCGAACCCGAGACCTACGCATTACGAGTCGGCACATGATCTTGTCTAACTGTCGCAATCTTGCTCACTCTTCGTGATACATGCAGCTCAGGCGGCGTTCGCCTTCTCGCCACTTCTCGGTCCTTCTCGATCGTTCTTATTCCTCATGTTCCCACCACGTTCCCATCTGAACCTGGGAACGGCGGCCGGGCACCCGTCCGGGACAGGGCAGCAGACCGATGAGCGGCCAGATCCGCCGGTGGGCCGAGGGGTTTCGAAACGGGGAACTACACACCCCCATTGGGATGAGAAAGGCATCCTGCCCCCTTCACCCGGGGCGGAGCCAATGACCGTTCTCGCAGGTCAGCCGCGTGAAAACAGCGTAGCGCATCAAGCTGTAACCGATCCGGGGCCACGAACATCGGTTTCGTCGGCAGGAGCGCCGGACACGAACCTCGGAGCTACGCACGTCCATTGAGGCGAGTTGGGCTCCACACCCCCTGCACCCGAGGTGGAGCCTGTGACCGTTGTCGCAGGTCAGCCGCGTGACAGCAGCGTAGTGCAGCAATGGGCAGCGAGCCCTCTCCCGGCTGTCAGTCGGGCAAGATTGGTGAGCACGTGGGCTACTGCCACGCCGCCTGGCTCGGGTTCCAGGTGCCCGATGCCGTCCCATCGAGCAAAGGATTGAGAAACACAGATGCGGCTTCGGATGCTTCGAGGAAGGTGCGGCAGCCTTCCAGACCTAGCACCAGTGCCGCTGCTGCTGGATAGTTGGCTTCCCATTGCGGGCCCGGCGGCTCAAACCGTTCAGGAAGGGTGAGATCGATACCCACGCTCCGACGTCGTTCGGCCTCATTGCGCAAGGCCCGGCATGTGTCTTGACCTCGCACGAATTCCTGCTGGCTCATGAGAAGCAGGTCGGCAAGATCCCGGTAGCGGTTGGAGGCGTCTTGGCCGTGTCGTTCGTAGAGAGCACAGATCTTGTCCGTAAGGTGGTCGACGACAGGGTAGAGACGCACTTCGGGCCAGTCGACGGGCCAGGGAACATCGATCGCTGGTTTGAGACTGCGCGTTTCCGGAGCACCCGTGAGACTGCGGGAAACAGCGATGTCTACTTTGACTGTGTCGACATGGGTGGTGCCGAGATAGACCTGGAAGCTCTGAGATCCTCCACGCTCTTCGTCAGAGGAAGTCGTGTACTTCGTTGGCGCGTACCGGAGGAAGTCTTTGAGATCGAGCGCCGCGGCATCCAGGAGGCGGTGGCGTGCATGTTCAGGAGTGAGGTCTGGAGAGGCCGCTTGCAGGTCGATATCTCCGCTGAGCCGGGCAGCGCCTTGGTAGCGGACGAGAAGGGCCTGGCCGCCCTTGATGAGCCAGCCTTGAGGGTCATGGGTGAAGACGCGTGCTGACAGTCGGTTGAAGTAGAAGATGCGTTGGAGTTCACCGACGCTCATACCGGTGTCTTTAGAGATCCTTCTGGCGGCCTGGTTGAGGGCTGTCCTGAAGGCTGGTGGGCTGTTATATGTCTTGGCCACGGAGACCCCCGTCGTGCTCGAGTCCGCAAGACTCTACTCGGAGTCGCGATCGTCGTTTGCCGGATCTCCCGAGTTCATCGAGGGTGCAGTGGAGCGCCCCGTCCGGCCTTCAGACCGCGTCGTTGAACGGTCCCGGTGGCTCTGGGCAGCCGCAGCGGAGACAGCTGCAAGTGCTTCACTGAAAGACTTCAAGTTGTCCGCCGGCAGAGACGCGGCAGCGGCCTGCTGGATGAACTCAAGCAGAGCGTTGTTGGGCAGGATGCACTGCTGCTGGAGGGCTTTATGTAGTTGCGGCTGAATCTCTTGAATTTTCTGTCGCAGCGTCTCGACTGCAGGGTTGCTGATCCGTGCGTTCCAAAGCGAGTACACCAGGGCTGGCGAGATGTCGGGGAGAGCTCGCTGCGGCATGGCACCCTGCAGAGTTTTGATGGTTTCTCTGTACCTGGCCAAGGCAGGGGCAGCAAGTTCGGGGTGCTGCGCCAACAACTGCACCGCAGTTTCGAAGCCCTCTTGATTCGCCTGGGCGATCTCGGTCGCACGCAGGTGTTCGCCAGATTGGGACACCAGGTGCTCGATCAGTTCCTGGCCGGTCGCGCTGTCACTAAGGCCGTAATTGCGAGTGTAGGGCTGAACGGCATCGGCCAAGTCGTTGACGTTGAGGAAGTCGCGGTGCTCGGCGTCGACGATGACGCCGCCGACGTGGCCCCCATCTGTCCCGACGCGCAGCAGATCGACAATGGTACGGATGACTGTGGTGACGGGCAGGCCATCCACAACAGTGATGTCACTTTGCTCCAGAGGGGCGGTGCGCAGGCGGACAAAGGGCTCCGTCGTGGTGCGGCGGCGGGGGACGATGATTTCTGCGCTCGGGGCGGGGATGTCGCCCAAGTCGTGCAGTTGCGCGGCAGAAGCGTGAGAGGTGACGCCTGAGTCGGGATCGCCGGGGTTGCGGTCCCAGGCAAACACCTTGGGCTGGAGACGCAGCCAGGCGACCTTCAATTCAAGGTGCTGGGGCATTCCAGCAGCCGGCATCAGGTAGACGCCACGACCGACGTTCTCCAGCATTCCGGCCTCAGTCAGGCGCAACAGCTGGACAGCGTTCAGTCCGAGCTTCTTGGCCTGCGCGGCAGTCACAAGGCCCCACTGGCCTGCGGCGGCCTGCGCCAGGGCAGTCAGCTGCTCAGAACGGTCCATACAGAGATACTTGCACATCCTCGCAGATTTTCACAGAGTTAGTTACGCCTGAGCGTAACTAACTCTGCAAGCACGAGTGGAAAGGTTGTAACTTTCTCTGCAAGGCGAGCCGGGCAAGGGCGGCTGCCGCTCGCACACTGTCTCGGCCGTGGATAAGCAGCTGCCCAGATGCCCGCGTCCCGCCGAACTGGTAGGGATCTTCACCGCACCCCGGACAACACCGTCCCACCTTCCCATCCAGTCATGACCTTCACGCTACGAGGGGGAGCGCAGGGACACGCCGGAACGGCCGCAGGAACTTGCTTGGCTCACAGCCCGACCGAGACCGCACCCACACCCGCCGGTCCGCCAAAGGCGAGCAGCGGACCCGAGAGCTGCGCATCGCCCCCGGTAGGCAGGGCGCAGAGCGACGTCAGAGCAGCGCCGGTGACGACACGTGCCAGCTCATCGCCCGTGTGGGGATCCCACACCCGCACGGTGGTGTCCCGTTGGCCCGCCGTGACAAGGAGGCATGGTGCGGTGGGGGAAGCCTGGAAGCTCGTAATGGCAGTGACCGGGCCCTGATGGCCGTGCAGTACGGGGTACGCCTCTCGCTTCGGCGCGTCCGGGGACCAGAGCCGGACGGTGCCGTCAGAGCCTCCGGTGGCGAGGAGCACGGTACCGTCCTCCGCCGTCCAGGTGGTCAGGCAGCCGACGACGCCGATGCGCCGGGGAAGGAGTGGTGCGGATGGCTGCCCAGGACGGCAGAACCGTACGGCCGCAGCGGCCGAGAAGGCCACCATCATGCCTTCCGTACTTGGCAGGGCCACGAGGGCGCGGACGGCGCCTCTTGCATCGACGACGTGCCACGGCTCGCCGGTGGCCAGGTCATGGAAGGCCACGGTTCCTGAACTGGTACCGCTGGCCAGGAACACCTGGTCCGTGCCATCGGCCCGGAACGTGGTCAGCGCACGCGTCCGGGGCAGCCTATGCACCGGCATCGCCAGGAGCGGCTCAGGCATGCCAAACCAGCCACTCTCCTGGTCCCAGCGCACGATATTGCCGCCGGACGTACCGGCAATCACCGTTGCCGATCCGTCGGGCCACAGGTGGCTGGTGACAGCGGTCAGACTCTCGTTGGGGGCTATCAAGTCGGGCAGGCTGAGTTGCTCGTGTACTTCTCCGGAGGCGACGGTGATGTTGAGGGAACGCTTGGAGATCGGTCCCAGAAGGCGGGTCGCCCCTCCCGGCACGGGTAGCGGGGCCAGGAGCGAACCGTCACTCGGCTCTTCCCAGCGTTTGTCTCGCAGTAATGTGGGGGCGGAGGGGTCCCAGACCCGCACGGTGTGATCGTCGGATCCGGACACCAGCAGCGGCGTTCTCCCTCCCATGTCGAGGATGGCCAAGCCCTTGACCCTCTTGTCGTGGTCGGCGGTGAACGCGCCCACCGCAGACCCGGTTTGCGGATCCCAAAGGCGCACGAGCCCACCCCGGCTGGGGCCTAGGACAAGGAGGGTTCGATCGGGGCCGGCGGGGTACAGGCAGATGGCCACGGCAGGCTCGCGGATAGCGGCTGCGGTCTCCTTGCCTGTCCACACGTCGTAGTTGCGCACGGCCCCCGTGGACCGTGAGGCCGCGGCCAGCCGCGGCCCGCCGTCAGTACCGAAGTACAGGGCGAGCGCCGAAACCCCTCGCCCCTGGCCCGCAACTTCGCTGACCAGCCTGAGCGATTCGGCATCGAGAATCTCGACGGTGCTGCCCTCTCCGCCGACGGCGAGCACGGTCTGGCCGGTGGAGAGCCGCAGTGCTGAAAGGGCCTTGACCGAGTCGCCCCACATGGTTGCGCGGGGTGTTCTGGACAGCACCTGGCGGGCGAGGGGGTCGCAAATCACTAGGCCCTCGGTGGTGCCCAGCGCCAGCCGGACACTGCCGCCCTCCGTGGTGAAGACGGACAGGGCATGCACGGCGGCCGACACCGGGAGGTGGTCGATCCGGCCACTCTGCGGATCGTAGAGCCACGCGCCGTTGGCGCAGCCGACCGCAAGCAGGGGGTCTCCCCGGTGGCTGGCCAGCACAGCCAGGGCGCGCGCGTGCGGAGCACGACGTACGGGCAGCCCGAACTCGGTGCCAGAGAGCGGGTCCCACAGGCGAACCTCGCCACTGGTGTCCCCCGCCGCCACGAGGAGAGTGCCGTCGGGCAGAGTGAAGGACAGGAGGGAGGAGACTGCGGCCTGGGAGCGACCCAGCAGGTTTCCGGCCAACCGCAGTTCGTTCCACCGCGGGGCGAGACGCGGCCGTGCAGGTGCCGCATCGCGCTCGCTGCGCGAGGTCGGCCCGGCTTCGTCCTCCGTCGCGTCCTGCGCGCTGAGTGCGGTGCCGTCGTAGTCGCGGGTCATTCCGAGGGCGGCCAGGGCCAGGCTGTCGGCACGTGCCGAGTACGGGGCATCGGCGAGAAAAGGCTCGATGCGTGCCCAGGAGGCCAGGTGCAGCGTCCGGGAGGTCGGATTCGCCGGGAGCCCGAGAGCGCCCCGAACAGCGCCGCTCGTCTCCCATGGGAGAAAGTGTGCCGGAACGTGGCTGCCGTCGAGGACCTTGGCGGCTGCGGCGTGAGCCACCAGGTGGCGCCGTAGATAGGGGTGCGGCGCCCGATGACGGCCCGTGCTGGGAATGAGACGCTCGAACGCCTCGACCAGTGACCGGTGAGTGTCCGAGATCTCCTCGTCCGAGAGCCTCTCCCGCCCGCCGGTTTCCGGGGCGCCGAGGAGTGTGTGCGGTGCGTACCGGAGTGTCTCGCTGATCCGCTCGTGCACTGGCCGGTATACGGTCCGGCCGTCCTCGACGGCGGTGATGAGGTATCCGGAGAGGCGGCTGTCCCACACCTTCCGGATGACGTCGTCTGGGTCGGTGACGGGGGACAGTGACAGGCACTCTACGGCGGTCGGCCAGATGTCAGCCCATGGCAGGCCAGCTCCGTGCGCGAACGCGGTGGCGCGCAGGGCGGACATGAGTTGCTCAGCGGCTGTGGAGTGCGTGTCAGCGACCTCAAGGAGGTCTTCCCTCAGGAGGGCTTCGGTGCCCTGACGCAGGGTCTGGAGCCACTCAGGGTCCTCCGGATCCGGCAGGATGCACCGTGCGCGGAGCCGCTGAGCGGCAATGCGGGCGTCCAGGAAGGAAGGGGCCACCTCCCGGGCCACCGCCTCGGCCAGTTCTCCGTAGCGGCCGAGCGGCGGCGCCGACGGAGCTTCTCCATCCTCCTGGCCCCCGTACGGTGCCTCCAGCAACGCATGGGCGTACGCGGCGATGTCCGGCGCGGCGTCGGGGCCGTCCGTACGGAGTGGGAGACCGGCGGTAGTGGCCCTTACCAGCAGGTCGAGGAGGTTCGGGGCCTGGGCTTGGGCGGCGGGAGCATCGGCTGCGCCCGACGTACCGAGCCAACTACTACGGATACCGAGCAGCAGCCGGACGGCAGGCCGTTCGTCCGGCATCCGCAGATCCGCCAGCGGCCGCAGCAGGTCGGTGATGGTTCGCGTCGGGTTCCTAGCTTCGTCAATGCCGTCCACCACGAGGGTGAGCGGCTCGCCCCGCTGCCGAGCCGTGCTCTGCACCAGGCTCCGCAGCCGAGCGAGGTGTCGGCTTTCGTAACCACCGGCCCGGGGTGGGGCTGATCGGCCCGGGGTGTCGCCGAGTGCCTCGCAGAGCACCCGGGCGAGCTCGTCCGGGTCGGTATTGCGAGCGAGAACGGCTGCGTCCACGGAGCCTTCCGGGATCTGAAGTTCCTCTGGTATCTCGGCAACCAGCGCGCGGTAAGTCTCGTCAGCTCGGAAGCGGGTGTCGCTGAGGGTCACGGTACGGGCGAGGAGGGCGGATTTCCCGGAGCCGGCCACGCCTGTGACGATCAGTACGCCTTCGGTTCCGGTCAAGAAGGCGAGGATGCGCTTGACCAGCTCGGTGCGACCGGTGAAGTACCAGCCCGGACTGTCCGGTTCGGAGGTGCCGGTCGCACGGGAGATCCAGAACGTGTCGAGCTGGGCCCGTGTCCACCCAACCTGGCGGGAGGAAGCCATCAGTACCGGTTCGCTCCCCGTGTAGCCCGGGTTGGGCAGACAGGGGCTCAACTGTTCCTGCGCCCTCTCCGTGCTGGCCGAGGACGTGGGCCAGGCATACTCGAGATCGGCCATGGTGCTCTGGTCGAACACCTCACGGACAATGTTCTTCCATTCCTGCCAGCTGAGGTGTGGCTCGGCGAAGCCGTTGGTCTTGTCCTCGCAGTGTGCGCGCACGGCCCGCAGGACGTTGACGAAGGCGTTCGTGCGGGGCGTGCTCTGGTCGTTCCCGGCGACAAGGACGACCAGCGAGGCAAGGGCGCGGCGCTCAGCCCGCAGGCCGTTCAGCATGCTCTTGAGCTCGGACTCGAGCCGGCCCGAGAAGCATGAGTCCACCATCACCAGGACGTGCGAGGCGTGGGAGTCCAGCACGGTGGTGATGATCTCGGCGGTCGGGAACGCGGTGGCGTACGGCCTGTCCACGTACGTGTCCCGCAGCTGAAGGAAATGCTGGGGGCAGTTCGTCGGGGCCAAACCGTGCCCGGTGATGTAGACGACGAGGGCTTCGTCGTCGTCCGTGTTCCCGAGGTCTTCATCTATGAGGAAGGTGCGCAGATCACGCAGGTCGTGCAGCTGCTTCGCTTCGGAGGGCTCGAAACGGCGCGCATTGTCGAGAGAGGGGTGTGCCCACCAATCCTTCACGGTCGTCACCTGCGCCGTGATTTCGTTGCGGAACGCCTCCCGTTCGGTGGCAGTTCCGTCGTCGTACTCCGAGACCGCGATGACGACGAGGCGGCGGGCGAAGGTATCCGGGGCTGGCGCGCGTGTCACGGTTGGCCGCCCGCCACGGCGCGGGCCACCGGCACACTTCGGAGATACCGCAAGGCGCTGTGCGGGTCGCCGATGCCATTGTCCACCTGGGCTTCAGTGAGCTCCCGCGCGACGGCGGACAGCCCTGCGCCCCCGGTGATGAAGTCGTCGGGGTCAAAGACGTTGACCCACCTGATGTGCGAGTCGAGCTGGAGGGGCGTGCCGTCGGTGATGCCCATGAGCCGTCGCACGGCGGGGATGCCCAGTGGCGAGCCGCAGGTCACCAGTGTGTGGAGGGCAGAGCCGGGCGTGCCCGCAGCACCGACCTCCTTGTGGCGGAGCAGATCGTAGGCGATGACGCTGCCGAGCGAATGGCCGATGACCACACCGGCATCCACCGTGAACCCGTCCCGGACGAACGCCCGGACCTCGGCAGCCAGGGCCGGCTTCGTGAGGTAGTAGCGCACCTCCCGCATGCGCCGGACCATGAACTGCCCGCCACCGCCCGGACGACGGCGGTCATAGGCCATCGCCAGCCGGGTCAGGCGCGGTGACCACAGCTTGGGCGGTCCCAAAGTGGCCAGGGGCTGGGTTTCGGCGAAGACTACGTCCTCGGGCCGTACAAGGTCGGCGAAGACCTCAGCGACGAACTCCTCTTCCGCTGGTTCCATCGGCACGGACTCGCCGAAGAGGTCGTCCTCGGGGCCAAGACGGTCTGTTCCCCTCGCCAGGAGTGCCGTCCAGTGCGGCACTTCGAGGGACGCCGTACAGGCTGCGCTGTTGGGCAGCGAGTCGATGCCACGCTGGAGTGCACGGCCCCAGTCGACAGTCAACTGATGTTGGGAAGTCTTCGACTGCCCTATTCCGTGCACGCCGACGACCCGTACTGTCTGCACGCCTTACCCCGCCTCGCTCCACCGTGTGCCTGCATTCAAGCCGCGGATGCGCTCTTGCCCCTCCGGGCTGAAGACCATTGTGCTGCATGTGATGTAGGCACAGGGGCGCTTCACATGCCGGGCCCCGGCCCACTCCGCCGTCACAGCGGCGGACAACAACTCGACTGCGGCCACAGCGGAAGCCGACTGACGCCGGCGTCGCGCTTTCTCGACTCGACCAGCCCCGTCCGGGCGTTGCCTGTACCGAAACCGGGCACACGCCTTTGCCACATAGAGGCACGAAAAGAATCATGGGTCGAAAAGTGAAATAAGGGACGCACCCCGTTCCCCCAATGTTCCCCTTGGAAGCCGAAAAGGCCCCCCGCGATCCATCACGGAGGGCCATCAAGCCTCTGACCTGCACTTTTAAGAGCCGCCTTCGGGGTTCGAACCCGAGACCTACGCATTACGAGTCGGCACATGATCTTGTCTGACCGTCGCAATCTTACTCACTCTGTGTGATACGTGCAGCTCAAGACACGTCTGCGTACTCGGTCCTTCTCGGTCTTTCTCGGTCGTTCTTAATCCTCATGTTCTCACCACGTTCCCATCGAGCCCTGGGAACGGCCTCCCGACACCCCACCGGGAAGGGGCGGGAGCCGTTGAGCGGCCAGTTCCGCCAGCGGGCCGAGGGATTTTGAAGCGGGGGGCTACACACCCGCATTGGGATGAGAAAGGCATCCTGCCCCCTTCAGCCGGGGCGGAGCCAATGACCGTTCTCGCAGGTCAGCCGCGTGAAAACAGCGTAACGCAACCGAGAGACGACGGGTTCCCGCAGAGGCCGTACGAGCCGCTCGGCACTGACGCCTGTTTCTGCAAGCGTCGGCGGAGAATCCTACGTTTGGCTGGTCCGCAGATACGCCGCGGCGCGCCCTGGCTCCCGACTGTGCCCACCGGACGATGCTTCACCACGAGCATGCGGCCCCACCCCTTCCCTCTTGCGTTCTAGGAGTCGTCGCAACACCCCACTTCAAGGGGTGCGATGGAGTTCGAGATCCGCAAGGTGCGGAAGGTGGCCCAAGGCCGTAAGAAGCTGGTCCGTGAGCGGGAGGAATACTTCCGGCTCATGGACCAGGGCCTGAGCAGCCAGGAAGCGTGCCGTCGCGTCGGGATCAACTACCGCACCGGCAAGCGGTGGCGGAACGGCCGCAACCCGTCTGGCAGGACCAACGGGGCACCCCCGGCTCAGCGGTCGGCGGCGTCCCCCTCGGGGTCGTCCCGGTACCTGCACCAGGACGACCGGATCTACATCGCCGACCGGCTGCGGGAGAAGGCCACGATCCGGCAGATCGCCGCTGAACTGGGCCGCAGCCCGTCGACGATCAGCCGGGAGGTCCGCCGCAACGGCACGATCGGTCCCCGCGGCCGGCGGCACTACCGCCCGTACGCCGCCCAGGCCCGCTCCGATGTCCGCCGCCCCCGGCCCAAACCCGGGAAGATCAGCCAGGACCCACAACTGCGGGACTTCATCCAGCGCCACCTGGACCTACGGTGGAGCCCTGAGCAGATCTGCCAGGCCCTGCGCGCCCAGTTCCCCGACCGGCCGGAGATGCACGTGGTGCACGAGACCGTCTACCAGGCCCTCTACGTCCAGGGCCGGGGTGAGCTGCGCCGCGACCTCGCCAAGGCGCTGCGCACCGGTCGCGCCCGGCGCAAGCCCCGCCGCCAGGCTCAGCAGCGCCAGCCCCGCTTCCGCGACCCCATGGTGATGATCAGCGAGCGTCCCGCCGAAGTCGAGGACCGGGCAGTGCCCGGACACTGGGAAGGCGACCTGATCATCGGCAAGGACGGCGCCTCCGCCATCGGCACCCTGGTCGAACGCTCCACCCGCTACGTCCTGCTGGTGCGTCTGCCGAACGGCCGGGCAACCGAACTGGTCCGCGACGCCCTGGTGGAGACCGTCCAGACGCTGCCGACCCACCTGAAGCGGTCCCTGACCTGGGACCAGGGCAGCGAGATGGGCCGCCACCGCGAGTTCACCGTCGCCACCGACATCCCGGTCTACTTCTGCGACCCGGCCAGCCCCTGGCAGCGAGGCTCGAACGAGAACACCAACGGCCTTCTCCGCCAGTACTTTCCCAAGGGCACCGACCTGTCCGTCCACAGCCGCGAGCACCTGGACGCCGTCGCCGCCGAACTCAACGGCCGTCCACGCAAAACGCTCGGCTGGGAAACCCCAGCCGAGCGCCTGCATAAACTGCTCGCGGCCTGATCAACACGACCACGTGTTGCGACGACCCCTAGAAAGCGCC
>DATCQX010000006.1:0-2661 GCA_036569285.1 Streptomyces sp.
TTCCCGCACACCACCGCCGCTCACGTACGCCGCGTGCTCGCCTGCCACTCCCGGGGTGACATGCCGTACGCGGCGCGGAAGACCCGCGAGAAGTGGGAGGCGCTGACGAAACCCCAGCGCTGCGCCACCGCCGACACGGCCGGTGCCGTCCCTGAAGGCGGTGCCAGATCGCGCCGGCATCTCTCCAGGCGCTCGCGGTGGATCCAGCGGCCCACGGTGATCCCTTCCGCGCGGAAGAGCTTGTGGAGGTACCGGACCGATATGTGATGGGCGACGGCGACCCTCTCGGGTGAGAGACCGGGGTCGGCCAGGTGCCGGAGCATGTACTCCTTGACCCGCGCCAGCATGCCCCGGGCCACGTCCGAGGCCGGGGGATCGAGCCGCCCCTGACGTTCGCGCAACAGCACCTTCAGCAGATCCACGGCCGTCATGGCGAGCTGCCGCCCCGTGCAGGGATCGAATCCGGCCGCCTGCTCGGCCAGGCGTGTCAGATACCCGGCGACGAGTCCGGACGTACCGGAATGCCCGCTGAACAGCGTCGGGGTGATCGCCCGCAGGTCGGCGTCCGGCACGCCCAGTTCCCTCTTCGGCACACCGAACCAGGTGAAGCGGAAGTCGTCGGGGTGCTCTCTCCTGAAAGGCCGCCCGGTGTCACCGCAGCTGAACTCCCCGGGCCGGACCAGAATGTCCCGCCCGTCCTGGGAGAGCCTCGCCGTCCCCCGCTGCTGCAAGGTGACCGTCAGGTACTCCTCGCCGCCCTGGGCGATCAGGCGCCTGCGCCGCCAGACCGTCTGGGGCCCGGCCTCGACCACCGAGATCTTCAAGGGCCCGAGCCGGTGACTGCTGATCGTCCCCACCGACGATTCGCTTTCGTGCAGCGTCACATCCAGCGGTACGAACGTGTCGGAGACGAGGCTGTGCCAGTAGTCAGCCCGTTCGGCAGGTGAGAACGGCACCGTGGAGAGCACAACGGACAACACGACTCCTCGTCAGCATCCTGAAGCCCGCTCCTTCTTGAGCGGCGCACAGGAGACATCGCACCGAGAAGCCCTGACGGGGCGACGGCACCGGCTGCCTCCTGAGTCCACTCTCGGCTCCGCAGCCGCCGGTGCCATCAGTAAAGTGACGTACGGTTCCGCGCCGTCCCCGAGGAGCGGCAGCTCACTCGCCCTTGCGCAGGGGCTCCAGGATCGCCACGCACTCCACGTGATGCGTCATCGGGAACAGGTCGAACGCCCGAAGCGTCCGCACCCGGTACCCCCCGTCCCGGAAGTACCCGAGATCCCGCGCCAACGCGGCCGGATCGCAGGCGACATAGGCGATCCGCCGGGCCCCGAGGGACGCGAGGTGCTGGACGGTCGTCCGGCCGGCCCCCGCGCGGGGCGGGTCGAGGACGATGAGGTCGACCTCGGTGATCCCGGTGCGCGGCAGGACCGTCTCCACCTTGCCCTGCTCGATCCGGACGCGCGGGAACTCGGCGAGGTTGTGGCGGGCGTCCTCGACGGCCCGCTTCCCGGACTCGATGCCGAGGACGGCGCCCGCCTCGCCGAGCCGGTCGGCGAGGGCGCCGGCGAAGAGGCCGACGCCGCAGTAGAGGTCGAGGGCCATCTCGCCCTTGCGCGGCAGGAGGCCCTGCATGACGGCGAGGACGAGGGTGTCGGCCGCCTTCGGGTGGACCTGCCAGAAACCGCCGCTGCCGACCCGGTGCGTACGGCCGTCCGCGCGCTCGCGGACGAAGGCCCGCCCGTGGACGCGGTGGACGCCGCCGTCGCGCTCCTCGACGCGCAGGACGGAGACGGGTTTGTCGAGTTCGACGAGGGGAAGGCGGGCGCCGGGGCGGGGGGTCAGGATGACCTGGCGGTCGTGGGAGCCGGTCGCGGCGATCGCCTCGACGCTCTCCATCCCGGCCCAGTCCCGCTTCTCGACACCGAGTTCGCTGACCCCGGGCGCGGCGATCATGCAGTGGTCGATGACCTCGACCTCGTGCGAGCGGTGCCGGCGCAGACCGGCGTTGCCGTCCGCGTCGACGGCGTACTGCACGCGCGTGCGCCACTGCGGCACCTCGCCGGAGGGCAGCTTGTCGCCCTCGGCGGGCATGACGGTGCCGTCCCAGCCGGCCTCCTCGGGGGTGAGCCCGGCGAGGCGCAGCAACTGCTCGGCGATGACCTCGCCCTTCATCCGCCGCTGGGCCCCGGGCTTGGCGTGCTGCCAGTCGCAGCCTCCGCACTGGCCGGGCCCGGCGTAGGGGCAGGGCGCCTCGACGCGGTCCTTGGACGCGGTGCGGATCTCGACGGCGTCGGCGCGCAGGAACCGCGCGCCCTCCTCGCCCTCGGTGACCCGTGCGAGCACCCGCTCGCCGGGGAGCGCGTGCCGGACGAACAGGACCTGTCCCTCGTCGGTCCGCGCGATGCAGTGCCCGCCGTGCGCGACGGGCCCGACCTCGACCTCGTACTCACGGCCGACGAGCGACTCACGGCCCTCGCGTTCCGTCCCCGCCTGCGGTTTCTTCGGTTCTGCCTGCATGGCGGGGTGACTCCAGATCGGGAAGGTGACGGGGGGTGAGCGGCGGTGGCGGCGGCCTCGGGACCGCCGTACGACGACAGCCGTCCAGTCTAGGCCCTGCGCACCGCCCCCACGACCGCCGCCGGCGTCGTCCTACTC
>DATCQX010000007.1:0-4775 GCA_036569285.1 Streptomyces sp.
CCGCGATCCACGCGGCGGACGTGTGGAGAGGGTTGTACAGGAGATACGGGGCGGGTTGGCCGGTGGCGGTCATCGCGGTCCGTAACGAACGCCGCAGGGGGCAACCGCCATGACGACAGGTCGGCTCGGGCAGACCGCGCCGCCGAACGCGGCATACGCCGGGCAGGTCGTGCACTTTCCGGACCCGGTCAGGGCCGGACGTCACCCCAGAGGGGTACGGATCGACGAGCGCGGCTATCCCGACTTCTCGCCCTACGCCCGCGCGGTGGCCGAGATCGCCGATCCCCCGGAAGGCTTCGGGGTCGACGAACTACGCCTCACGGACTACGTGTCGGCGAACGCCGCGCTGGCCGCCTCCGGGCACGAGCTGTGGGACACCGTCTCGCAGGTCGCGACCCCGCACGGCTGGACCTGGCACCACGTCGCCGGGACGCGCCGCCTCGAACTGATACCCGTGGACGTGAAGGCGCTGCTGCGCCACCACGGCGGGGTCGCGACGGCCCGCGTCGACCACGCGAAGCGGGGCACCCGCCCTCTCCAGGAGACCCGGCCCACCCACTTCCGGCTGCCCAAGTCGGGCGTCGCGGTGACCGAGTCGCAGGTGCAGGGCGTCGAGGAGGACCTCGGCTACCGACTGCCGGGCGCCTACCGGACGTTCCTCAAGGCGGCGGGCGGCTGCGCACCCGTCGGGGCCGCGCTGGACGCCGAGTTGGGCATCCTCGTCGACCAGCCGTTCTTCACGGTCCGCGACGAGGCCGCCGTCAACGACCTCGTCTACGTCAACAAGTGCCTGCGCGATCATCTCACCAAGGATTACCTGGGAGTCGGCTTCGTCCAGGGCGGCCTGATCGCCGTCAAGGTGAAGGGCGACCGGATCGGTTCCGTCTGGTTCTGCGCGTACGACGACATCCGCGACGCCGATCCCGCCTGGACGCCCGCCGACCGCGTGGCGCGGCTGCTGCTGCCCTGCGGCGACGACTTCGACGCGTTCCTGTCCCGACTCGCCGGTGATCCACCGGAGTTGGAGACGGTGGCCAACCTGATGGTGGACGGCGGCTTCGCCCGTGTCGTTCCGGTTGCTGGGGAGTGATCCGACGATGGTGACGTTCGCGCAGGCGCAGGAGCGCGCGGAGGAGTGGGTCAACGGGGACGTTCCCGGCTACCAGCAACGCGAGGTGCGGGTACGGGAGTTCGACCTCGGGTTCGTCGTCTGGGCCGAGGACCGCGCGGACGGGCCGCGTAGCGACGGCGGCGCCCAGCGGCTCGTCATCGCCCGGGACAGCGGGGAGGCCACCCTGTGGCCCGCCCTGCCCGTGGGCGAGGTGATCCGCCGGTACGAGGAGCTTTACGGGGGTGAGCCGGCGGGCGTCGCGGACGCGGTGCCGGCCGCGGCGCGGGTCGATCTCAACCAGACGTCGTTCCTTCTGACACCGCCGGAGTGGTTGCAGGACGCCGCCGACAAGTTGGGGATCGGGGAGGGGAGTTCGGGCACCGAGGGTTCGGGTGCGCCGGGTGTTTCCGGGGCGCCGGGGGCTTCAACTCCCGCTGGTGCCCCTCCTGTTCCCGCCGGGGCCACGCCCTGGGCCGGGACCGACACGAACGGGGACGGCGGTGAGGACCGCTCCGTTCCGCTGCCCGCGACCGTGTTCGCCCCGCCCTTGAGCGACGCGGAGCGAGGTCGGGGGCCCGGCGTCGGGGCCGACGCGCCGACCGCGTTGATGTCCGGGGGGAGTCAACTGCCGCCCACGGCGGTCTCACCGGCGGTGGACGGGACTGTTGGGCGGGGTGGTCCGGTGGGGGCGCCTGCTGGGGCTCCTTCGTACGGCTATCCCGGTGGCGCGGGTGGGGTCAACTCGGGTGGGCCGGGGGGTGTTACGGCACCGGGCGCGCCCAACGCGGCCGGACCCGGCGGGGGGCAAGGTGCCGATGTGCCTAACTCGCTCGGTGTGCCGGGGGGTTCGGGTGCTGGTGTGCCCAACTCGCCCGGCACGCCTGGAGGCCCGGGTGGCGGTGTGCCCAATTCTCCCGGCACTGCCGGAGGGCCGGGTGCCGGTGCGGTCAACCCCGCTGCTTCTGAAGGGACTTCGAGGCCGCTTCCCCCGCATGCCGGGGACATCGCCGATGCCGCGACCAGTCGGGCGGCGCCGCCTCCGCGCCGGAGAGGGGCGGGCGCGGGTACGCCTCCGCCTCCGCCGGGGGCGCCCGGGGTGCCGGGGGCCGGTTCCGCTGCGGGTGCTCCTGGGGGCGCTCCCGGGGGTGCCGCCAATGCCTATGTGCCCACGCAGTTGGTGTCCTCGCTCGGGGGGCCCGAGGGTGCGGGCACGCCTCCGGTCACGCTGCCCGGCGCTCAGCCGCCTGCGGGTCAGCCCGGGGCCGGACAGGTGCCGGGCGCGGTGCCGCCGCCTCCGCCCGGGGCTCCGGGCACTCCGGGTACTACGGGTACCCCCGGCGCACAGGGCCGTCCCGGCGCGCCCCAGCCGCCCGGCGCTCCTGGTGCCCCCGGTGCGCCTCAGCCGCCCGGCACCCCCGGCGCCGTCCACCAGGCCGCGACGATGCTGGCGACCCCGCCCGTGGGCGGCGGCCCCGGCATGCCGCCGCCCCCGCCGGGTGCCCCCGGTGTCCCCGGCGCACCGCCGAACGCTCCCGAGCAGGCCGCGACGATGCTGGCGACCCCGCCCGTAGGGGGCGGCCCCGGCATGCCGCCGCCCCCGCCGGGTGCCCCCGGCGTCCCCGGTGCGCCGCCGAACGCTCCCGGCGTGCCGTCCGCCGCGCCAGGGTCGTACCCGGGCGGTGCCGCAGGCGCTCCTCCGGCGCCTCCCGGCGCGTTCCCCGGTGGTCCCGGTGCCGGTGCCCCCGGCCCGTTCCCGGGTCCCCCTGGAGTACCCCCGGGCATGCCCCCCGCGGCCTACGGGTACCCCAACGCGACGGGGCAGCCGACGGTGGGCCCCGGCTACCAGGCCGTCCTCCGCTACCGCGCGCAGGACGGGTCCGAGCAGCAGCTCATCCGGCGGTCGGCGCCCGGTACCCCGCACCCGGAGTGGCAGATCTTCCACGAGCTGCGCGGGATGAACGTCCCGCCGGGTCAAGTCCTGGAGCTGCACACGGAGTTGGAGTCGTGCGAGCTGCCGGGGGCGTACTGCGCGCGGATGATCCGGGAGCAGTGGCCGCAGGCGCGGATCACGAGCATCGCGCCGTACGGCACGGACCATGCGAGCCGTCAGCAGGGCATGCGTGAACTCCTCGCACACCAGGGGGAGTTGCACCAGGTGGCGGACGGCCCCGCGCGGCCCGCGCCGGTGCGGGCGCCGTTGCCGCCGGTGCAGCAGGCCCCGGCGGTGCCGCCGGAGGCGATCGGGCAGGAGCTGGCGGGCGTGTTCGGGCCGGGTGTGTTCCGGTTCGAGCAGGCGGCGGTGGCCCGGCAGGGCGTCCCCCCGGTGGTGGCGCACACGCTGGTCGCGGCCGGACTGCCGCTGGACATGGGCCCGTTCTTCTGGGCGCAGGCCCAGCCGGGCCGGCCGGTTCCGACGCTGGCGGAGCTGGCGCAGGAGCGGGGCGTGCAGCCGTCGTCCGACGCGGGGTCGTACCTCGTGATGGGCAGCGACTTCGGCAAGGCGATCTGCGTGCAGTACGGGACCGCCAACATCGTCGCCGTGCCGGTCGAGGCGGGGCCGGGCGGAGCGCCCGTCGCGCCGCAGTTCGTGAACTCGGGGCTGCCCGAATTCGCGCGCTGCCTCGCCCTGTTGGGGCGGATGTGGCGGCTGCGGTTCGGGCTGAACCCGGAGCAGGCGGGCCGCTGGACCGTCGATTTCCAGGCGCAGTTGGCCTCGCTGGACCCTGCGGCTCTCGGCTCGCCGGACAGTTGGTGGTCGGTGCTGCTGGAGCAGATGTGGGACGGGCTGCTGTGACGCCGTCCTGACCCGGCCTCCTGAGGTGAGGAAGCCCGCAACCGGTGGTGAACCGGTTGCGGGCTTTTTCCGTGCAGCGCCCCCGTAACCCCTTCACGGAGTGTCGCGTTACGCACCTTTCTGTCTGAACCGTCAAGATATGCGCAAAATCGTTCGGATCTCGCGAGAGGTTTCCAGCATGGGCAGCGCGTCGGTGTCGCCGTACGGGTTCGGAACGGTCCGTGGGCGTGGGTACCGTCCCGCGCAGGTCGAGGCGTACGTCTCGGCGCTGTGCGCGGACCGGGACGCCGCGTGGGAACGGGCGGCGCGGCTGACAGTGCAGGTCAAGGAGGGTGAGGTCGAGGCGGACCGGCTCCGCACGGCCGTCACCCGCCTCACTCCTCAGACGTACGACACCCTCGGCGAGGCCGCCCAGCGGCTGTTCCGGCTCGCCGAGGACGAGGCGGACGCCCTGCGCGAACGCGCCCGGCGCGAGGCCCGCGAACAGGGCGCGCGGGCACAGGCGCACGCCGTCGCCGTCCGCGAGGAGGCGGAGACCGCGGCACGCGTGATCCTCGCGGAGGCGGAGGAGTGGGGGCGGCAGCGGGTGGTGCGGGCGCGGGCCGAGGCGGACGAGATCCGGGTGGCGGCCCGGCGAGGGGTGAAGGAGGGGCGCGGGGAGGCGCTCGAAGGGTTGCGGGAGGTGCGGCGGCGGACGGACGTGCTCCTCGCGCGCCAGGAACAGGAACAGGCGCAGCTAGCGGACGCCGCCGACCGGGACGCCACGGAGCGCGCCCGCGCCCTCGACGCCCACTACTCCCACGCGGTCGCCCGCGCGGAGGCCGCCCTCTCCGAGGCCCGCGACGCCTACGCGGAGGCGGAGAAGTCGGC
>DATCQX010000008.1:0-10168 GCA_036569285.1 Streptomyces sp.
ATCACCCGGCTGCCCGCCTTCGCCGACCAGTTGAGGGTCGCGGTGGCCGACGGCCGGATCATCGGCTACGCCGCCGCCTGGCCCAACATGCACACGCACGTCGTGGGCCCGCTGATCGCCCGCGACACGGAGACCGCGAAGTCCCTCGTCGCCTCCCTCGCCACCCACACCGACCGCCCGCTGCGCACCGACATCGACGTACGGCACGAGGAACTGCTGGCCTGGCTGAAGGGCCAGGGCTTGGAGTCGGTCGCCTTCAACGCCGTGATGACGTACGGGATTCCGGAGCTGCCGGGCGACTGGACCCGGCGGTTCGCTCCGCTGACGGTGGCGGCGGGCTGAGCCGACGCGTCGAGGCCGGTCCCCTGGCTCTTCGGGGGACCGGCCTCGGTGGTTCTGCGGTGGGCCGAGCTCAGTGGCCGGCGGTGGCGGGCTGCGGCGCCTGCTCTGTCCGCGCGCCCGCGACCACCGTGCTCGGAGTCCTGTCGCGGCGTTCCAGGGCGGCCGAGAGGACCGCGAGCAGGAGGGCGGACACGGCGAGGGCGGCGCCGACCCAGTTCGGGGCGGTGTAGCCGTGGCCCGCGTCGATGACAAGGCCGCCGAGCCAGGCCGCGAGGGCGTTGCCGAGGTTGAAGGCGCCGATGTTCACGGCCGAGGCCAGCGTCGGGGCGCCGTGGGCCTGGTCCAGGACGCGCTTCTGGAGCGGCGGCACGGTCGCGAAGCCCAGGGCGCCGATCAGGGCGATGGTGACGGCCGCGAGCGCCTTGTGGTGGGCGGTGAGGGTGAAGAGCGCCAGGACGACCGCCAGGGCGCCCAGCGAGACGTACAGCATCGGCATGAGGGCACGGTCGGCGTACCGGCCGCCGACGAGGTTGCCCGCGACCATGCCGAGGCCGAAGAGGACCAGCAGCCAGGTGACGGAGCCTTCGGAGAAGCCGGTGACGTGGGTCGCCATCGGCGCGATGTAGGTGACGGCCGCGAAGACGCCGCCGAAGCCGAGGACGGTCATCGCCATGGCGAGCAGGACCTGGGCGTTCTTGAAGACGGCGAGTTCGTGCCGGAGGCGGACCCCCTCGGGCTTGGGCAGGTCGGGGACGAGACGGGCGACACCGGCCAGGCCGAGCACGCCCAGGGCGGCGACGAGCGCGAAGGTCGCGCGCCAGCTGACGTGCTGCCCGACGAGCGTGCCGAGCGGGACGCCGACGACGTTGGCGACGGTCAGGCCGGTGAACATCATCGCGATGGCGCCGGCCTTCTTGTCGGGGGCGACCAGGTCGGCCGCGACGACCGCGCCGATGCCGAAGAAGGCGCCGTGGGCGAGCGAGGCGATCACGCGCCCGACGAGCATCACGGAGAAGGCGGGGGCGGCGGCGGAGAGCACGTTGCCCACGATGAACAGCCCCATCAGCAGCATCAGCATCCGCTTGCGGGGGATCTTGGTGCCGAGGGCGGTCATCAGCGGGGCGCCGATCATCACGCCGAGGGCGTAGCCGGTCACGAGGTAGCCCGCGGTGGGGATGGAGACCCCGTAGTCGGCGGCGACGTCGGGCAGCAGCCCCATGATCACGAACTCGGTCGTGCCGATGCCGAAGGCCCCGATCGCGAGAGCCAGAAGCGCGAGAGGCATGGAGGTGACACCTTCCCTGTTGATTGCATGAGCGGTTTACCTCCATGGACAATACTTGCAGACGCGCTATATCTGCAAGCGCCCACTATTTCGATGCTGCCCTATCCTGGGAGCACCGACCGGGACGGAGGGAAGAACCATGACCGCGACCGACCCCGCACTGACCGCCCTCGCCCAGGGCTGGTGCGCCCTCTCGCTGCTGCACGGCAGGATCGAGGGGAACATCGAGCGCGCCCTCCAGACCGGCCACGAGCTGAGCGTGCGCGAGTACTCCCTGCTGAACGTGCTCAGCCGGCAGCACGACGGGGACGGTGGCCATCTCCAGATGAAGCAGGTCGCCGACGCGGTCGTCCTGAGCCAGAGCGCGACCACCCGCCTGGTGACCCGGCTCGAAGACCGCGGGCTCCTGGAGCGCTACCTCTGCCCCACCGACCGCCGGGGCATCTACACGAACGTCACCGAGGCGGGGCTGAAGCTGCTGGAGGAGGCGCGGCCGACCAACGACCGGGCGCTGCGCGAGGCGCTCGACGAGGCGGCGAAGGACCCCGAACTGGCCCCGCTCGTGCGGGTCGTGGAAACCCTGAAGGCGCCCGTCACCGCATAGGGCACGCACGTAGGCTTCGGGCCATGGGAGATCTTGGAACAGACAGCCTGACCGTCCGGGCCGCCGCCATCGACGACCTTCCGGCGATCGTCGCCCTCCTCGCGGACGACCCGCTGGGCGCCCAGCGGGAGTCGCCGGACGACCTCACGCCCTACCTGGCCGCCTTCGAGCGCCTCGAACGCGACCCTCACCAGCGTCTGGTGGTCGCCGTCCGCGAGGGCCAGGTCGTCGGGACGCTCCAGCTCACGATCGTCCTCGGGCTCTCCCGCAAGGGCAGTACGCGGTCGATCATCGAGGCCGTGCGGGTTCGGGCCGACGAACGCGGCACCGGGCTGGGGACGCGGTTCATCGAGTGGGCGATCGAGGAGTCCCGGCGGGAGGGGTGCCAGTTGGTGCAGCTGACCTCGGACGTCTCGCGGGTCGACGCGCACCGGTTCTACGAGCGGCTGGGGTTCGTGGCCTCGCATGTGGGGTTCAAGCTGGCGCTGTGAGGGCGTCGGAGTGTGTTTCACGTGAAACACAGGGCGTTTCAGGCCGGTCGCTCACCCGAAGCCGGGGTGTGTTTCACGTGAAACACACCCCTTTCCTCCTCAGCCGATGCCCCGCCACCCCTCCGGGTCGACCCCGCCGGGCACAGCCGTCTCGTCGTCGTACGGCTCGCGGGTGAACACGAACGAGCCGAGGTCCAGGTGGCTCAGGGTTCCGTCCGGGCGGCGTACCGGCGTCAGGCGTTCTCCTGCGTAGTAGCCCTCCAGACCGGTCCAGGTACCGTCGCCGTTCGGCTCGAAGCGGGACCGGCGGCCGGCGCGGGCGAGGGGGAGCAGGGAGAGCAGGCCGTCTGCGGTCCAGCGCAGGGCGAACCCGTGGGTTCCCCAGTACCAGGGGCCGACCAGCTCCAGGACGCCCGGATCGACGTCCTTGAGCGGCTTCCAGGGCTCCGGGATACGAGGTTCAGCCTCCGCGACGATACGGACGAGATCGGCGCCCAGAGAGGCCAGGAGCGGCCCGGAGGTGCAGTTGGCGAGGGCGACCGCGGCGACGTCGTCGGCCACGGCGAGGGTGAGGTTGGCGAGGTAGCCCGGGAGGGAGCCGGAGTGGCCCACGAGGACGCGGCCGTCCTGGTGCTGGACCTGGAGCCCGAGCCCGTACCCGGCGCCCGCGGCGAGGTCCGCGGTCTCGGACGGCGCCGCCGGGGCGCGCATCTCCCGTACCGTCCCGGCGCTCAGCACCCGGTCGTCACCGTCCGCCAGGAACACGGCGAACCGCGCCAGGTCCCGGGTCGTCGACCAGAGCTGTCCCGCTGGGGCCATCCTGCCGAGGTCCTCCACGGGTTCCGCGAGCAGCGCGTCGGCCCAGGGATGCACCGCCCAGCCGCCCGCGTACGGCATCTCGGGGCGAGCGCCCGTCCGGTCGAGGCCCAGAGGTTCGAGCACTTCACGCCGGAGTACGTCCTCCCACGGGGCGCCCCTCACCTTCTCGACCAGCGCGCCGAGCAGGGTGTAGCCGGGGTTGGAGTAGTGGAACCGCCGTCCGCTGGGGTGGAGTGAGGGCCGCTCGCCCAGCACGTCGGCGAGTCCGGGCCGCAGCTCCCCCGGTGTCCTTTCCCACCACGGCCCCGGCGACTCCGCCGCCAACCCGCCGGTGTGCGCGAGGAGTTCGGCGACGGTCACCTCCCCCACGCCGGTGCCGGGCAGGTGCTTCTCCAGCGGGTCCCCGAGGTCGAGCAGCCCTTCGTCCCGCAGCCGCATCACGAGGACGGCGGTGAACGTCTTGGTGATCGACCCGATCCGGTACTGCACGTTCCCGTCGGGACCGTGCCCGTCGACCGAGGTGCGGGACCCCTCCCACACCACTTTCCCGCCCCGCACGACGGCGGCGACGAGCGAGGGGGACCGCCCTTCGGACTGGGCGAGGGCGATGCGGTGCAGCAGCGCGCGCCGGGTTGCGGGCAGCAGCTCTTCCTGGGGTGTCGTCATGGACCCCAGTGCATCAGGTCTGTGCCATGTCCACGAAACGAGAATAGTGACCCTGGAAGGCGACGGTGATCGTGGCTGTCGGGCCGTTTCGGTGCTTGCCGACGATGATGTCGGCCTCGCCCGCGCGGGGGGACTCCTTCTCGTAGGCGTCCTCGCGGTGCAGGAGGATGACCATGTCGGCGTCCTGCTCGATGGAGCCGGACTCACGGAGGTCGGAGACCATCGGCTTCTTGTCGGTGCGCTGTTCGGGACCTCGGTTGAGCTGTGAGAGCGCGATGACCGGGACTTCGAGTTCCTTGGCGAGGAGCTTGAGGTTACGGGACATGTCCGAGACCTCCTGCTGACGGCTCTCGGAGCGCTTGCCGCCGGACTGCATGAGCTGGAGGTAGTCGATGATGACGAGCTTGATGTCGTTGCGCTGCTTCAGGCGCCGGCACTTCGCGCGGATCTCCATCATCGAGAGGTTCGGCGAGTCGTCGATGTAGAGGGGAGCCGCGGAGACCTCGGGCATGCGGCGCGCGAGCCGCGTCCAGTCCTCGTCGGTCATCGTGCCGGAACGCATGTGGTGCAGGGCGACCCGCGCCTCGGCGGACAGCAGGCGCATCGCGATCTCGTTGCGCCCCATTTCGAGGGAGAAGATGACGCTGGCGAGGTTGTTCTTGATCGACGCCGCGCGCGCGAAGTCCAGCGCGAGCGTCGACTTGCCCATGGCGGGACGGGCCGCGATGACGATCATCTGGCCGGGGTGCAGACCGTTGGTGAGGGAGTCGAGGTCGGTGAAGCCGGTGGGTACGCCGGTCATCTCGCCGCTGCGCGACCCGATCGCCTCGATCTCGTCGAGCGCGCCCTCCATGATGTCCCCGAGCGGCAGGTAGTCCTCGCTGGTGCGCTGTTCGGTGACGGCGTAGATCTCCACCTGGGCGCGGTTGACGATCTCGTCGACGTCGTCGTCGCCCGCGTATCCCATCTGGGTGATCCGCGTCCCCGCCTCGACGAGCCGGCGCAGCACCGCCCGCTCGTGGACGATCTCCGCGTAGTACTCGGCGTTCGCGGCGGTCGGCACGGTCTGGACGAGGGTGTGCAGGTAGGACGCCCCGCCCACCTTGTTGATCTCGCCGCGTTTGGTCAGCTCGGCGGCGATCGTGATGGGGTCGGCGGGCTCGCCCTTGGCGTAGACGTCGAGGATCGCCGTGTAGATCGTCTCGTGGGCCGGCTTGTAGAAGTCGTGGCCCTTGAGGACCTCGACGACGTCGGCGATGGCGTCCTTGGACAGGAGCATGCCGCCGAGGACGGACTGCTCGGCGTCGAGGTCCTGGGGCGGGACGCGCTCGAAGGCCGCCGCGCCGTCCCACTCGCTGTCCTCCCGGCCCCGCTCGTGCTGGTCGTCCCGGCCGCGTCCGCCCTCGCCCCGGCCTCGGCCGCCCCCCTCGCCCCGGCGACGCGTCGAGGGGAGACGATCGCTGGGGCCGCTGTCCGCCCACGGGTCGTCCAAGGGCTCGGAAATGCTCACCGAGCGACCTCCTCCCGTCCGCCGAGCGGACCTCGCCGTGCCTTCATTTCTACGGCACGGCACTGACAAATGAGAGGCCCGACTCCGGTTACGGCGCGTCGGTTTTGCGAGGGTTTCCCAGGCCGACAGACGGAGCGGGCGCCGGACCACGGTAGGCCCGTCTGCACCGTCAGCCAATCTGGTTATCCACAGGCCATGTGGACGACGGCCCGGATGCTGTGGACAACTCCTCGAAACCTGTGCACGAGCCGGTGGACAGTGCTGTGAACAAGCCCTCGACTTTTTTTCGCGACCCCCTCTGACCTGCGGTGTTCCCATCCACCGGCTGTGCAGAAGAAAAACTTCCCCAGTCGGCCCAAGATGACCTCGAACAGCGCACGAAAGGACACGGAGCGAGACGATCAGTAAGGACCCAAATCGTGTTGCGACTCTTACCTGTGGACGATTAGATTGGTGTGCATGACATCGGCTCCCACGACCACCAAGGCCACCAGACGTCGGCACGACCGAGAGATCGTCGCGCTGGCCGTCCCGGCCTTCGGCGCACTCGTCGCCGAGCCCCTCTTCGTCCTCGCCGACAGCGCGATCGTGGGCCACCTCGGCACGGCACAGCTCGCCGGGCTCGGTGTCGCCTCCGCCCTGCTGACGACCGCCGTCAGCATCTTCGTTTTCCTCGCCTACGCCACCACGGCCGCCGTCGCGCGCCGGGCGGGCGCCGGTGACCTCGCCGCCGCGATCCGCCAGGGCGTGGACGGCATCTGGCTCGCCCTGCTCCTCGGCGCCGGCGTGATCATCGCCGTCCTGCCCTCCGCCCGCGCCCTGGTCGACCTCTTCGGCGCCTCCACGACGGCAGCGCCGTACGCGACCGCCTATCTGCGCATCGCCACCCTCGGCATACCGGCGATGCTGATCGTCCTCGCCGCGACCGGTGTCCTGCGCGGTCTCCAGGACACCAGGACCCCGCTCTACGTCGCCGTGGCAGGCTTCGTCGCGAACGCGGGCCTGAACGCCGGTCTCGTCTACGGCGCCGATCTGGGCATCGCGGGTTCCGCCTGGGGCACCGTCATCGCGCAGTGGGGCATGGCCGCCGCCTATCTCGTGGTCGTCGTCCGGGGCGCCCGGCGGTACGGCGTCTCGCTGCATCCGGACGCCGCCGGGATCAGGGCCTCCGCGCAGGCCGGGGCTCCCCTGCTGGTCCGTACGCTCTCCCTGCGGGCCATGCTGATGATCGCGACCGCGGTCGCCGCGCGGCTCGGGGACGCGGACATCGCCGCCCATCAGATCGTGCTGTCCCTGTGGAGCCTGCTCGCCTTCGCCCTCGACGCCATCGCGATCGCCGGCCAGGCCATCATCGGGCGCTATCTGGGGGCCGGTGACGCCGAGGGCGCCCGGCGGGCCTGCCGACGCATGGTGGAGTGGGGCATCGCCGTCGGCATCGGCCTCGGCATCCTCGTCGTCCTCACCCGCCCCCTCTTCCTCTCCCTGTTCACCAGCGACTCCGTGGTGAAGGACGCCGCCCTCCCCGCCCTGATCCTCGTCGCCCTCTCCCAGCCCGTCAGCGGCATCGTCTTCGTCCTCGACGGCGTCCTCATGGGCGCGGGCGACGGCCCCTACCTGGCAGGTGCGATGCTCCTGACCCTCGCGGTCTTCACGCCGGTGGCTCTGCTCGTACCGGTTCTGGGCGGTGGCCTGACGGCCGTCTGGGGAGCGATGACCCTGATGATGACGATCCGCATGCTGACGCTGTGGCTGCGTACGCGTTCGGGCAGGTGGATAGTGACGGGCGCGACCCGATAGCTCAGGGGCGCGGGGAACTGCGCATATCCCACGACGGAACCCGCACCCGCCGTTTCACGTGAAACATCTCCGGAGATGGCGCCGTGGGTACAACGAAGGGGCCGTACCTCAAGAGGTACGGCCCCTTCATCAACGGCTCAAGCCGAACGCGGCGTCACGCGGCGACGACCTCGATGTTGACCTTGGCGGCCACCTCGGGGTGCAGACGCACGGTCGTCTCGTGGGCGCCCAGGGTCTTGATGGGCGAGCCCAGCTCGACGCGGCGCTTGTCGACCTTCGGGCCACCGGCGGCGGCGATCGCCGAGGCGACGTCGGCCGGGGTGACGGAACCGAAGAGGCGGCCGGCGTCGCCGGAGCGAACGGCCAGACGGACCTTCACACCTTCGAGCTGGGCCTTGACGCTGTTGGCCTGCTCGATGGTCTGGATCTCGTGGATCTTGCGAGCGCGACGGATCTGCTCGACGTCCTTCTCGCCACCCTTGGTCCAACGGATCGCGAAGTTCCGCGGGATCAGGTAGTTGCGAGCGTAGCCGTCCTTGACGTCGACGACGTCACCCGCGGCACCGAGGCCGGAGACCTCGTGAGTGAGGATGATCTTCATGTGTCGGTCACCCTTCCTTTATCGCGCCTGGGCGGTGTACGGCAGCAGCGCCATCTCACGGCTGTTCTTGACGGCCGTGGCGACGTCACGCTGGTGCTGCGTGCAGTTGCCGGTCACGCGACGGGCACGGATCTTGCCGCGGTCGGAAATGAACTTCCGCAGCATGTTCGTGTCCTTGTAGTCCACGTACTGGACCTTGTCCTTGCAGAAAGCGCAGACCTTCTTCTTAGGCTTGCGCACAGGCGGCTTCGCCATGGTGTTTCTCCTGTGTGATCAAGAAGTTGGGGTAAGCCCGCCCTAGAAGGGGGGCTCGTCCGAGTAGCCGCCGCCGGCGCCGCCGCCGGAGTTTCCACCCCAGCCGCCACCGCCGCCGCCCTGGTTGCCGCCGGCGGGAGCACCGCTCGCCCACGGGTCGTCGGCCGGAGCGCCGCCGCCCTGCTGCGAGCCGCCGCCCCAGCCGCCGCCACCCTGGCCGCCGCCGTAACCGCCCTGGCCGCCGCCACGGGCACCGCCGCCACCGCCACCACCGCTGGTCTTGGTGACCTTGGCCGTGGCGCTGCGCAGGCTGGGGCCGACTTCCTCGACGTCCAGCTCGTAGACCGTGCGCTTGACACCCTCACGGTCCTCGTAGGACCGCTGCTTCAACCGGCCCTGCACCATGACGCGCATGCCTCGCTGGAGCGACTCCGCGACGTTCTCCGCCGCCTGGCGCCAGACCGAGCAGGTCAGGAAGAGGCTCTCGCCGTCCTTCCACTCGTTCGTCTGGCGGTCGAAGGTGCGGGGAGTGGACGCGACACGGAACTTCGCGACCGCCGCACCGGAGGGGGTGAAGCGCAGCTCGGGGTCATCGACAAGGTTGCCGACGACCGTGATGACGGTCTCGCCTGCCATTGGGGGAACCTCTCGGCGGGTTTGCTCTGGCTGCTTGTTGCTACTCGAATCCCGGGACCGGGTGAGCGGAAGCTCAGTGGGTCTCGGGGCGGAGGACCTTGGTCCGGAGGACCGACTCGTTCAGGTTCAACTGGCGGTCGAGCTCCTTGACGACCGCAGGCTCGGCCTGCAGGTCGATGACCGAGTAGATGCCCTCGGGCTTCTTCTTGATCTCGTACGAGAGACGACGACGGCCCCAGGTGTCGACCTTCTCGACCTTGCCGTTGCCCTCACGGACGACGGAGAGGAAGTTCTCGATCAGGGGGGCGACAGCGCGCTCCTCCAGATCGGGGTCGAGGATGACCATCACCTCGTAGTGACGCATGTGGAACCCACCTCCTTTGGACTCAGCGGCCACGGTCGTTCCGTGGCAGGAGGGTTGTGATGCGTGCGCAGCGGTGACCCCTGGCTGAGCCAGAACAGACACCGGTGCAGACGGTACAGACTACCTGCACCCCCGCTTCCGGTTGAAATCAGGCCGCCCGGACCGTCAATCTGTACACATCGGGTGTGTACGGCGCTACGATGCGCCGCCTTCCGCAGGAGGTGCCCCATGGCACAGGCATTGCGACCCAACACCGCCGGCTCCCTCTTCGCCACCGACGGCAAGCCCCACCCCCTCCAGGACACGCTGCTCGCGGTGACCCTGGTGCTGGGGATCACGGCCTTCGTCACGGCGATGTTCCACAGTCTCCACCTCCTCAGTTCCTGGACCGGCCTGGCGGGAATCCTCACCGGCGCCTACGGGCAGTGGGTCTCCGAGACCACCCGTGAGCGTTTCGGGCTGATCCTGGGTCTCGGCGCCGCCGCCGTCGGCTTCTTCCTCGGCATGGCCCACGGCGGGCTCTTCGGAGGCGTCATCGGCGGCTGAGCAGCGGCCACCGGCGTCCGGGAGAATCCCCACGGCGCCGTCCCGCGCCCCGACGCGTAGGACGGCTACGACACCTGACGGACCATGACGGCCGTACTCCGGCCCGAACGTAGGTTCCGTACGCCCAGTCGAGGCGCTCGCAGGGCGCAGTAGGCTTCGGCGCTAGAGCCGGAGCCCCTGTACCCATGGGGACACCCCAGCCCGAGGAGCGCCCCGAATGAGCCTGACCCTGAGGACGATCAGCCGCGAGCA
>DATCQX010000009.1:0-7087 GCA_036569285.1 Streptomyces sp.
TCACCCTCGTAGACCTGCCCGAGGATGCCCGACCCGGTCCCCGGACCCAGCCGCACCCGCAGCCCGTCCACGGTCACCGTGCGCACCGTGGCATCCGTCGTGTAGTACGTCGCCGCAGGCCCCACCACGTGAGCCCCGGAGTCCGGCATGGCCGACGCCGCCGAGGCGCCCACCAGGCCGATACCCGCCGCCAGCACGCCCGCCATGGCCACCGACCGAAGAACCTTGCTTCCCATGATGAGAACTCCAATCTCCGCGAGAGCGCCGACCCCACCGGGATCGGTCACTCATTCGAACGAGGTGAAGCCTGATCTGCGGTAACTCATCAGGTCAACTACTTATTTTAATAAGTTGGCCCCTGGAGGCGCGGGACGACAAAGGCCCCGCCGCCCTCAGGGCGAGGGTGACGGAGCCTGATGATTCGTCAGTTCTCTTTGTTGGAGCGGAAGTTGATAAGGGCGGGAGGGGGAGTGAGGACGTCGTCCGCCACGGCTCCCACGCCGACGATCACCACGCAGTCCGGGCAGGCGTAGAGGGTGAAGCCGGGGCCGCTCGCACGCTCGATGTGGCGGCACGCGATGGCCGCACTGCTCCAGCGTCCGCAGTGACAGCAGGGAGCCCGGAAGGGGGCGGGAAGCCTGGCGGCGCTCATGCGGTCACCTCCGCCGCAGCGAACGCGTCCGCGCCGAAGGGGGCGCCGTCGTAGGTGTACGGGTAGTCGATGCCCATCGTGGCGAGGGTGGCGGCGCGACGGCGTTCCTGCTTAAGGCGGAGTTCCAACGTCTCGGCGTCTTGCTGCCGGAACAGTGCGGCGGCTTCCGCTTTCGTGGGGCCGGTCCACGGACGGGACCACGGGGAGGCGGGAATGGTGTCCGGGGTGGCCTTGGTGATCTGCGGCTGTACCGCGAGGAATTCGGCGCTGTGGCGTCCGGGGCGGCGGCGGGGGGTGAAGGTGGCGAGCACCCAGGCGAGGGCGAGGGCGATAACATCGCGCATACGTCAGTCAGCTCCTAGATAGCTGTCTTGGCGAGCCCCGGGTGGACCGCTTAGGACCGGTCCTCTCGGGGCGTTTTTTGTGTTCGGGGAATCACGCTAGGCCAACTCGCCCAACTTATCCACACGTCTAGCTTATTTGCTTGTCTGAGTCGCCCATGCTTCGGTCCGTTGTCTACGCTCACCCCATGCCTCACCGCCCCGAGAAGCCGTACGTGCCGCGCGCGCCTTACATGGACGTACTTGACGCACTCACCGCCGAGATCAAGGGGAAGGCGCCAGGCGAGCCGATCTCCTCCGAAACCGAGCTGTGCAAGCAGCACGGTGTGGCCCGGGAGACCGCGCGCCGCGCGGTGCGCATTCTTCGGGACCGGGGACTCATCGAGACCCGATGGGGCAAGGGGTCGTTCGTGGCCCGTTCCCCGGAGCCGTCCGGCGGGGACGAGCACCAGGGCGACTAGTTCTCGTCGTCGCGCCTGAGTATCCGCATCCGTTGCGCGGGCGGTAACGCTTCGAGCGCGACCATGACCGGGTCGTTCACCTCCCAGGAGTGGCCCGAGGGATGCCCCGCGAAGAACAAGCACTCTTCGACATCGGGGGTTTTCGCGAGGCACACGGGCGGGGCGGGGTGCGGCACGGTGAGCTGTCGGACGGTGGGAACCGTCCGCCGTGCCGGGGCTATTGCTCACCCAAGGACGTCTGGAAGTGCCCGCGCGACAGGTGACACACCCCGTCGGGGGTGATCCGGACGTTCGCGCCGAGCAACGGCAACGAGCCATCGGCGTTGAGGCGGTTACGGATGCGTTCCAGCCTGTCCCACAGGCGTTGCGGGCCGCCCTGGTGGACTTCCGGCGGGTCGATCCCTTCGGCGGACGCACGCGCCCATGAGCCGTCCGGGTGCACGAGGAACGCGGTCCTCAGGCGCTCGTTCGTCTCGTAGGCGCATTCCGTGCCCGGGACGATGACTTCCAGCATGGACCACAGTTCCCACGCGTTCGCCACGTCCACGACGGGGTAGCGTCCGGTGCTCACGTCGCCGTCCGCCTCACGGGCGAGGGTGAACAGGTCGTCGAGACCGGGCGGGTAGTCGTCGCCGGACCGGGTGAGCATGAAGCCCGCCATGTCCCGCTCGATCCGCCCGACCACGTCCCCGGACCGCTCCTTCCAGCCGGTGACGAGCAGACAGGTACGCGCGAGGGTCGTCACGATGCGCCCGCCCGGTTCCAACGCCCCCACCACGGGCCGGAGTCCGGGACCGGGAGGCAGCGCGACGGTGGCTACGATCCGGTCGTACGAGCCGGGTACCCACTGCGTCGCGTCCGCCGTGATCATCTTTGGGCGGTGCCCCATCGAGGCGAGCCGCTCCCGCGCCGTACTGACCAAGTGGGGGTCCACGTCGAGGCTGGTCACGCAGTGGTCCCCGAGACGGTGGCAGGCGTACGCGGCGAGTCCGCCCGCCCCGGTCCCGAGATCCAGCAGTGACAGCCCGTCCCCGAGCCGACCGTGCCGCAGCATCTGCACGACCAGACCGGGCATCGTCGCGGACGACGTCGGCGCCCCCTCAGGCCGGTCGTCGAGGCTCGCCCGGTCAGCGTGCAGTGCACCGACCCGGGTGACCAACGAACGGTCCGCGTACGCCGCTTCCAACCACGCGTCCGGATCGCTCGCCCCGACCCGCAACACCCACCGCCCCTGATCGTCTGTCTCCCACCAACGGGGAACCAGTTCGTGACGGGGGGTGTGCGCCACGGAGGCGAGCCACCGCGAATCCGGGTCCGTCACCTGCGAGGCAAGCGCGTTCGCCTTGCGCTCCCAATCCACTCAGTCCGACCTCTCTAGTACGCGGGAAGGCACGCGGGCGTGTCTTTCGGATCGCAGTCCTCCGAATCGTTCGGCTGACAAGACCCCTGGGGTACCGGGACGCTCGCCGCCAGGTGTGCCCACTCCTGACCACCGAGCAACTCGGCAAGCCGTGTCCGTCGGACGTTACCGACCGCGAAGTTCCGCGACAGCACACACCCGGAGAGGTCCCCGTTCGGGAGAACGGCGGCCCGGTTGCGGGTGCACCAGCCGCACAAGTCATCGAGCGACGGTGCGACACCGGGCAGCGCGGCACGGCCCACGGCGCGCGCCCGATCCGAGTTGATCAGCCTTACGCCCATCGACTCCAACTCGGCGCGGCCCGCATCGATCCGCTGTCCCGGAAGTACGTCCACCATCCCAACCCGGAGCGGAACATTGAGGCTCAGAGCCTTCTCAATGTTGGCCCGGGTGCGGGCGTAGCTTCCCCGACGGCGCGTGACCTTGTCGTGTTCTTCCGGGTCGTCGCTGTAGTAGCTCGTTCCGAGCGTCACGCCGTCGCGGGTGAACATGTCCCACCACTCAGGCTTGACATGAAACAGGTTGCTGAAGACCTCAACGCGTTGGCCGAGCGACAACGCGAGTTCGGCGAACTCCCGCCAATGGGGGTGGACGGTGGGTTCCCCTCCGATGAGCTGAATGGTCCCGACGCCGAGCCCGGCGGCGTCGGTGATGACCGTGCGCCAGTCCTCGGGGGTCATCGTGCCGTGCGTGGCCTGCGGGCTGGACTCCGTCAGGCAATGCGTGCACATGAGTTGGCACTTTCCGGTGATCTCCAGTTCCAGAGCCCGGATACCGGGCGACGAGGGTATGGCGGGCGGTTCGATGAGTGTGGTCATGGTTCCCCTTCCCTTGCCTCTGTCTTGCACGGTAGGACCCGCCCGGCCGCCTTACCTCACGGGATATGCGGCAGCCGGGCGGGAGTTGATGCGGGTGTCAGTCGACGGGTTCGCCGCGCGTGAGGAGCGGGACGCGGTTGCCGATCTTGCGAACGGCCATCGCTTGCCGGATACGGCGTTCCTGGTACGGCTCCACGTGCACGTCAAGTTCGTCCACGGACACCCACTTGAGCGCCGACAACTCCTCGGCCGCTTCCGGAGGCACGGCCACCGAAGCCGCTTCCTCGGCGGTCAGCGTGCCGCCGTCCATGACGAGGTTGTACCCCTCGGCCGTCTCACTGCTCGCGGGCATGTAGTCGAGGACGAACACGTGGCTGATCTTGCGGGCCAGGCCGGTTTCCTCGGCCAGCTCCCGCGCCGCCGCGACCCCGGGCGCCTCCCCGGCGTGAGCACCCCCACCGGGGAGTTGCCACCTGCCCGGCTTGTAAGTGGGCTGCACCAGAAGCACGCGGCCCTCCTGGTCCAGGACCAGGACCACGGCGCCGATTCTGCGGCCAGGAGGGTTGGTGAGGCTGACGTCCGAGTGAGCCATGCCGTTTACTCCCGCCTTCACTCGTGATCGAAGGGGGACGACTCGTCACCGCAGTCCGGGACGTCCGGGGGACGGCAACCGGACCCGACCGCTTCCAGCATGATCGTCTTGCCCATGGGCTATGACTCCTTGTGTACTTGAGATGTGGCCCCGGTCGGCCGCCAGCCGCCAAGCAGATGACCGACCGGGGTTGGTACCCGCCCCCTGCCCCAAGAGCGCGTTTCATGTGGCAGGGGGCGGAGTCTGGAGCGCGGCCGACTACCGAGGCCGCTGATGGTTCCCGCCGTTTTCGAGTGCCGGTCGCATTCGCCGGCCAAACAGCGCGGCAGGCGAATGCTTGTGGGGGTGCGGCCTCAAGCGAACGCCCAGGCGCGACGATGCTTCCCGCGATGGGTGGTCCCGCCCTGGTCGTCCGGAGGGGGCGAGCCGTACGGCTCGGGCGACCAGGGCGGGGGCTCGGGGTGGAGTCGTCCCACCAGCGCACGGATCGGCAGCGCGGACAGCACGAACCGGCACCGTACGTCCCTGTCTTCCACCACAGCCGTAACCGGAGTCCCATCCCGCAACAGCCGGTGCGCCTCACCGCGCGGAGCGAAGTACGCCGCCCACGCCCGTAGTTCACCGCCCGGATCACAGGCGGACGTGCGCGCGTGGAACGCTCCAGAGGGCGCCCAGTCCACCGTGCCGGGGTCGGGGTCCAACTGACGGGCGAGGTAGAGAGCCTGATGGTGGAGCCACCGCAGCGCGAGCACCGGGGAGGCCGACTGGACGGCGTCGAAGAGGTACCCCTCCTCGGTGCCAATGCCTTGCACGTGGCCCTCTGCGCGCACCACGCACAAGTAGCCAGCAGGGTTGGGGAGTTGGTCCGTCACGCGATCTCCCTGCGACTCCGCCGGTTCGCCGCTTCCACCTTCGCCCGCAGCGCTTGTTCCGCCGTGACCGGCCGCACATCCTCAGGCGCCGCGTCCCACTCCAGCCCACCCCTCAGCGGGCGTAGCGCCCATCTCCCCGCCCACTCACCCCTGTACTCACCGATCGTGTCCCGCGACACGTCCATGAAGAGCGCGCCGATCTCCGGTACCGGTCGGGGGTGCTTGGGAGCATTCATGACTCCGCCTGTCGACTCGTGTTGTGGGGGTGCTCACTGATCGTTTCGTTCGCGAACTGGACGCCGGGCGGGCCAGCCAAGTCCCGTTGCCTACTCCGAAGCCGATCAGCGGCTGTACAAGCGGCACAGTCCTCAACCGGAACGGGTTCAAGGTCGGACGAAAGAGCCGTCCCAACCAACCCCGTGCCCCGCTGAGAGCCTTGCCCCAGCCGCCAGAACGCCCGCGCGTCCACGAGCGCCTCTAGCTCCGCCACAGCGACTATCAGGGCCGGTGTCGTGAATCTGTTCATGGTTCGCGGCCGTGCCCCTCTGAGCTGTGACGTTCTGTTGGCTGTCCCTCACACCATGGACCGCAGAGGGGTACGCTCGCCAGAGCTGAAGCCATAACAACGCGATTGGAATAGCCGGGAGTTGAACGTATGAACGAAGGCTCTGAGGAGAACGCGCCTTCGAATGCCGCCGAGTACTTCGGAGGTGAGGTCAAGGCACTCCGAGAGGCCCTGGGCCTGTCTCAGACGGAGTTCGCGAAAGAGCTGAAATACACGCAAGCTCAGGTCAGCAAAGTGGAAACCGGTCAGGTGCTGGCGTCCGAAACCTTCGCTGAAGCGATGGACGCCGTCGCGAAGACTCCGGGGGTGTACGCACGGCTTCGCGCCAGGCTGAGCAAGCAGGGCCATCCTGAGTGGTTCGTTCCGTACATCAATCTGGAAGAGGCAGCGAGCGGCATCACTGACTACTCGTGCACCTTCCTGATGGGGTTGCTCCAGACGCCGGAATATGCCACGGCGGTTTTCCGGGCAGCTCATCCACGCGCATCCGCCGAAACCATCAAAGAGAGCGTGGACACCCGCCTTCTCCGTCGGGTGGTGATGGAACGTCAGGACCCGCCGCTTCTGTGGGTGGTCATACACGAAGCTGTCCTGCGTGCCGAGATCGGTGGTCGAGCAGTGATGGCCGCCCAACTTGAGCACCTGATCGTGCAATCAGAGTCACCGCACGTCACGCTTCAGGTCTTGCCGTTCAAGGCAGGTGCCGCGCCGTCCCACCTCCCGTTTACGCTGCTCTCAAAGGGCGGGAATCCCTCTACGGTCTACACCGAGACACCCACGCACGGCGGCCAGGTCGACGACTCCGAAAGTGTGGTGGGAAACGCCGTGGCGATGCTTGATCGTCTGCGCGCGGTGTCGGCGTCCGAGGCGGACTCACGCGTCCTGATGCGCACGATCATGGAGGAGCACAGCAGATGAGCAAGCACGCCGACCAGCCCACCCTGTGGGTCAAGTCCAGTTACAGCGGAGGTGACGGCGGCCAGTGCCTTGAGTGGGCCCCGGAGCACGCCCAGGCGACGGGCGAGTTCAAGGTCCGCGACAGCAAGGCCGTGGACGGTCCACATCTCATGCTGACCCCTGAAGCTTTCGCGGGGCTTGTCACCCTCGCCCGCAACGCCGACGTGTAGTCCCCCTGTTAGACGGCCCCGCACCCCCTCTCACCAGGGGATACGGGGCCGTCTGCTGTCCGCCCGAGGGTGGAGAGTATGCTTTAGCTTGGTTCCCGACGCTCTTTCATGACAACGAGGCGGTCATCGGGGCGACGAACGCCGCGTTCGCGGAAGTAGGGCTCGCGCCGATCACGATGGAGCGGTACCGGGAGCTGTACACGGTTCCGGTGCCGAGGTTCTACGAGCGGTTGATGGGG
>DATCQX010000010.1:0-2446 GCA_036569285.1 Streptomyces sp.
CTGTTCGAAGGCATACGATTCCCTGTTGTGTCCAAACTGACCGACGTGCCCAAACGGATCCTGATCGGGCGCGCTCTGCGCAGTGATCGGCTTGGGGAAACGCTCCTGCCGAAGCGCATCGCCCTCCCTGTCTTCGCCTCCGACCCGCTGTCCTCCGTGGCCTACGCGCCCGGGGAGGTGCTGCTGGTCCTGTCCATCGCGGGCGTGTCGGCGTACCACTTCTCCCCCTGGATCGCCGTCGCGGTGGTCGTCCTGATGTTCACGGTGGTGGCCTCCTACCGGCAGAACGTCCACGCGTACCCGAGCGGCGGCGGCGACTACGAGGTGGCGACGACCAACCTCGGGTCCAAGGCGGGCCTGACCGTCGCGAGCGCGCTGCTCGTCGACTACGTCCTGACCGTCGCCGTCTCCATCGCCTCCGGCATCGAGAACCTGGGCTCCGCGATCCCGTTCGTCGTCGAGCACAAGACGGCGTGCGCGGTCGCGGTGATCGTTCTGCTGACGCTGATGAACCTGCGCGGGGTCAAGGAGTCCGGGAAGCTCTTCGCGATCCCGACGTACGTGTTCGTCGCGGGCGTCTTCATCATGATCGCGTGGGGCGCGTTCCGGGGGCTCGTGCTGGACGACACGATGCGGGCGCCGACCGCGCAGTTCGAGATCAAGGCGGAGCACCAGGGGCTCGCCGGGTTCGCGCTGGTCTTCCTGCTGCTGCGGGCCTTCTCCTCCGGCTGCGCCGCGCTGACCGGCGTCGAGGCCATCTCCAACGGCGTCCCCGCCTTCCGCAAGCCCAAGTCGAAGAACGCGGCCACCACCCTCGCCGCGATGGGGCTGCTGGCGGTCACGATGTTCTGCGGGATCATCGTCCTCGCGCTCGTCACGGACGTCCGCATGGCGGAGAACCCGGCGACGGATCTGCTGAAGAACGGGGCCGCGGTCGGGTCGGGATATGTGCAGAACCCGGTGATCACACAGGTCGCTGAGGCCGTGTTCGGCAAGGGGAGCCTCCTGTTCGTGGTGCTCGCCGCGGCGACCGCGCTCGTGCTGTTCCTCGCCGCGAACACCGCCTACAACGGGTTCCCCGTCCTCGGATCGATCCTCGCGCAGGACCGCTACCTGCCGCGCCAGCTGCACACCCGCGGCGACCGGCTCGCCTTCTCCAACGGCATTGTGCTGCTCGCGGGCGCCGCGATCCTCCTCGTGTGGATCTACGGCGCCGACTCGACGCGCCTCATCCAGCTGTACATCGTCGGCGTGTTCGTCTCCTTCACGCTCAGCCAGACCGGCATGGTCCGCCACTGGAACCGCCTCCTGGCCACCGAGACGGACCAGGGCAAGCGCCGGCACATGGTCCGCTCGCGGGCCATCAACGCGTTCGGCGCGTTCTTCACCGGGCTCGTCCTCGTCGTCGTCCTCGTCACGAAGTTCACGCACGGCGCGTGGGTCGCGCTGCTCGGGATGGTCATCTTCTTCGCGACGATGACGGCGATCCGGCGCCACTACGACGGCGTCGCGGAGGAGCTCGCAGCGAGCGAGGGGACCAGCGACGACAGCGTCCGGCCCTCGCGCGTGCACTCCGTGCTGCTCATCTCGAAGATCCACCGGCCGACGCTGCGGGCGCTCGCCTTCGCCAAGCTCATGCGGTCCGACACGCTGGAGGCGCTCACCGTCAACGTCGACCCGGCCGAGACGAAGCTGCTGCGCGAGGAGTGGGAGCGGCGCGGGATCGACGTCCCCCTCAAGGTCCTCGACTCGCCCTACCGGGAGGTCACGCGGCCGGTCATCGAGTACGTCAAGAGCCTGCGGCGGGAGTCGCCCCGGGACGCGGTGTCGGTGATCATCCCCGAGTACGTCGTCGGGCACTGGTACGAGCAGCTCCTGCACAACCAGAGCGCCCTGCGCCTGAAGGGCCGGCTGCTCTTCACGCCGGGGATCATGGTCACCTCCGTCCCCTACCAGCTCCAGTCCTCCGAGGCGGCCAAGCAGCGCGCCCGGCGCCGGCAGGAGTGGAACGCGCCGGGTGCGGTGCGGCGCGGACCGGCGCACGAGCGGGCGAAGGAGACGTCCTCGCAGCCGTAGACTGGTGGGCTGTTGTCTCGGCTCGTTTCTTTTTCTTCTCGTTTCCTTCTCTTCTCTGGAGTCACCCCGCCATGCAGGCAGAACCGAAGAAACCGCAGGCGGGGACGGGTCGCGAGGGCCGCGAGTCCCTCGTCGGCCGAGAGTACGAGGTCGAGGTCGGTCCCGTCGCGCACGGCGGGCACTGCATCGCGCGGACCGACGAGGGACAGGTGCTGTTCGTCCGGCACGCGCTGCCGGGGGAGCGGGTGCTCGCGCGGGTCACCGAGGGCGAGGAGGGGGCGCGGTTCCTGCGTGCCGACGCCGTCGAGATCCGCGGCGCGTCCAAGGACCGCGTCGAGGCGCCCTGCCCGTACGCCGGACCCGGCAAGTG
>DATCQX010000011.1:0-8194 GCA_036569285.1 Streptomyces sp.
CACGCTGGAGCATGCGACCCCCGACGACATCCTCGTGGAAGTGAGGAAGACGGCGTCGGGGGTCAACATTTCCACGGTCTACCGGACGCTGGAGCTGCTGGAGGAGCTGGGGCTGGTCAGCCACGCGCACCTCGGGCACGGGGCGCCGACCTACCACCTCGCCGACCGGCACCACCATCTCCACCTCGTGTGCCGGGACTGCGACCGGGTGATCGAGGCGGATGTGGCGGTGGCCTCGGAGTTCACGGACGCCCTGCGCGAGAGGTTCGGGTTCGAGACCGACATGAAGCACTTCGCGATCTTCGGGCGCTGCAAGGAGTGCACGGCCTCGCGGTCGGACCAGGACTAGAGAGCTACGGGTGGGCACCGCTGGAGCTACGGGGCGGGGCCGCGAACGTGTAAGGGTCAATTACCGCGTCGTAGGGTTGTAGGTATGAAGAGTCCCTTGCTGTCCTTGCCCGGCGCCGTGTCCGCGGAAGGTGTGGACGACGGTGTCGCCGCCCACTACGGGGAGCTGTTCCGGGAACAACGGGCTCTCGCCGACGGGCGGGGGTTCGTCGACCTGTCGCACCGGGGAGTCGTCACCGTCAGTGGGGACGACCGGCTGGCCTGGCTGCATCTGCTGCTCACCCAGCATGTCAGCGAGCTGCCTACCGGCGTCGCCACCGAGGCGCTGATCCTCTCCGCCAACGGGCACATCGAGCACGCGCTGTACCTCGTCGACGACGGGGCGACCGTCTGGGCACATGTCGAGCCCGGGACCCAGGAGGCGCTGATCGCCTACCTGGAGTCCATGAAGTTCTTCTACCGGGTCGAGGTCGCCGACCGGACCGACGACTACGCCGTCGTCCACCTTCCGGCCGGGTCCGTCGTCGAGGTGCCTGGCTCCGTGGTCGTACGGGAGGTCCCCTACGGGCGGGACCTGTTCCTGCCCCGGGGTGAGCTGGAGGAGTTCGCCGCGAAGGTCGGGGACGCCGCCGGGCTCCTCGCCTACGAGGCGCTGCGTGTCGAGCAGCACCGGCCCCGGGTCGGGTTCGAGACCGATCACCGGACCATCCCGCACGAGCTGGGGTGGATCGGGAGCGCCGTCCATCTCCAGAAGGGGTGCTACCGGGGGCAGGAGACCGTCGCCCGGGTGCAGAACCTCGGCAAGCCGCCTCGCCGGCTCGTCTTCCTGCACCTCGACGGGAGCGAGGTGCAGCTGCCCGGGCACGGGGCCGAGGTGCGGGTCGCCGCGGAAGGGGACGGGGGGCGGAAGATCGGGTTCGTGACGACGGCCGTCCGGCACCATGAACTCGGGCCCATCGCGCTGGCGTTGGTGAAGCGGAACGTGCCGGTGGACGCGGAGTTGGTGGTCGACAGTTCGGCTGCGGGGACCGCTGCGGCTCAGGAAGTCGTCGTCGAGCCCTAGGAGTTGCCGTGCCTCGGCCGTCGTCGTGGAGGGCGGCGATGCCTCCGGCCGCGACTGTCCCGAAGGGGACGCCGGGTTCATCGAGGAGCAGCAGGTCAAGTGCGACCGCAACCAACTCGACCGGGCGCTGATCTTCGCGGACAACGCGGCCTCCCCCGAACAGGTGCGGTCCCTTCTCCCGGCCGACTCCCGCCGGGGCGCGGCTGACCGGTACAGCGCGCGGGCACTCGAACTCGCCCTGTGGCTCACCGAATACCCGTGCAGGCGTGGGCTGTTGGAGGAGGACGTGGCCGTCAACCTCGGCAGGCTCAGGGTGCGCCTCGCGGTTCCGGGGCCGACTGCGGGAGGCGGTCGTCTGGCAGAACGTCGGTGACGTGCTGAAGAGTTCATGGCCGGTCGAGGCGTTCGGGTGCGTGAGCTGCGCACGGGGACGGGGGACCGGCACGGGGAGGCGGTGCGGTGGCGGCGTTCGCCCGGGGAGGGTCGTCCTGTCGGTCTAGGGGGCTCCTCAGGGGTGTAGGGGTCGTACGGGGCCCCTCATGGTCCTACGGTCCCTCACGGTCGTACGCGGTTCCTTCAGGGTCGTACGGGTCCCCCAAGCCGTAGGGGTCCACCTCACAGCCGTCCCGCTGATGGATCGTCAGGCCTCACACCTCGATCAGCACCGTGAACGGCCCGTCGTTCGTCAGGGTCACCCTCATCTGTGCTCCGAAGCGGCCTGTGGTCACCGTTGCCCCCAGCGCACGCAGTTCCGATACGACGGCTTCGACGAGGGGCTCGGCGATGTGGCCGGGGGCGGCGGCGTTCCAGGTGGGGCGGCGGCCCTTGCGGGCGTCGCCGTAGAGGGTGAACTGGCTGATCACCAGGAGCGGGGCGTCGATGTCGCTGCACGACTTCTCGTCGGCCAGCATGCGAACGGACCAGAGTTTCCTGGCCAGTTGGGCCGCCTTCTCTTTCGTGTCGTCGTGGGTCACGCCCACGAGGACGCACAGGCCCTCGCCCTCGAACGCGCCGACGGTCTCGCCCTCGACGACCACGCTCGCGCCGTCCGCTCTCTGCACCACAGCTCGCATGTGCTCATCATGCCGGGGGTGAGGGAGGGGGACGAAAGCGGGGGTGTGGGGGCGAAAGTGGGGGCCGAAAGCCCCCATCTGGGGCCGTTCGGGGGCACTCGGTCACATAGCGGCCACTTGGGGTGGCACCATGCTTCCCACACGCCCGGTCGAGGGGACGGTCGAGGGGACGGTTTGAGGCGGATGAGCACACTCAGTACATCGGATACGCGGTACGAGGAGTACGACCTGTCCCGGCTCAGCCTGGCCGAGCTGCGTGATCTGCGCAGGGACGCGCTGCGGGACGAGGCGGATCTCAGTTACGTGCGCAGGCTGTTGCAGGGGCGGATCGACATCCTGCGGGCGGAGTTGGCCTGCCGGGGTACCGCTGTGGTGGGGGGTGTCGTGGAGCGGCTCTCCGAGATCCTCGCGGACGGTCCGGCGCGGTACCGGTCGTCCGCCCGGCACGTGACCCTTAGTACCCCTCAGGGTGAGGAGTACCGGAAGCTGGCCGCCGAGATGCTGGGGGAGGTGGAGCTGTCGGACCTGGCGGCCCGTACCGACGGGGAGCTGAGTGAGGCGATGGGGAGACTTGAGAGCTACGAGCAGGAGGTCTCGCGGCGGCGGCAGGCGTTGCAGCGGGCGGCCGACGAGTGCGGCGGCGAGATCACCCGGAGGTATCGGGAGGGTGAGGCCCAGGTGGACGACCTGCTGGGCTGAGGGGGGCGGGGGCAAATAACTGGAGGTCGGGGGAGGGGCGTGTTTAGCGTGGGGCATGACGACCGAACCCATTGACATCCGTCTCATCCGCGAAGACGAGCGGCTCGCCTGGCTGCGGGCGCTCAAGACCGGGTTCCTCCAGGTCTCGACGGTCTCCGAGGAGCATGTGGCGGGGCGGCGGGTCGCGGACGCGGGGGCGAGGGTCTACGGGGCGTTCGAGGGGCAGCGGGTCGTCGGGACGTACCGGTCGTTCCCGCAGGAGCTGACGGTGCCGGGTGGGGGCGTCGTCCCCGTGAACGCGATCTCCAACGTCGCCGTGCTGCCCACGCACCGGCGGCGCGGGGTGCTGACGCGGGTGATGCGGGAGGATCTCGCCGCGGCCAAGGAGCGGGGGGACGTCGCCGCGACGCTGATCGCCGCCGAGTACCCGATCTACGGGAGGTACGGGTTCGGGCCCGCGACCTCCGTCGCCGAGTGGAGCATCGACGCGACCCGTACGGGTCTCGACCCCCGGTGGGCCGCGCCCGAGTGCGGGGGCCGGGTGGAGGTGGTGGAGCCGGAGGACGTCCGGAAGATCGGCCCCGAGCTGCACGAGCGGGTGCGGCGGGGGCAGCCGGGGGCGGTGAGTCGTACTCAGGTCTGGTGGGACGTGAGTACCGGAGCACTACGGGTCTATGAGGGTGAGCGGCCGATGCCGGCGTTCGTGGCGTACCGGTCGCCGGCCGGGGAGATCGAGGGGCTGGCCGCGTACTCCGTGGACGAGGCGATGAGCGCGGGCGGGCAGGCCGCCAGCACGCTGACCGTGAAGTGGCTCATCGGGACGTCCCCGGCGGCGCAGCGCGCGCTGTGGCACTTCCTGTGCTCGATCGACTGGGTCGTCACCGTCGAGACGGGCCAGCGCGGCCCCGACGACCTGCTCCCCCGCCTCCTGCCGGACCCTCGCGCCGCGCGCGTCAAGACGCTCTCGGACTGGCTGTGGGTGCGGCTCCTGGACGTCGGACGGGCTCTGGAGGCGCGTACGTACGACGCCGAGGGCGAGCTGGTCCTTGAGGTGGACGACGCGTCGGGGCCGGCCGGGGGCCGGTTCCTGCTGGAGGCGTCGCCGAAGGGCGCGTCCTGCACCCCTAGCACCCGGGAGGCCGACCTCGCGCTGGACGTGTCCGACCTCGCGTCGCTGTGGCTCGGCGACGAGTCGGTGGCGCGGCTGGCGGCGCTGGGCCGGGTGCGGGAGGTACGAGCGGGCGCCGTGCGTGAGGCCGACGCCCTGTTGCGTACGTCCGGGCGGCCATGGTGCCCGGACATGTTCTGAGTCGAGTCCCCCAGGGGGCGGACCCTGAGAGAGGTGCCCCCTAGGGGCGGCCCTTGAGGGGCGTTCGGCCCCCTAGGGTGCGCCCCTGAGGCTCGGCCCCTTGAGGGGCGGCCTCTCGCCGGGGGCGGGTTCGCTCCTTTCCGCTCACTGGTCGTCCTGAGGTCGTACTTCTGACGGTGCTACTCGTCCGTAGTTGTTGCCTGTGAAGTTGTGGCTGTGCTCGCGATGTTCTGTTGTGGCTGTGCGGTGGTGCCTCGTATGCGGTTGTGGCTGTGCGTCCGCGGCCAGGGCCGCCGTATCTGCGGGCTCCCGGCTCCCCTCCGGAAGGGAGCCCGACCAACCATCTGAAAGCTTGACCATGTTGACCATGTCCGGTGAAGTTGGCAGCCAACTTCACTGTACTTATGTCCGCTTGGAAGCGTCTCATAACCATCTCTCGGGGAACTGCCTAAAGATGGCGGGAAGTTGTACTGTTTTGATGTGGAGCCGGAACCCGCCTCCGTCAATGGACGGAAAAGGCCGCATCGGCCACAGAAGTCACACCGCGAGGTGGCCGACGAACTGCGCACCCGGATCAGGACCGGAGTGCTGCGGCCCGGTGAACGCATGCCCACACAGGCCCGGTTGGCCGACGAGTTCGGGGTGGAACGAGGCGCCGTACGGCAGGCCCTGCGCATCCTCCAGGCGGAGCACCTGCTCACCAACATGACCAAGGGTGCCCCGGCAACTGTCGCCCTCGACCTGGGAGTTGGGCTTCAGGTGAGCGGTCCGACGGCACCTCCGCAGCCGACGACCGTGGCGCTCGCACCGCGTATCGCAGAGGCGTTCGAGGCCGAACACGTGCGGATCGACGCGCTCTGCCTGACCGCCGTCTCACTCACACTTGCCATGGGCGAACCCCTCCGGCACATCCATGCGGGGCGAATGAATCCGGCCAAGGTCGAGGTGCGGGTCCTGCTGCCGTCGCGCGACATTCCGCTCGCATTCCCCGCCCCGCTGGACAGTTCGGCGTCCGGGCGGCTGCGGGAACACTGGCTGCTGCACCGCAACGCGCAGGGGCAGGTCCTCAAGCACAACCTCCTCGCGCTGCGCCAGACGCACGGTATCGACGTCCAAGTCGACTTCCGCGCACTGCCGTTCACCCCGCCGGTCAAGCTGTACCTGCTCAACGAGGACGAAGCCCTGTTCGCCTACTACACGTTGCGTCGCCGCGAGCAGCTGATCAACGACGAGCGCGTGGAGACGTACGACGCCGAGGGCACGCAGTCGATGCTGTTCGCGTTCGGGCGGGGGGCCGGGGCGCGGGACACGATGTTCGTCGAGCAGTCCCGGCTGTGGTTCGACGCGCTGTGGGGGACGATCAGTTCGAGGCTCCAGCTCACGAGCTGACGGCCGGACCGGTCAGCAGGGCGACCAGCATGACGGCTCCTATCGACGTCAGGGCCGGGATGTCGGCCTTGATCCCGACGCTGATCAGCAGCATGGCGACGGCGCCCGCGGTGCCGTATCTCCACTGGACCGCCTGTTCGAGGGCGGCGGTGACGAGGGTGACAGGCATGGGGCTCACCCCTTCCTTGGTAGGTGACTTCCGCGATGTGCGGTCGACGTACGGGCGATGGATATGCCAGCGGTCTGCCAACTTGACCAAGTTGGCAACCAACTCTATTTGAGTTGTCCCCACTTGGCTCCAACCCTCAAACAAGTTGTGGGCAACTGCCTTAAGATGGATCAGAGTTGTAGCGTGCGACCGTGACGACGCAGGGGAAGGTGGCAGTGGACGCCGACAGAAGGCTCTCGCCCCAGGAGATCGCCGACAGTCTGCGTGAGCGGATCAGGGTCGGCGATCTCAAGGCCGGTGACCGCCTCCCCACCCAGGCCGAACTGGCCGACGAGTTCGGGGTCGAGCGGGGCGCCGTCCGTCAGGCGCTGCGGTCCCTTCAGGAGGACGGGCTGCTGACGAACGTCAGCAAGGGGAGCCCGCCGCGGATCGCGGAGGCGCCCGGGCGCGTCGTCGACGAGCCCCTGCCGACGATGGTCGCGCTGGCGCCCCGGCTGGTCGATGCGTTCCAGGCACCCCGCGTCCGCATCGACGCGGCCTGCCTCACCAACGAGAGCCTCATCCCCGCGCTCGGCGAACCCCTCCGCCTCATCCACGCCGGCGTGCTGCGCCCCGAGCGCATCGACGTCCGCATCATGCTGCCGTCGAGCCGGATCAACCTCGCCTTCCCGGTGCAGGCGGGGGAGGGCGAGGAGGCGGACCCTGTCCACAAGCGGTGGCTCGACATGCGCAACGCCCAGGGAAACGTGCTCCGTTACAACCTCCAGGCCCTGCGCTCCCACGGCATCGACGTCCATATCTCCTTCCGCGCACTGCCGTTCACCCCGCCGGTGAAGCTGTATCTGCTCAACGGGGAGGAGGCGCTGATGGCTTACTACATGGTCGGCCGCTACGAAGAGCCCACCGACGCCGGCGTCCTCGACATGTGGGACGTGCGCGGGACCGAGTCCCTCCTCTTCTCCTTCGAGAAGCGGTCCGGGCAGCGCGACGCCGCGTTCGTCGAGGAGTCCCAACGCTGGTTCGACGCCCTCTGGGAAACCATCACGACAGACCTGACACTTTCTTAGTGACTTCTGAGGCGGAACAGACGGATCGGATGGCCTTTGACGGCGATCAAGCGGCTGAGAAAGTCAGGGAGTTGATCGATCGTGTCCGGGTGGTGCTCTGGGACTTCGACGGGCCCGTGTGCGGGCTGTTCGCGGGGTATCCGGCGGATCAGGTGGCGGCCGGGCTCGTGAAGCGGCTGGACCAGCGGGGGTTGCGGGATCTGCTGAGCGAGGAGGAGCGGCTCAGCCTCGACCCGCACGTCGTCCTGCGTGCCGTGGACCGCCGGCGGCCCGGCAGCGATCTGGTGGCCGAGCTGGAAGAGTGGCTCACAGAAGAGGAGTTGACCGCCGCGGTGTCGGCGCGGCCGACGCCGTACGCCGATCCGTTGATCCGTACGTGGGTGGCCGTCGGGGTGCGGATGGCGATCACCACCAACAACTCGCCCCGGGTGGTGGGGAGATACCTCACGAGCCGGGGGCTGAACGGGTGCTTCGCCCCCCACATATACGGTCGTACCGGTGATCTCCAGCTCCTCAAACCCGACCCGCACTGTCTCAACAGGGCGCTGCGGGCGATGGGTTCGGCGCCCGCGGACGCCCTGATGATCGGTGACACGCCCTCCGACCTGGAGGCCGCCCGGCGGGCCGGGGTGCCGTTCCTCGGGTATGCGCGCAACGAGTCCAAGGAGGAGTTGTTGCGGGGGGAGGGGGCGGAGGCGGTGGTTTCTTCGTTGGAGCCGGTGTTGGAGGCGGTGCGGAAACGGGCGTGAGCGGTTGAAGAGGCAGGCGTGGGCTGCCGGGTGTGCTTGCGTCATGCCTGGGTCATCAGTACCGCCAATGTCACCGCGGCACCGACTGCGAGCCCGCTGTGGTGGGCTCGCAGTCCGACGCCCAGGCAGAACAACAGGAAGACGCCGAGGGGGCCCAGTCGTGCCTGGGCCAGGAGGCCGAGGGCGAAGCTGAGGGATTCCGTCAGCGTGGATAACAGGAGCATGTTCGTTCACCTCCAGACAACTTCTGGTGGAGTCTGCAACTTGCAGTCCAATTGGACTGGTTGACTTGAGATGGTCTTTCCCTGGTGGGGAGATCCCTTAACTG
>DATCQX010000012.1:0-5354 GCA_036569285.1 Streptomyces sp.
CCCCGGACCCGCACCCCCTCCCCCTCTCCACCACCCCTTGAGCCCGCGCAGCTATTCATCTCGCGTCCGCCCAACCGTCCGCACCGTCCAGAGGGGACATGCATGTACGACGTGAGGATCCCAGTACTGATCATCGGCGGAGGCCCGGTAGGCCTCTCCACTGCCCTGTTCAGCGGCCGGCGAGGCATCCGCACACTGCTGCTGGAGAAGCGTGACACCACCTCCACCCTCCCCCGCGCCCCGGGCCTGCAGGCCCGCACGATGGAACTGTTCCGCGCGGCCGGCCTGGGCGAGGAGATCAGGGCCCTGGAGATGGGCGACTCGCACGCCTATTTCGAGGGCGGCATCATCAAGGTGGACACCTTCGCCGACATCGACGACGCGGTCCTCCTGGAGGCCCCGTCCCTGGACGGCCCGACGGTCAGCCCGGAACGCGTGATGGGCTGCGGCCAGGACCGCTACGAGAAGGTCCTCGCGGAGAAGGCGCAGCAGGCCGGCGCGGACGTCCGCTTCGGCACCCGCCTGATCTCCTTCGAGCAGGACGACGACGGCGTCACGGCGATCGCGGAGGAGACCGGCGGCAAGCGGTTCACGATCCGCGCGGACTACCTGGTCGGCGCGGACGGCGCGGGCAGCCTCGTCCGCGAGTCCCTCGGCGTCCCGCGCAGCGGCAGGGGCACCGTCTTCGACGCGCTGAGCATCTACTTCCGCGCCCCGGAGCTGGAAGTCCTCCTGAAGGACGCGAAGTTCATCCTGTGCTACGCCAGCGCGGGCGGCACCCTGATGGGCCTGTCCCGTCTGCACGGCTGCGACCCGTGGCTGGCGACCCCCTTGTACCACCCGGAGAAGGGCGAGAGTCCGGAGGACTTCGACGACGACCGCTGCCGGGACATCGTCCGCCGCGCGGCCGGCCGCGACATCGACGTGGAGGTCGTCGCGAAGGTCCCGTGGCGCGGTGCCCAGCTCGTCTCGGAGAGGTTCCGGGAGGGCCGTGTCTTCCTCGCGGGCGACGCCGCGCACGTCCACCCCCCGGCGGGCGGCTTCGGCGCCAACACGGGGATCCACGACGCCCACAACCTGTCCTGGAAACTGGCCGCCGCTCTCCAGGGCTGGGGCACGGACGCCCTGCTCGACACGTACGACGCGGAGCGCCGCCCGCTGGGCACGGCGATGTCGGAGCAGGCCCTCGTCCGCAACCGCATCCGGCACGGGTACGCCACCGATCAGGACCGCGCGGACTTCGTGGACGACGTGATCATCACGCTCGGCTACCGGTACCGCTCGTCCTCGGTGATCGCGGCGCCGGGTGCCAAGGTCCTCTCCCCGGACCTGGAGCTGAAGGGCGAGCCGGGCACCCGTGCCCCGCACCTGTGGCTGCGCAGGGGTGACCGGGAGATCTCCACGATCGACCTCTTCTGGGACTCGTACGTCCTGCTCACCGGCCCCGAGGGCGCCGCCTGGGCACAGGCGGCGACGAAGGTCGCGGAGAAGCTGGGCATCCCGCTGCGCACGCACACGATCGGCGCGGCCGAGTCCCTGATGCCCTCCGAGCGGGACGGCCGCGCGTGGACGGACGTCTACGGGGTGGGCCCGGCGGGCGCGGTCCTGGTCCGGCCGGACGCGTTCGTGTCGTGGCGTTCGCAGGGCCCGGCCGGCGATCCGCTGGCGGTGCTGTCGGACGTCGTCGCCCGCGCGGCCGGCCACACGCCGGCGTCGGTCTGAGGGGGGTCCGCGCGATGACGGACGTACTCGGGCAGGCGATGGCGTTCCAGTACGCGAAGCTGGTGCTGACGGGCCTGGACCTGGGCCTGTTCGAGGCGCTGGCGAAGGAGCCGGGCACGGCGGAGGACCTCCGCAGGAGGCTCGGCCTGCACGCCCGGGGCACCGGGCACTTCCTGGCGGCCCTGGCCGAACTGGGTTTCCTGGAGCGGGACGCCGAGGGCCGGTACCGGAACGCGGCGACGGCCAGGGACTGTCTGCTGCCGGGCGGGGAGGGTTATCTGGGCGGTTTCCTGAAGGCGGCCGACCAGGTGATGTACCCGGCGTGGGGGCGGCTCGCCGAGGCGCTGCGCACGGGTGCCCCGCAGGCGGCGACGTTCTCCGGCGAGGACATGTTCGGTGAGCTGTACGACAGCGAGGAGAAGAAGGGCGGGCTGGTCGGGATGGCGGAGGACGCGAGCCGTCCGCTGATCCCGGCGCTGACGTCCCGCTACGACTGGTCGGCGCACAGTTCGGTCCTCGAACTGGGCGGCTGCCGGGGGAACGTGCTGGCGGGCCTGGTGCGGGCGCATCCGCATCTGGACGCCCGGGTGTTCGACCTGCCGCAGATGGAGCCGGACTTCACGGCGCACATGGCGGCGATCGGGATGACCGGGAAGGTCGGTTTCCACGGCGGGGACTTCTTCGCGGGGCCGCTGCCTCAGGCGGACGTCGTGATGATCGGGCACTCGCTCATCGACTGGAACGACGAGCAGCGCCAGGCGCTGGTCCGGGCCGCCTTCGCGGCGGTCCGGCCGGGCGGGGCGTTCCTGGTGTGGGATCCGGTGATCGTGCGCGGCGCGGACAGCTATCTGCGCAACCTGGTCCGCAGCCTCAACCTCCAGCTGATGACCCCGCACGGCACGGGCTACGACCTGGAGCAGTGCGCGGGCTGGATGCGCGCGGCGGGCTTCGCGGACGTCGGCCACACGGCCCTGGGGCACGACGTCACGCTGGTGATCGCCCGGAAGGAGTGACCCACCGCTTCGTCAGCCGCGGATCCGGGACACGTGTTTCTCCTGGACCTCGCGGCTGCCGCGCACGAAGTCGAGCAGCAGCGCCAGCTCCTGCGCCGAGTACTTCTGGAGCCCGGCGTGCGCCTCCTGGGCGAGGGGCATGTAGATCTCCCCGGCGGCCTTGCGGGTGCGTTCGCTGGCCCGGACGACGGAGCGGCGCCGGTCGGCGGGGTCCGGCTCCCGGGTGAGGTAGCCGAGCCTGTCGAGCCGGTCCAGCATGGCCGTGACGCTGCCGGTGGTGAGTCCGAGCGCCGCACCCAGTTCGCCGGGTGCGGCGCTCTCGCGTTGCAGCAGGACGTCGAGGCAGCGCAGGTCGGTCTGGTTGATGCCGAGCCGGGCCGCGGCGGCCGCGTCGACCGCCTCGACGGCGCTCTGGAGGAGCCGGACCTCATTGGCGAGCTGCCAGCTCAGCGCCTCTTTGTCCAGGCCGGTCACAGCTTCACTTGACATTCAAGTATCTCGACCTTCAAGATAGGAGTACGCCTTGACAGTCAAGATAGTTGACCGACAAGGAAAATCAAGCCGTACAAAAACGGGATTGTTGCCCGGGTTCCAGGAGGAACGCTGTGATGAGCACCCCGCACGACATGAACAAAGACAGTAACAACAGCGAGAACACCGCCGAGGACACGGTCCTGGTGGAGGTCTACTACACCTCGGAGAAGAAGCTCGGGCACTGGACGGAGGCCCGGCGTATCGACGTCCGCGCCCGCCGCTCCTCGCTCCACCTCGACCTCCGCTCGCACCGCATCCCCGACGGCGAGATCACCGTCCGCATCCAGGCCGAGCGCTCCACCGTCAAACTCCTCGTCCCGGACGGCTCGGTGATCGACGAGTCGGAGCTGGAACTCCCCGACAACTCCAAGGTCAAGGACGCCCAGCGGCACGCGCCGGGCACCGGCGGCCGGCGGATCAAGCTGACGGGGCGGCTCCAGCACAGCGAGGTCCGCATCGCCCGGGGCGGCATGGCCACCCTCAGCGCGATGTTCTCCCGCGAGTTCGTGGAGGAGACCCGCAGGGCGCACCGCGACGGCGACCACCCGTCCCTGCCGGACCCGACTCTGCCGGGCCCCCGCCCCAAGAGCGACGACGTCTGACGGCTTCGACACAGGCTTGAGCGGCTCCCCTTACCTTCTCGGGGCCCGCCCGGAAACCCCCGGCGGGCGGGCCCCGAGAAGCAACAAGGAGAGCTGTTCGATGAGCCCCGAAGAAGCGTTCCCCGAACCGGCCCCCTCCCGCGCGGCACGCACCGCGGAAGGGGGTCCCCGATGGAGCTGAGCACCCTCGGCCGGCTGCTGCTCGCGCTGCTGGTGATCGTCACCGTCGCCCGTCTCCTCGGCGCCCTCGCCCGCCGTCTGCGCCAGCCTCCGGTGATCGGCGAGATCATCGGCGGCGTCCTCCTCGGACCGACGCTGCTGCACGGCGAGATCACCACCGCCCTCTTCCCCGCCGCCGTCCGCCCGTCCCTGACGAACCTGGCGGACATCGGCGTCTGCGTCTTCATGTTCCTGGTCGGCCTGGAGTTCGACCGCGGCCTCCTGCGCGGCCAGGGCCGGATCGCCGCGAGCGTCTCCCTCAGCGCGATCGTCCTGCCGTTCTCCCTGGGCGCCCTGCTCGCCCTGTACCTCACGGACCACCACCCCACCGACGACAGACTCACGTTCGTCCTCTTCCTCGGGACGGCGATGTCGGTGACGGCGTTCCCCGTGCTGGCCCGCATCCTCACCGACAAGGGCCTGATCAGCACGCCCATCGGAGGGCTCGCGCTCGCCTCGGCGGCCGTGGACGACGTCCTCGCCTGGACGCTCCTCGCGATCGTCGCCGCCCTCGCCGGAGCGGCCGGCGCCCCCTGGCACGTCGCCCTCGTCCTGCCGTACGCGGCGGCGCTGCTGTGGGGGGTACGGCCGCTGCTGGCGAAGCGTGCCGCACGGGACAGGCGTCCCCACTGGGCGGTCGACGCGGGCGTGCTGACGGCCGTCGCGGGCGGGCTGTACCTGTCGGCGCGGGCCACCGAGTGGATGGGCCTGCACCTCATCTTCGGCGCGTTCCTGTTCGGCATGGCCCTCCCCCGCGAGGGTGCGTCCCGGCTGCGGCGCACGGCCCTGCCGTGGGTCGAGCGGATCTCCTCGCTCCTGCTGCTGCCGGTGTTCTTCATGGTGGCCGGCCTCAAGGTCGACCTGTCGGGGATGGACGCGACCGCGTTCGGGGAGCTGGCGCTGATCCTGCTGGTGGCGATCGGCGGCAAGTCCGCCGGCGCGTTCCTCGGCGCCCGCGTCAACGGCGTCCGCCCCCGCCACTCGGTCGTCCTGGCCCTCCTCATCAACACCCGGGGCCTCACCGAACTGATCGTCCTGACCGTCGGCCTCCAGCTCGGCGTCCTCGACCAGTCCCTGTACTCCCTGATGGTCGTCATGGCCCTGGTGACGACCGCGATGACAGGCGTCGTCCTCCCCTTCGTCTACCCGGAGTCCCGCGTCCGCGAGGACCTCGCGGCACGGGAAAGCCCACGGACGACCCGACACGTGCGGTAGAGACGAAAGGCGGGGCGGGCCCCACAGCCACCCCGCCCACACCCACGCC
>DATCQX010000013.1:0-8350 GCA_036569285.1 Streptomyces sp.
GTCCACGTCGGCCGCCGTCAGCCCCGCCGAGGCGAGCGCCTGCCGGATCACCCGCTGCTGCGAGGGACCGTTGGGCGCGGTGAGACCGTTGCTCGCGCCGTCCTGGTTGACCGCGCTGCCCCGCACCACCGCCAGGACGCGGTGGCCGAGCCGCCGCGCATCGGACAGGCGTTCGACGAGCAGGACACCGGCGCCCTCGCCCCAGCCGGTGCCGTCCGCCGCCGAGGCGAACGCCTTGCAGCGGCCGTCGGCCGAGAGGGCGCCCTGGCGGGAGAACTCGACGAAGGCGTCGGGGGTGGCCATGACGGTGGTGCCGCCCGCGAGCGCGAGGTCGCACTCGCCGCCGCGCAGGGCCTGGACGGCGAGGTGCAGGGCGACCAGGGACGACGAGCACGCGGTGTCCACGGTCACCGCCGGGCCCTCCAGGCCCAGCGTGTAGGCGATCCGGCCGGACAGGACGCTGCCCGCGCTGCCGGTGAGCAGGCCTTCGGTCGTCTCGCCCGACAGCTGGACCGCCGGGCCGTACCCGGAGCCGCTGCCCCCGACGAACACGCCGGTACGGCTGCCGCGCAGCGCGGTGGGGTCGATGCCCGCCCGTTCCAGCGCCTCCCAGGAGGTCTGGAGCATCAGCCGCTGCTGCGGGTCCATGGCGAGCGCCTCGCGCGGTGAGATGCCGAAGAAGGCCGCGTCGAAACCGGCCGCGTCGGCGAGGAACCCGCCCTCACTGGTGTGCCGGGTGCCCTCGCCCGCCGGGGTCAGGTCCCAGCCCCGGTCCACGGGGAACGGCTCGATCATGTCGGTGCCGTCGGCGACCGCCCGCCACAGCTGCTCCGGGCCGGAGATGCCGCCGGGGTAGTGGCAGGCCATGGCGACGATGGCGACGGGTTCGTCGAGGGCCGGCGCGCGCAGGGCCGGTACCCCGCTCGCCCCCGGCTCGTTCGTGCGGCCGAGGAGTTCGTCGAGCAGGAAGGCGGCGAGGACCTCGGAGCTGGGGTGGTCGAAGACCAGGGTGGCGGGCAGGGCGAGCCCGGTCGCCGTGTTCAGGGCGTTGCGGAGTTCGACCGCGGTGATCGAGTCGAATCCGATGTCCCGGAAGGCGCGTTCGCCGGGTACGGCGTCGGCCGAGTCGTGCCCGAGGACGGCGGCGGCCTGGGCGCGTACCAGCGACACCAGCGCTTCGAGCCGGTCGCCGACGGGGAGAGCGGTCAACCGCTCGCGCAGGGCGTTGTTCCCGGCGGCCTGCTCCGGCTCGTCCGCGGGGTTGAACAGCCCTGCTGTTTCGGGAAGTTCGCTCAGCAGCGGGCTGGGCCGCGCCGAGGTGAACGAGGGGATGAACCGCTCCCAGTCCATGCGGGTGACGGCCACGGAGGTCTCGTCCAGGTCGAGCGCCTGCTGGAGCGCGGCGAGTGCCAGCTCCGGGTCCATCTCCAGCAGCCCGCGCCTGCCCATGTACGCCATGGCCTCGGCGTCGGCCATGCCGCCGCCCGCCCAGCCGCCCCAGGAGACGGAGGTGGCGGTCAGGCCCCGGGCGCGGCGGCGGTCGGCGACGCCGTCGAGGTAGGCGTTGGCGGCGGCGTAGGCGCCCTGGCCCGCGCCGCCCCAGACGGCGGCGCAGGAGGAGAACAGGACGAAGGCGTCCAGGGGGGTGTCGCCGAAGACGGCGTCCAGGTGGTCGGCGCCCTCGGTCTTGGCGGTGAGCAGGCCGGGGAGGTCGGCGGGCGCGGTGTCGGCGAGGGCGATCATCCGGCTGACTCCGGCGGCGTGCAGCACGGCCCGGATCTCGTCGCCGTCGGCCCGCAGGCCGTCCACCAGGGCGTCCAGCGCGGCACGGTCGGCGACGTCGAGGGCGGCGAGGGTGACCTGTACGCCCAGTTCCTCCAGTTCGGCCTTGAGGCCGGCCGCGCCGGGGGCTTCGGCGCCGCGACGGCTGGTGAGCACGAGGTGCCGGGCGCCGCCACGGGCCAGCCAGCGGGCGACGTGGGCGCCGATTCCGCCGGTGCCTCCGGTGACGAGGACGGTGCCGGACGGCTGCCAGTGGCGCGTGGGTTCGGCAGCCGGGGCGGCGTGGTCCAGCCGTCGGACGTGGATGCCGGTGCGGCGGACGGCGAGCTGGTCCTCGTCGCCCGCGCCCCGGCCCAGGATCGCGGCGAGCCGGCCGAGGGCCGGTGCGTCGAGGGTCTGCGGCAGGTCGATCAGCCCGCCCCAGCGTCCCGGGTACTCCAGTGCCGCGGCACGTCCCAGGCCCCAGACGGCGGACTGCGCGGCGGCGGTGATGTGTTCGCCGCCGCTCACCGCGACCGCGCCCCGGGTCAGGCACCACAAGGGCGCCTCCACGCCGGCGTCGCCGAGGGCGACGGTCAGGGCGAGGGTGGCGCTCACGGCCACCGGAACACCGGGCGCCTCGGCGCCGCCCTGGAGGGCCAGCAGCGAGACGACGCCGGTGACCGGGGGCCGGTCCGCGACGAAGTCGCGCAGACGGTCGGCCAGTTCGGCCCGGTCGGCGCCGGCCGGGACAGCCAGCCGGACGACCTCGGCGTCCTGGCCGGCGTGTCCGGCGAGTCCCGCGAGGAGTTCCGCGTGGAGGGCGCCTTCGTGGGCGGCGTCCATGGGGGCGGCGTCCATGGGGGCGTCGTCCATGGGGGCGGCGTTCTCCGGGGTGACGACCAGCCACGTCCCGGACAGCGTCCCGGACGGTGTCGTCCCGGGCCCGGCGGCGAGCGGCGACCAGCGCACGCGGTAGCGCCAGGAGTCCACGGTGGAACGGTCCTGGCTGCGCCTGCGCCAGGAGGCCAGCGCGGGCAGCACGGCGTCGAGGGAGGACCGGTCGGCTCCGGCGTCGAGGCCCAGGGTCTCGGCGAGGGCTTCCGTGTCGGCGGTGGCGACGACCTCCCAGAACCGGGCGTCGGCCGGGCTCGTCGCGGCGTCGGCGCCGGGCGCCACGGCCGTGGGCCTCGGCCAGTAGCGCGCCCGCTGGAAGGCGTAGGGCGGCAGCGGCACCCGGCGGGCGTGCGCGACGTCGTACGTGGTGTCCCAGGCGACCGCGATCCCCTGGACGTACGCCTCGGCCAGCGCGGTGTGCATCCGGGCCTGCCCGCCCTGGTCACGGCGGAGCGTGGTCAGGACGGCGGCGCGGGCGCCCGCGTCCTCGGCGATGTCCTGGAGGCCGGGGGCCAGCACGGGGTGCGGGCCGATCTCGACGAACGCCTCGTAGCCCGCGCCGAGCAGAGCACGTACGGCGTCCTCGAAGGCGACGGGCTCACGGAGGTTGCGGTACCAGTAGGCCGCGCCCAGCGTGGCCAGGTCCAGGCGCTCCCCGGTGACGGTGGAGTAGAAGGGCACCGTGTTCGGCCGGCCCTCGACCTCGGCGAGGCCGGCGAGCAGTTCGTCACGGAGGGGCTCGACCTGGACCGAGTGGCCCGCGGCGGCGGCGGGCACCAGCCGGGCCCGCACCTCACGCTCCGTCAACTCGGCGACGAGCGGGAGCAGTTCGCCCTCGGACCCGGTGATCACGGTGTGCCGGGGGCCGTTGACCGCCGCGATGCTCAACCTGGAGCGCTCGGCGAGCAGTTCACGCACCTCGGCGGCGGGGAGCCGGATCGACGCCATGCTGCCGTGACCCGACAGCCGGGTGAGGAGCGTGCTGCGCAGGGTGACGATACGGGCGGCGTCGTCCAGCGAGAGGCCGCCCGCCACCACGGCGGCGGCGATCTCGCCCTGGGAGTGGCCGACCACGGCGTCCGGTTCGACGCCGTGCGCCCGCCACACCTCGGCCAGCGACACCATGACGGCCCACAGAGCGGGCTGCAGGACGTCGAGCCGGTCGAGCGGCGGGGCTCCCTCCTCGCCGCGCAGGACATCGAGGAGCGGCCAGTCGACCCAGGGCTCCAGGGCGGTCGCGCACGCGTCGATCCGCTGCGCGAACACCGGGGAGGAGTCGTAGAGTTCGGCGCCCATACCGAGCCACTGCGCGCCCTGGCCGGGGAACACGAACACCGTGCGGGGGGCTTCCGTGCCGGGTGCGACCGAGCCGTGCACGAGACCGGCGGCGGGTTCGCCCGCCGCCAGCGCGGCGAGGCCCGCGAGCAGCCGTTCGCGGTCACCACCGGTGACGACGGCCCGGTGTTCCAGGGCCTGCCGGCCGACGGCGAGAGAGTGGGCGACGTCCACGGGGTGCGCGTCGGCGCTCTCCACATGGGTACGCAGCCGGGCGGCCTGCTCACGCAGGGCACCCTCGCTCCTCGCCGACACGACCCAGGAGACGGGCCCGGAATCGGGGACCGAGGGCCGGTCCGAGGGATCGGGTTCGGGCGCGTGCTCGATGATGACGTGCGCGTTGGTGCCGCTCACGCCGAAGGCGGAGACGCCCGCCCGGCGCGGCCGGTCGGTCCGCGGCCACTCCCGCGCCTCGGTCAGGACCCGGACGGCGCCCGCGGACCAGTCGACCTGGTCCGTCGGCTCGTCCACGTGCAGGGAGACCGGCAGCCGGCCGTGCCGCATGGCCTGCACCATCTTGATGACACCGGCGACACCCGCCGCGGCCTGCGTGTGGCCGATGTTCGACTTGATGGAGCCCAGCCACAACGGCTGGTCCTCCGGACGGTCCTGCCCGTAGGTGGCCAGCAGTGCCTGCGCCTCGATGGGATCCCCGAGCCGGGTCCCGGTGCCGTGCGCCTCGACGGCGTCCACCTCAGCCGGGGACAGCCCGGCGGCGGCCAGCGCCTGCCGGATCACCCGCTGCTGCGACGGGCCGTTCGGCGCCGTCAGCCCATTGCTCGCGCCGTCCTGATTCACCGCGCTGCCCCGCACCACCGCCAGCACCCGGTGACCGAGCCGCTCGGCGTCCGAGAGCCGCTCCACGAGGAGCACACCCGCTCCCTCGCCCCAGCCCGTACCGTCCGCGTCGGCCGAGAACGCCTTGCACCGGCCACCGGGCGACAGGGCGCCCTGCTGGGTCGCCTCGATGAACACGCCGGGCGTGGACATGATGGTGGCGCCACCGGCGAGGGCCACATCGCACTCGCCGGACCGCAGGGCCTGCACGGCGAGGTGCAGCGCAACCAGCGACGCGGAGCACGCCGTGTCGACCGTGACGGCCGGGCCCTCCAGACCGAGGGTGTAGGCGATCCGCCCGGACATCACGCTCGCCGCGTTCCCGGTGCCCACGTAGCCCTCGGCGGGTTCCTGGCTCTTCAGCAGCAGACTCGCGTAGTCCTGGCCGTTGGTGCCCATGAACACCCCGCCCCGGCCACCCCGCAACGACGCCGGATCGATCCCGGCATCCTCCAACGCCTCCCAGCACGTCTCCAGCAACAACCGCTGCTGCGGATCCATCGCCATGGCCTCACGCGGCGAGATACCGAAGAAGCCCGCGTCGAAGGCCGCCGGGTCGGTGACGAAGGCGCCGTACCGGGCGTAGTCGGTCCCGCCGGCACGCGCGTCCATGTCGTACGCCTGCTCCCAGCCACGGTCGGCCGGGAACCCGGTCACCGCGTCGGCGCCGGACGCCAGCAGCTCCCACAGCTCCTCCGGGGAGGCGACACCCCCGGGGAAGCGGCAGCCCATCCCCACGATCACCACCGGATCGTCGGTCGACGGGCCCGTCCAGAGCGGGAGTCCGGCCGCTGTGTCCATGGTTCCGGACAGCTCGCTCCACAGGTGCCGCGCCAAGGCGAGCGGGGTGGGGTGGTCGAACACGACCGACGGGGGCAGCGCGAGACCGGTCTCCGCGCCCAGCCGGTTGCGGAACTGGACGGCGGTCAGCGAGTCGAAGCCCAGTTCCTTGAAGGCACGCCCGGGGACGACCGCCTCCGCCGACGCGTGCCCCAGCACCACCGCCGCCTGATCCCGGACGATTCCGAGGAGCACCCCGCGCTGTTCGGCCTCCGGGAGAAGGGCCAGCCGGGTACGGAGCGGTCCGGCGGAGGCGGGGACGTCGTCCCCGTGGCCGCTCCTGGCCAGGTCGGCGCCGGTCCGCGCCCGTATCCGCTCCGCCTCGATCTCGACCTCGTCGAAGAGGGTGCTGGGCCGGGTGCCGGTGAACAGCGGAAGGAAACGGTTCCAGTCGACGTCGGCGACGGTCAGCACGCCCTCGTCGGCCGCGATCACCCGCTCGAACTCCGTCACCGCCCGGGCAGGGTCCATCGGCCGGACCCCCGCCCGCCGCACCCGGCTCGCCACGGCCTCATCGGTGGCCATACCGGAACCGGCCCACGGCCCCCACGCCACACACGAGCCGGCCAGCCCCCGGGCCCGGCGCCGCTCGACCAGCGCCTCCAACGCGGCATTCGCCGCCGCGTAGTTGCCCTGGCCCTCACCGCCCCAGGAGGCGGACGCGGAGGAGAACGCGGTGAACAGGGCGAGCCGCTCGGGGAGTTCGGCGGTCAGCTCGTCCAGATGCACCGCCGCGTCCACCTTGGCCGCCCACACCCCGGCGAACCGCTCGGGCGTCAACGCCTCGACCACACCGTCGTCCAGCACCCCAGCCGTGTGCACGACACCCCGCAGCGGGAACTCGGCGGGCACCCCCGCGAGCACCTCGGCGAGCGCCGCACGGTCGGACACGTCGCACGCCACCATGGTGACGCGCGAGCCCAACGCCTCCAGCTCATCAGCGAGTTCGGCGGCTCCGGGCGAGCCCGGACCCCGTCGGCTCACGAGCAGCAGATGTTCCACACCCTCGCCCGCGAGCCTGCGCGCCACCTCGGTGCCCAGACCGCCGGTGCCACCGGTCACCAGCACGGTTCCGTCCGCGCGCCACACCGGCTCGGGCGCGGTGACGGGCGGCGCCGCGACCAGACGGCGGACGAAGACACCCGCCGCGCGTACGGCCAGTTGGTCCTCGGCTCCGGCCGCACCCGCGAGGATCCCGATGAGCCGACCGGCCGCGAGCGCGGCGTCCGCGTCCACCGGGAGATCCACCAGGCCGCCCCAGCGCTCAGGGTGTTCCAGGGCCACCACCCGGCCGAGCCCCCACACTCCGGCCTGGGCGACCGTGGCCACCTCCTCGCCGGAGTCACCGACCGCGACCGCGCCCTGAGTCACGCACCACAGCCGGGCCTGGATCCCGGCGTCACCGAGAGCCTGCACGAGGGTCAGGGTGGCGGTCACAGCCGAGGGCACCCCGGTCGCCGTCCCGCCGTCGTCCGACACCGGCAGGGCCACGACGCCGGCCACGCCCTCGGCCACCTCGCGCAGACGCGCGGCCAGGGTGTTCCGGTCGACGCCGGCCCCCGCCTCGACCGGCACCACCTCCGCACCCGCCGCGCCCAGTGCAGCCAACACCGCGCGCACGTCGGCCTGTTCAGCCGCACCCGCCGGGACGACGGCCAGCCACCGACCCGACAGCCGCTCAACCGACCCGACACGCGCCGGACGCCACACGGCCCGGTAACGCCAACCGTCCGTCGCCGGACGCCGATTCGGGCCGGCCAGCCAGTAACGCTCCCGCTGGAAGGCGTAGGTGGGAAGGGGGACCTGGCGGGGCGAGGTGCCCGGCAGTGTCTTCGTCCAGTCGACCGGGGTGCCGTGGACGAAGAGTTCGGCCAGCGCGTGGAGCGCGGTCGCGGCCTCGTCCTGCTCGCGCCGCTGCAACGGCACCACAGCGGCCCCGTCGTCCAGGCACCGTGCGGCCATGGGGCTCAGCGCGGCATCCGGGCCGACCTCCAGGAAGGTCGACACCTCTTCCCCGGCCAGCCATTCGATCGCGTCGGCGAAGCGGACCGCTTCCCGGACCTGGCGCACCCAGTACTCGGGCGTGGAGAACTCCGCACCCGCCACACCGCCGGAGAGGGTCGAGACCACGGCAAGGCGTGCCGGTGCGAACGACACGCTCTCGACCACCCGGCGGAACTCCTCCAGCATCGGCTCCATCAGCACCGAATGGAACGCGTGGCTGACCGGCAGCGACCGCGTCCGCCGACCTTGCCCGGCGAACCGCTCCACAACGGCACCCACGGCTTCAGCCTCGCCCGACAGCACCACCGAACCCGGAGCATTCACCGCCGCGACACACACCCCCTCACCCAGGTACGGGGACACCTCTTCCTCGGAGGCCTCGACCGCCACCATCACGCCACCGTCCGGCAGCGCGTCCATCAGCCGCCCACGCGCCGCCACTACACGGCACGCGTCCGCGAGAGTCAGCACGCCCGCCACATGGGCAGCGGCGATCTCCCCCACCGAGTGACCGACGACGAACTGAGGCACCACACCCCACGACTCCACCAGCCGGAACGCGGCCACCTCGAACGCGAACAACCCGGCCTGAGCCCACACCGTCCGATCCACAAGCCCCTGATCACCGGACTCCGAAGCCCACACCACCGACGTCAACGGCGTCTCCAGGAGCGGG
>DATCQX010000014.1:0-4595 GCA_036569285.1 Streptomyces sp.
CTCCCGGCGGCCCGCGCGGGCGTCGGCGGGGACTGGTTCGACGTGATCCCGCTGTCGGGGACGCGGGTCGCGATGGTCGTCGGGGACGTCGTCGGGCACGGCATCCAGGCGTCCGCGACGATGGGCCGGCTGCGGACGGCCGTCCGGACCCTCGCGGACATCGATCTCACGCCGGACGAGCTGCTCACCCACCTCGACGACCTCGTCGTGCGGCTCTCCGAGGAGGCGGGCAGCGAGGGGAGCCCCGGGGAGGTGGGGGCGACGTGTCTGTACGCGGTGTACGACCCGGTGACGCGGCGGTGCACGATGGCGCGGGCCGGGCATCCGCCGCCCGTGGTGGTGCCGCCGGGCGGGCGTCCGCGCCGGGTGGAGCTGCCGGCGGGGCCGCCGCTGGGGCTCGGCGGGCTGCCGTTCGAGTCGGCGGAGGTGCAGCTCGCCGAGGGGAGCGTGCTCGCGCTGTACACGGACGGGCTGATCGAGTCCCGCACGCGGGACGTGGACGCCGGGTTCCAGGCGCTGTGCGCGGCCCTCACCGGGTACGCGGACTCCCTGGACGAGACCTGCGACCGGGTCCTGCACGCCCTGCTGCCGCCGGGCGGCTCGGCGGACGACGTCGCGCTGCTCCTGGCGCGTACGCGCGCGCTGCCCGCCGACCACATCACGACCTGGGACGTGCCCCCTGATCCGGCGCTCGTCGCGCAGGTCCGCCAGCAGGTCGCCGAGCAGCTCGTCGCCTGGCGGATCGACGCGGTGTCCTTCACGGCGGAGCTGGTGGTCAGCGAGCTGGTCACCAACGCGATCCGGTACGGCGCCCACCCGATCCGGCTGCGGCTGATCCACGACGCGGCCACGCTGATCTGCGAGGTGTCCGACACCAGCCACACGGCCCCGCACCTGCGGCGCGCGAAGACGTGGGACGAGGGCGGGCGGGGGCTGCTGCTGGTGGCACAGCTCACGGACCGGTGGGGGACTCGGCACTCCTCGGAGGGGAAGACGATCTGGGCGGAGCTGGGGTTGCTCGGGGAGGAGTGAACGGGGGCACGTGTGTTTTTCTTACCGCCGCCTGTTTTCATGAGGGTCGCTCGTCGCCTGTACGTCCCTAAGGATCCGCCCTGAACACCGCACTCGCCGTCTCCCTGTCCTCCGCGCTGCTCGCCGCCTCGCTCGGCTGGGCGGTGCTGCGGCCCTCGGGCAGGTCGGAGGCGCTGGTGGCGGTGCCCGCCGCGGTGCTGGTGGTGGCGCTGGGGGCGATCTCGGCGGGGGACGCGTGGGAGGAGGCCGAGCGGCTCGGCCCGGTCGTCGGGTTCCTCGCGGCGGTCCTGGTGCTCGCGCACTTCTGTGCCGTGGAGGGGCTGTTCACGGCGTGCGGGGCGTGGCTCGCGCGGCGCGCGGCGGGGCGGCCTCGCAGGCTGCTGACGTCGGTGTTCGGGCTGGCGTCGGTCATCACGGCCGTGCTGAGCCTGGACGCGACGGTCGTCCTGCTGACGCCGGTCGTGTTCGCGACGGCCAACCAGCTGATGGTCCGCGCGAGGCCGCACGTGTACGCGTGCGCGCACCTGTCCAACACGGCGTCCCTGCTGCTGCCTGTGTCGAACCTGACGAACCTGCTGGCGTTCACCGCGAGCGGGCTCAGCTTCACCCGGTTCGCGGCGCTGATGGCGTTGCCGTGGCTGCTGGCGATCGGCGCGGAGTACCTCGTGATGCGCCGGTTCTTCGCCGCCGACCTGCCCGCGCGGGAGGCGTCCGAGGAGACCGGGCCCGCCCCTGAGGTGCCGATGTTCGCGCTGGTGACGGTCGCGGCGACGCTCGCGGGGTTCGTGGTGGCGTCGGCGGTGGGCGTCGAGCCCGCGTGGGTGGCGTTCGCGGGGGCGCTGGTGCTGGCGGTGCGGGCGCTGGCGCGGCGGCAGGCGGGGCCGGTCGAGGTGGTGCGGGCGGCGGCGCCGGGGTTCCTGGCGTTCGTGCTGGCCCTCGGCATCGTCGTCCGCGGCGTCGTCGACAACGGGCTCGGGGACGCGCTCGGGCATGTCCTGCCGAGTGGGTCGGGGCTGCTCGCGCTGCTGGGGTTCGCCGCGGTGGCCGCGCTGCTCGCGAACCTGATCAACAACCTGCCCGCCGTGCTGGCGCTGGCGCCGCTGGCCGCCCCGGTGGGGCCCGGGGCGGTCCTCGCGGTGCTGCTCGGGGTGAACATCGGCCCGAACCTGACGTACGCCGGGTCCCTCGCGACGCTGCTGTGGCGCCGGGTGGTGCACGGGCACGAGGAGCGCGTCGACGTCGGCGAGTTCACCCGGCTGGGTCTGCTGACGGTTCCGGCGGCGCTGCTCGCGTCCGTGGGGGCGTTGTGGGTGTCGTTGCAGGTGGTGTGAGGCGGGGGGGTGAAGCCGGGGGCGGCTGCCGGTCAGCGGCTGCCGGGCGCCCCGTACCCGGATCCGTACGGGTAGCCGCCCCAGCCCTGGCCGCCGCCGTACGGGTATCCGGGGTAGCCGTGCCCTCCGCCGCCGTAGGGGTATCCGGTGCCGTGGCCACCGTCTCCGCCCCAGTCGCAGGCGTACGGGTTGTACGGCGAGCACTGCGGGGACGACGGGGACGGCTTCGGGGACGGTGTGGGCTTCGGGTCGGCCTTCTTCGGTGGTGCCGGGGCGGGGTCCGGGGCCGGTTTCGGGGCGGCCTTCTTGGGGGTCACCGGTGCCTTGCCGGGGCTCTGGGCCGTGTCCCAGTTGACGATCTCCATCTGGAGTTCCGGCTTCGACGTGTCGATCACCCAGCGCTGGGCGGCGCTGTCCGCGCGGTTCTTCGCGACGAGCGCCCCGGAGCCGTCGGTCGCGGCGGGCGCGAGCGCGAGGTCCTGGCTCCAGCGCGGGACGATCGTGCCCTGGAGGGTGAAGTCGTAGCGGACGCTGCTCGCCTCGGTCTTCGCGTCCGCGCAGGGCGTGAGGACGACGGAGTAGCCGAGGTGCGAGTCGAGGCACAGGTCGGGCGCGAGGGCGTTGCGCAGGAGGCCGTTCGTCTCGTAGGACCACTGCTGCGAGGCGACGGACGAGCACTTCCCGAGGACGGCTTCGGCGCCCGCGACGGCCTTGCCGCCCTTGACGCCGACGCACTGGCCGGAGAACACGTTGTGCAGCCGGCCGCGCAGCGTGCCCTGGACGCCGTTGCCCGCGTCGACCCAGGCGGGGCCGTTCGCGGCGGTGTCCTTGCCGGGGCTCGGGGTGTCGGTGCGTTCGTTCGCCCCGGCGCTGCTGTCGGAGCCCGTCGCGGCCCACACCGTGAGCGGGAGGACGACGAGGGCGCTGACCGTGAGGACGGCGCAGGCGAGGTTGCGGCGGCGGGTGCGGCGGGCGGCCGTGCGGGCGGCGCGCACGGATCCCGTGCCGGGGACGACGACGAGTTCGGTGCTCGGCGCCGGGCGGACCTCCTCGGGCAGGGCCTGCCGCGGGGCGGGCGGCTCCTCGGGGGTGCCCGCGCGGACGTCCCGGTAGGCGTGCGCGGCCCAGCCGAGGGCGCCTTCGGCGAGGGCGGTGCCGAGGACGGGGCCTCCGGCGAAGCAGGCGAGCTGGTCGGCGGTGTAGGAGCAGTGCCGGCAGCGGTCGAGGTGGCCGCGCAGGTCGTCGTCCAGGTCGCCGCCCCGGCGGGTGGCGACGTCCAGGAGGCGGTCGTAGCGGTGGCACTCCTCCTCGACGGCGAGTTCGCGGTGCGACTGGAGGAGTTCCTCGCGCAGCCGCTCGCGGGAGCGGAACAGTTCGAGGCGGGCGGCCTCGGTGTCGAAGCCCAGCAGGGAGGCGGGGGCCTCGATCGGTTCGGACTCGACCTCGACGTGCCACAGGAGGCAGCGGGAGGTCGGGGAGAGGCGCCGGAAGGAGCGTGACAGGAGGCGTCTGTCGAGGGGCGGCAGGAGCCGGGCGGCGAGGAGGTCGGCGTCGTCGACGCGCAGGCCGGGGTGGAGGAGTTCGCGGCGGCCGTCGGTGGACCACTCGGCGGCTATGCGGCGGACGGTGACCAGGAGGTGGGGGCGCCAGGCGGCGGTGGGGCCGTCGTGCCGCTGGGACTCGCCGAAGAGGCGCGTGAAGGCCGCGGTGGTGAGCATGCCCGCCGCGCGTTCGCCGTCCGTGCACAGACGCGCGTAGATGAACGCGGCTTCCCAGTGCCGGTCGAGGAGTTCGCCCACGGGATAGTGCGCGGGCTCCGCGCCTTCCCAGCTTTTCAGTTCCGCGCTCAGCATTTCGTCCGTCGCGTGGGAACGCCGCGCCGAAGTCGGGGAATTCGACTGACCCGCTGCTGCCACAGTTGGATTCCTCCCCGGGGAGTTACATGGAACCGGCCGTCCCGAACGTCCGCTGGAGCAGCGCTTGTTGACGGGAGGGCCTGCACACCCTCGCACAAGCCGTCGAGGTCGAACAAGGGATCTCCCGGATCGTAAGCGATTTGTATGCCGGGCTGTGAACTGCGGTTCTGCCGAAGGAGTTAGACGAGTCGCACATCCCGTGCACACCGCGCGAATCGGTCGCTTTCCCTTTAAGGGTGCGGCACTTCATTTTTTGTTTTTCCGCCCGTGCCGTCTGATTCGGCATATTCACCGTGCACATAGCCGACTTCGGTCG
>DATCQX010000015.1:0-3525 GCA_036569285.1 Streptomyces sp.
GGGGCGCTGCGGGTGAGCGGCGCGGGGGCGCGGGTGCTGCGGGGGAGAGCGGTGGTGCTCGTCGACGACGTCGTCACGACCGGGGCTTCGCTCGCGGAGGCGGCGCGTGTGATTGGAGAGGCGTGTGAGGGGGGAGGTGAAGGAGTGTCCGGTGAAGTCGCTCGGGCGGGGTCGGGAGGGGCTCGCGCGGGGCCGGACGCCGTTCGTGGGGGGTCGGACGTCGTCCCTGTGGGGGCGGCGGAGAGGAGGTGGGGTGGAGTGTTGTGTGCGGCTGTGGTCGCGGGGGTGCCGGATTCTTTTGGAATGAATCGGAACTGATCGAGAAGGTGCTTCGTTACAGCTGGTGAGAGGCTTAATTCACCTGAACGGAGGTGTAGCGGGGTAGAGGGTGACGACATCCGTCCGGGCGAGATATGTTCGGTTCAGAGAGGCGAAGGCGAAGGCCGGTAGCTCTCGAATTCGAATGCCCGTGCTGCGGTTTCGGGAAAATCATCCGCGGCACCAAGGATGTGGATCTCTCCTTCGGGGGAGGGAGGTGGACGTCACCGAGTCAGAAGGTTCCGGGGCTCACCGGAATCTGGTGCGAAAGGGAGATGCTCCGCGACGGAGCGGAGCGATCCGGGAACGGAGTTCTGCGTGGACATCGTCGTCAAGGGCCGTAAGACCGAAGTGGCCGAGCGGTTCCGCAAGCACGTGGCCGAGAAGCTGAACCTGGAGAAGATCCAGAAGCTCGACGGCAAGGTGATCAGCCTGGACGTCGAGGTGTCCAAGGAGCCGAACCCCCGACAGGCGGAACGGTGCGACCGGGTGGAGATCACGCTGCGCTCCCGCGGCCCGGTGATCCGGGCGGAAGCGGCGGCCAGCGACCCGTACGCGGCACTCGACCTGGCGGCGGAGAAGCTCGACGCACAGCTGCGCAAGCAGCACGACAAGCGCTACACACGGCGCGGCTCCCGCCGGCTGACGGCGGCGGAGGTCCCTGACCACGTCCCGGGCGTGGCCACCCTCAGCGGCAGCAACGGCGAGCCGGTCGACCCCGACCGGGCCGACGGCGTCCCCACCAAGCGGATGGGCTCGCTGGAGGTGCAGGGTGACGGCCCCCTCGTCGTCCGCGAGAAGACCCACGTCGCGGCCCCGATGACCCTCGACCAGGCGCTCTACGAGATGGAACTGGTCGGACACGACTTCTACCTCTTCGTCGACTCCGAGACCAAGGAACCCAGCGTCGTCTACCGGCGGCACGCCTACGACTACGGGGTGATCCACCTCCAGACCGACACCATGGTCACCGCACAGGCGCACGCCTCCGACTCCGGCGGCACGCTCGGCGGCTGACCGCGCGCCGGTGATGACCCAACGGGTGCCCCTGGAGCGCGTGTGCGCCCCCAGGGGCACCCCCGTGCGACCAGTTCACGCCTTGCTCCGTCACCGCGTTGTCGTCAGGGCATGGAATCATGGCCAGGGCGGCTCAACGAGTGGGCCGTTGCCTCGGGTTGGCGATGGCACCAGACCAACGGCCCCAGCCTCAGGGGGAGGAACGATGGCGGACAGCTTCGGACCGATGCGGGACGAGGACGCGCGCGACGACGTCGTCGGCATGGGCCCGGACGCGGGCACCTCGCGAGGGGAGCCGATCAGAGTGCTGGTCGTGGACGACCACGCGCTGTTCCGCCGGGGGCTGGAGATCGTGCTCGCGGCCGAGGAGGACATCCAGGTCGTCGGGGAGGCGGGGGACGGGGCCGAGGCCGTCGACAAGGCGGCGGATCTGCTGCCCGACATCGTGCTCATGGACGTCCGGATGCCCAAGCGCGGGGGGATCGAGGCGTGCACCTCGATCAAGGAGGTGGCTCCCAGCGCGAAGATCATCATGCTGACGATAAGCGATGAGGAAGCCGACCTCTACGACGCGATCAAGGCGGGGGCCACGGGATATCTCCTCAAGGAGATCTCCACGGACGAGGTCGCCACCGCGATTCGCGCGGTCGCCGACGGGCAGTCGCAGATCAGTCCCTCGATGGCGTCGAAACTGCTCACCGAGTTCAAATCCATGATCCAGCGGACGGACGAGCGGCGGCTCGTGCCCGCGCCGCGGCTCACCGACCGGGAACTCGAAGTGCTGAAACTCGTGGCCACCGGGATGAACAACCGGGACATCGCCAAGGAGTTGTTCATCTCCGAGAACACCGTGAAGAACCATGTGCGCAACATCCTGGAGAAGCTGCAGCTGCACTCCAGGATGGAGGCGGTGGTCTATGCGATGCGGGAGAAGATTCTGGAGATCCGGTGAGGGGTGTCGGCGGGCCGTGAGCGGGGTGTCAGCGTAGGGCCGTGAACAGGGCCCTTCTCGTCTCCTTCGCCAAGGCGTCCTGGAGAGACGGGGGGTCTACCCGTTCGACCCGGATGTCCTTGCAGTCCACCCAGCTCGCGGCTTCCACCAGGGCCTGGGCCACCGCCGGGATCGACTTCGGGCCGTCCAGGGAGACCTGTTTCGCCACGAGGGTGCCGTTCTCGCGCGCGGGGTCGACTCTGCCGACGAGTTTGCCGCCGGCCAGGACCGGCATCGCGAAGTAGCCGTGGATGCGTTTGGGTTTGGGGACGTAGGCCTCCAGGCGGTGGGTGAAGCCGAAGACGCGTTCTGTGCGGGCGCGTTCCCAGATGAGGGAGTCGAACGGGGAGAGCAGGGTGGTGCGGTGGCGGCCCCTCGGGGTGGTCTCCAATGCCTTCGGGTCGGCCCAGGCGGGTTTGGACCAGCCGTCCACCGTCACCGGGATCAGGCCCGAGTCCGCGAGGACGTCGTCCACCTGGTCGGATTTGAGGCGGTGGTAGTCGGCGATGTCGGATCGGGTGCCTACGCCCAGGGCCTCGCCGGCCAGGCGGACCAGGCGGCGGACGCACTCCCTGTCGTCCAGGTCGTCGTGCAGGAGGTTCTTCGGGATGGCTCGTTCTGCCAGGTCGTAGACGCGTTTCCAGCCTTTGCGTTCCACGCAGACGACCTCGCCGTACATCAGGGCGCGTTCTACCGCGACCTTGGTGCCGGACCAGTCCCACCAATCGCTCGTTTTCTTCGCGCCGCCCAGGTCTGTGGCGGTGAGGGGGCCTTCTGCGCGGAGTTGGTCGAGGACCTTGGTGTACACGCCGTCCGGGAGGGGGTGGTTCCAGTGGGGGCGGTTGCGGTACGCGCGGCGGCGGAAGGCGAAGTGGGGCCATTCCTCGATGGGGAGGATGCAGGCGGCGTGGGACCAGTATTCGAAGGCGTGTGGGGGTGATTGGGGGGTGGTGGGGGTCCAGTAGGCGGATTCCACTGTCTTGCGGCCTACCGCGCCGAGGCGGGCGTAGGGGATGAGTTCGTGGGAGCGGGCCAGGACCGAGATGGTGTCCAGTTGGATGGCGCCGAGGTGGCGGAGGGTGCCTCGGACGCCGGATTTTCGGTCGGGGGTGCCTAGGAGGCCCTGGGCTCTGAGGATGATGCGGCGGGCTTCGTCCGGGGTGAGGGTGGTGGTTGGGGGTGGGAGGGGTGTCATGTGT
>DATCQX010000016.1:0-11482 GCA_036569285.1 Streptomyces sp.
CCCTCGACCTCGTGCCGGCCGGCTCCGACCCCGCGCGGGAGCGCTTCCCCGACCTCGATCACGCCGCGACCCTCGACGAGATCACCGTCGTCGGGGACGGGGGGCAGGTCTACCGGGACACCGCCGCCTGGATCGTCGTCCTGTGGGCGCTGCGGGAGCACCGGCCACTGGCGTACCGGCTGAGCACGCCGTCAGGGCAACGGATGGCGCGCAAGGCGGTGCTGGCGGCGGCGAAGCTCCGTGAGGCCGGGTGGGGCCGCGACCGGGACGACGGCTGGGGTGGCGAGGTGTACGACCGGGACAAGGGGTGGGTGTACGACTCCCAGATCGGCTGGATGTACGTCTGTGACGGCGACTCCTGCGCCACTGGTTAGGCTCGCGACCGTGTCCGCGAACAACGACGGCCCCGCCGCAGCCCCCAGCAAGTCCGAGCAGACCCGTGCGCTGATCCTGGAGACCGCCATGCGGCTCTTCCAGGAGCGGGGGTACGACAAGACGACGATGCGGGCCATCGCCCAGGAGGCGGGGGTGTCCGTGGGCAACGCGTACTACTACTTCGCCGGCAAGGAACACCTCATCCAGGGGTTCTACGACCGTCTCGCCGCCGAGCACCGGGCCGCCGTCCGCCCCCTCCTCGACCGCGAGACCGACTTCGAGGCCCGGCTCTCCGGGGTCCTGCGCCTCTGGCTCGACCTCGCGACGCCGTACCACGAGTTCGCCGTCCAGTTCTTCAAGAACGCCGCCGATCCCGACAGCCCCCTCAGCCCCTTCTCCCCCGAGTCGGAGCACGCACGCGAGGAGGCGATCTCGGTCCACCGCGAAATCCTCACAGGCGCGCCGAAGACCAAAGTCGCCGACGACCTGAAGGACGTCCTCCCCGAACTGATGTGGCTCTCCCAGATGGGCCTCGTCCTCTACTGGATCTTCGACCGCACCCCCGGCCGCGAACGCAGCTACCGCCTCGCGGAGAGGGGCGCCCGCCTCACCGCGCGGGGCGTCGCCCTGTCCCGGTTCCGGGTGCTGCGGCCGTTGGTGCGTGAGGTGCACGAGCTGTTCACGGACTTCTTGCCGGGGATGACACGGCTGATGCCGGATCCGGGGGCGCGGGTCAAGGGGGAGGGAGAGTGAACACTTTCGGGTGCCGGAAACACCAGCAGCTGCACGTCTTCACGGCCCCCGCCGGGGACACGTACGCCACCCACCGCGTACCCACCCCCGGCGAGACCGCCGTGCTCGGCGCCGACGTCACCGTGGACGTCGGCGCCCTCCTCGAAGCCGGCCGCTAGCCGACCACATCCACCTCCCCCTCCCGCAACTCCACGTCCTGCACCACAGGCCCGTCCCCCACGCTGACATGCCGCGCCGACGACCCGTACGACGGTGCCGTCACCGCCAGCAGATAAGTCCCCGGCGCCGGAACGGACAGGATGTACGACCCGTCAGCCAGAGTGTTGACGCGATCGAGCTGGCGCCCGCCCCCGTGCGAGAGCAGCGTCACCGCCGCCCCACTGACCGGCTCGCCCTCCGGATCACGGACGAAGCCGTGGACGGCGGACGAAGGGCCGTCAGGAACAACAGGCTCCTCCGCCGGCTCCACCGCGAGGTGGGGCAGTCGCTTCTCCAGCCACCCGGGGAGCCACCAGTTGGAGTCGCCCAGGAGGTGCATGGCGGCGGGAACCAGCGCCGTGCGGAGCACGAACGCGTCCAGCGCCACCGCGACCGCCAGCCCGACCCCCGCGGTCGCCGCCCCGGCGTTCCCGCTGAGGACGAACGCGACGAACACGCACACCATGATGAGCGCGGCGGAGTTGATGACGCGGCTGGTCTCGGCGAGGCCGACCCGTACCGCGCGGGCGTTGTCGCGGGTGTGGACCCACTCCTCGTGCATGCGGCTGACCAGGAACACCTGGTAGTCCATGGAGAGCCCGAACAGCAGGGACAGCATGATGACGGGCAGGAAGGCGTTGATGGGCCCTTCCTTGCCGAGCCCGAGAAGATCGAGCCCCCAGCCCCACTGGAAGATCGCGACGAGGACGCCGAAGGAGGCACCGGCGGCGATGAGGTTCATCAGCGCCGCCGTGAGCGGCACGACGAGCGACCGGAACGCGACGAGCAGCAGCAGGAACCCGAGCCCGATGATCGTCGCGACGAACAGCGGCAGCCGGTCACCGGTGACGGTCGCGAAGTCCTTGGAGACGGCGGTCACCCCACCGACGTGCGCCTCGACCCCCGCCTGCGGGATGACCCGGTCGCGCAGGGTGTCGATGAGATCGTCGGTCTCCTTGGACTGCGGCGAGGTCGTGGGCACGACCTGGACGACAGTGACGCCCTGGGCCGCGGGCAGCGCGACCACCCGGGCAACCCCTTCGGTCGCTTCGATCCCCCGCACCAGCGCGCCCGTGTCCCCCTTGTCGGCGACCACCTGGAGCGGCCCGTTGAACCCGGGCCCGAAGCCCTCCGCGAGGAGGTCGTACGCCTGACGGGTCGTCGTGGTGGTGTCGTCGTTGCCCTGGTCGGTCGCGCCGAGCCGCAGCGACAGCACGGGCAGCGCGAGCAGGACCATGACGGCGAGCGCGAGCGCGGCGATCGACTTGGGGCGCCGCTGGACGACCTCGGACCAGCGGGCGGCGAGCCCGCTCGCCTTCTCCTGCTCGGGCCCCTGCTCCGCGAGCCGCCGCCGCTGCTTGCGGCTCAGCACCCGCTTCCCGAGGAACCCGAGGAGCGCGGGCAGCAGCGTCGTCGCGGCGAGGACGCTGAAGACGACCGTCAGGGACGTGCCGATGACGACGCCGTCGAGGAAGCGCAGGTTGGTGACGAGCATCCCGGCGAGCGCGATGCACACCGTGCCGCCCGCGAACAGCACCGCGCGCCCGGAGGTGTTGAGGGCGGTGACGGCCGCTTCCTCGGGGTCGAGGCCGCGCAGGACGCCCTTGCGGTGCCGGGTGACGATGAACAGGGCGTAGTCGATGCCGACGCCGAGGCCGATGAGGGAGGCGAGCAGCGGGGCGAGGTCGGGGATGTCGGTGGTGTGGCTGAGGAGCTGCGTGCCGAACAGGCCCAGGCCGACGCCGAAGACCGCGATGGCGATCGGCAGGAGCATCGCGAAGAGCGAGCCGAACGCGAGGAACAGGACGACGGCCGCGGCGCCGAGCCCGACCATCTCCGCGAGGCCCGTGGGCGGCTCCTGGACGCGCTGGATGGCCTGGCCCCCGATCTCCACCTGGAGGCCGCTCCGTTCGGCGCTGTGAGCGGTGTCCACGACCTTCTGGATCAGGTCCTTGGGCACCGCGTTGGCCTGCTTCGTGAACGTCACCTGCGCGTAGGCGATCGTCCCGTCCTTGCTGATCTGCGCCGCGCCCCGGGGCCCCGCGTACGGCCCGGCGACGTCACCGACGCCGTCCATGCCCGCGATCTTCTTGAGCACGGGCTCGACGCGCCCCCGTACGGCGTCGTCGCGGACCGTTCCGCCGTCCACCTTCCACACGACCGTGTCGGTGTCGCCCGCGCGCGCGGGGAACGCCTTCTCCATCAGGTCGTAGGCCTTTTTGGAGTCCGTGTCTGGCAGCGAGAAGACGTTCGCGTAGTTCGTTCCGGCGCTCGACGCCGCGAACCCCATGCCGAACAGTGCCCCCACCCACAGCAACAGGACCACCAGCCGGTGCCGGTAGCACCAGCGTGCCAATGCCGTCACTCTTCAACTCCTCTTCGTCTTCCGGACAGTCAGGTCGGTCCCCCAGGTCCTGAGTGACAGCATCGACAGGAGCACGCGCGGCTGGACATCGGCTGGGCACTACTCTCAAGGAACTCCAAAGACAAGACCCCCCTCGGCGACCTCGGGACCGTCGATACTAAAAGCATGAGAACGGCTCCCGGCACCGTGCTGGTCGTCGAGGACGAGCCGAGCATCGCGGACGTCCTCGCGATCGCCCTGCGCTTCCACGGCTTCGAGGTGATGGTCGCGGGCACGGTCCGCGACGCCCTCGCGCTCGCCGGCCGCACCCGGCCCGACGTGGCGCTCCTCGACGTGATGCTCCCGGACGGCGACGGCCGCGCCCTGGGCCGTGAACTGCGCTCCCGGCGGGCCGACCTGGCGATCGTGTTCCTCACCGCGCGCGACTCGCCCGCCGAGGTCGTCGGGGCGCTCGGCTTCGGCGACGACTACATCACCAAGCCGTTCGACATCGACGTCGTCGTCGCCCGGATCGGCGCGGTGCTGCGGCGCACGCGCGCGGCGGACGTCCTGCCGCAGCACCCGCCGCTGCGCTACGGCGACCTGGAGCTCGACGAGACGACGTACAGCGTGCACCGCGCGGGGCGCACGGTGGAGCTGACGCCGACGGAGTACGCGCTGCTGCGGTTCCTGGTGCGCAACGGCGGCCGGATCGTCCCCAAGGAGCAGCTCCTGCGGCACGTCTGGCAGTACGAGCACACGCCGCCGGAGTCGACCGTCGTCGAGACGTACATCAGCTATCTGCGGCGCAAGCTGTCCGCCCTGGGGCCGCCGGTGATCACCACGCGGCGCGGGGTCGGGTACGGGCTCGCGTGATGGGCGCCCCTCACAAGTGGGCGATGCGTTCCCTGCGGGTGAAGCTGACGCTGGCGAACGTCGCGCTGCTCGCCCTCGGGATCACCGCCGCGACCGGCGTCAGCCTGATGGTGATGCGGCACTACCTGATCGGGCAGATCGACTCGGGGCTGACCAAGACGCGCGCCTCCCTGGAGAGTTCGCAGCTCACCCTCCGGGACATCGACTCGATGACCGTCCTGGCGTTCATCCGTGACCAGATGCAGCCCGAGCGGGCGCAGGAACGGTCGACTCCGGACTCGGTGTTCGCCGCCCTCGACGACCGGGGGAACGCGCTGCCGCTGTTCGGGGTCGGGCCGACCGATCCGCAGAAGGGGATCGCCGAGGCCGTCGGGCCGCCCGAGGACCTCGTGCGCAGCCGCACACCCCAGGACGTCTCCCTGCACGGCGCCGCCTACCGGGCGACGGCGACCCGCCTGAAGGACGGCACGGTCATCGTGATGGCGACCTCAGCGGACGGCCTCCGCAAGGGCATGGAGAAGGCGCTGCGGGCCGATCTCGCCATCGGGGGGCTGCTCCTCGCGCTCCTCGCGTGTCTGACGATGTTCAGCGTGCGGCGCCGGATGCAGCCGCTGGAGGACATGGTGGAGACGTCGTCCGCGATCGCCGAGGGCGACCTGACCCGGCGGGTGCCGCACAGCCGGGAGGCCACCCAGGAGGTCGAGCAGCTGCGGGTGGCCCTCAACTCGATGCTGCACCAGGTCGAGACGGCGTACCGCACCCGCGAGCGCAGCGCCGCCCAGCTGCGCAGCTTCGTCGCGGACGCCTCGCACGAGCTGCGCACCCCGCTGGCGGCGATCCGGGGCTATCTCCAGCTGTACGACAAGGGGATGCTGCGCGAGGAGGAGGAGCGGCGGCGGGCCTGGGACCGGATGAACGCCGAGGTCGACCGGATGGGGCGCCTCGTGGACGAACTCCTCACCCTGGCCCGCCTCGACCAGCACCCCGAGCTGCGGCTGCGCCAGGTCGACGTCACCCGCCTGGTGCGCGACGCCGCACAGGACCTGCGGGCCCAGCAGCCGACGCGCCCGGTGGAGGTGGACGCCGCGGGGACGCTCCTGGTGCACGCCGACGAGTCAGGGCTGCGCCAGATCCTCGGCAACCTCGTCGCCAACGTCCGCACCCACACCCCCGCCGACGTCCCCGTCCGCCTCTCGGTCCACCGCGAGGGCACCGACGTCGCCCTCCGGATCTCGGACGACGGTCCCGGACTCGGCGCCGAGAACGCGGCCCGCGTCTTCGACCGCTTCTTCCGCACCGGGAGCGCCGCGGGCAGCGGACTGGGGCTGGCGATCGTGCAGGGGGTGGTGGACGCGCACTGCGGGAGCGTGGCGGTGGAGACCGCGCCGGGGAAGGGGATGACGGTGACGGTGGTGCTGCCGGAGAGGCCGCGGCCTTGAGGTTTGGGGGCCGTGGGGTTGTGGGAACGCGACGGCGCCCGAGGGGACGTGCCCCTGGGCGCCGTACGGATCACGTAACGGTCAGTTCCGGTCCTCGATGATCAGGCCCAGTCCTCGGTGATCAGATCCAGTCGAGGCTCCACAGCCGGAACACGCCGTTGCTGTCGGCGAGGTACTGGCTGCCGCCGACGTCCTCGATGGCGACGACGTACTGCTTGCGCTGCCACAGGGGGATGACCGGAGTGTCCTCGGCGATGTCGTCCTGGAGGCGGCGGAAGTCGTCGGCGACGCGGGTGCGGTCGGCGTACTTCTGGCTGTCCTGGATGAGCCCGTCGACGTCCTTGTTGCTGTAGCCGGTGTTCATCGTCGAGCCGGTGCCGACGAGGGGGCCGGCGAAGGTGTCGGCGTCCGGGTAGTCAGGGATCCAGACGACGGCGTACGCGTCGAGCTTGCCGCCCGCCCACTGCTTCTGGAAGTCGGTCCACTCGTACCCCTTGACGTTCACCTTGAACAGCCCGCCCGTTTCGAGCTGGCGCTTCAGCTCGGCGGCCTCCTGCTCGGCGGCGCCGGTCCTGCCGTAGCTGTAGGTGAAGGTGACGGGCGTGCTGACGCCGGCGGCCTTCAGGAGCGCCTTGGCCTTCGCGACGCTCGTCTTCGGGTAGGCGTCGAAGAACGACGTGGTGTGCCCGGTGATCCCGGCGGGGATCAGCGAGTACAGGGGTTCGACGGTGCCGTGGTACACGGACGTCGCGAGCTGCTGGCGGTCGATGAGCCAGGCGGCGGCGCGGCGCACGCGCGCGTCGTGCAGGGGGGAGCCCGCGCGGGTGTTGAAGTACAGGTCGCGCGTCTCGGAGGAGTCGGCCTCGGTGACCCGCTTGTCGGGGTCGCTGGGGCTGAGGCCGGCGAGCATCTCGGGCGGCAGCTGACGGCTGGCGACGGCGATGTCGCGCGCCTTCCAGGCGCCCGCCAGCTTCTCGGAGTCCCCGTAGTAGCGCAGCTCGATCGGGCGGCCCGTCTTGAAGGCGCCCTTGTAGCTGCCGTTCGGCTTGAGTTCGGCCTTCTCGTTCTTGGTGTACCCGGCGAGCGTGTACGGGCCGGTGCCGTCGACAGCGTTGTCCGTACGGAGCTTGTCCTGCGGGTACTTCGTGCTGTCGACGATCGCGCCGACGCCGGTCGTCAGCTTGAACGGGAAGGTCGCGTCGGCGGAGGAGAGGTGGAAGACGACGCTGTCGCCGTCCGCGTCGACGGACTTGAGGGTCGACAGCAGGGGCGCCGGGCCGACCGAGGAGTTGATCTTCTTGACGCGGTCGAAGGAGTACTTGACGTCCTTCGCCGTGAGCTCGCGCCCGCTCGGGAACTTCAGGCCGTCGCGCAGCTCGCACCGGTACGTCGTCAGGTCGCCGCCAGCGAAGCCGCAGCTCTTGGCCGCGTCCGGGACGGGTGTCACGCCGCCCGGCGCGAACGACAGGAGCGTCTGGTAGACGTTGCTGTACAGCGCCCAGGAGCCGTTGTCGTAGGCGCCCGCCGGGTCGAGGGACGTGACCGAGTCGGACGTCCCGACCACGATGGTCTTGCCGTCACCGCCACCGGACGGCATCAACTGCCACCCTCCGACGCCTACAGCGGCCAGTACGGCGACCGCCGCGATGATCCGCATGCGAACAGATCGCATGGTGGTGCCCTGCCTCCCCAGGCCCTCCGACGGGCCCAGTCCTCATGAAAAAAGGCCACTCCCCCAAGCGGCCGCTCACCTTAATCACACACGCCTAGCCGATGAAAGGCTAATCGGATGAGATGAGAGAGAACTTACCCGAACACTGACTTCCGTCCGGTTTCACAGGGTCTCCACAGGTATGGGGACATGGTGTGCGAGGCGTGCCGAGCACTGTCAGGCCTGGCGGGACGCCAGTTCAATGACCGTGACGTCGGACGGCGCGCCCACGCGCGTGGGCGGGCCCCAGGCGCCGGCGCCGTTGGTCACGTACAGCTGGGTGTCGTCGTACCGCTCCAGACCCGAGACCGTGGGGTTCGCGGCCTCCGCGATGTACCCGCCGGGCCAGAGCTGGCCGCCGTGGGTGTGCCCGGAGAGCTGGAGGTCGACGCCGTGCGCGACGGCGTCGTGGATCTGCACGGGCTGGTGCGCGAGCAGCACGCACGCGCGTGCCGTGTCCCGGTCCCCGAGCGCCTTCCCGAAGTCCGGCCCCTGCCCCTGGCTCTCCCCCTCGATGTCGTTGACCCCGGCGAGGTCGAACCAGGGCAGTTCGGTGCGCTCGTTCTCCAGGGGGCGCAGGCCGAGACGGCGGACCTCGTCGACCCACTGCTCGGCGCCGGAGTAGTACTCGTGATTACCGGTGACGTAGAAGTTTCCGTGCCGGGCTTTCAGCTGGGCGAGCGGCGCCGCCGCCGGACCGAGGTCCTTGACGCTGCCGTCGACCAAGTCCCCCACCACCGCGATCAGATCAGGCTGCGTGCCGTTGATCGTGTCGACGACCTTCTGTGCGAAGCCCCTGCCCAGGACCGGGCTGAGGTGGATGTCACTGACGACGGCGATCCGGTAACCGTGCGCCCCGCGCGGAAGCTTGGCCAACGGAACGGTGACGCGTTTCACCCTCGGGCCGCGCAGGACGCCGTACGTGCCGTAGCCGACGGTGCCGAGGGCAGCGGTGGCGGCGGCGCCGGCGACGACGCGGGAGACGAAGAGGCGACGGGTGGGGAGGGGCTCCGCGGACGCCGGGGGCTCTTGCGGGGGCTCAGGGACCGGGGAGACGTCCGGCACGGCCGGGGTGAGCGCGGGCTCCTGAAGGGCCGTCAGCGGCTCAGGGACGGGCGTTTCGCCCCCGCGTGCCGCCCGGCGCTCCAGAACCACCCGCAGCAGAGGCCGCACAGCCTCCCCCGCCACCACCGCGAGCAGCAGATACATGGCGAACGCCAGCCACAGAAATCCCGGCCACGCCAGCACACGCTGAAGCCAGAAGGGCGCTCCCGTGCGCTCGGCGGCCAGCGCGGCGATCGCGAGAACCCAGCCGACCACGATCAGGACGGCCCCGGCTCGGCGAGGCCATCCCGGCTCCCGGGTCGTGTCCCGGAACAGGCGCCGCCACAGATACCAGTTGCCGCTGACAAGCACACCCAGAACGAGCACACCGAAGACGATCACCATGCCGGTCGTAAACCCCTGTTCCCTCAGCCACTGCATCGGTCATCACGGCGACTCGACGGGCTCATCTCGCCTTGACCATCACGCGGTTCATCCTAGGTACGACCTTGACCATGCCGCGCGCACGGGCGGCCCTCACAGCAGATACCTATGTTGACATAGGTGTTTCTTCATAGGTAATGTCGCGGGCGTGTCCGATGTCAGCGCGGCTCACCAGAGCCAGAGCATCGACCGCGTCGCCGCAGGCCTCGCGGAATCCCTGCCTGCGCTGATCCGGTCCATGGAGCGGGGTTACGCGGACCGACTGCCCTTCCCCAAGCTCCCTGAGCGGCAACTCGAGCTCCTGAAATACGTCGCCGAGCACGACGGCGTCACTGTGCAGAAGGCGGCCGACGCGCTGCGCATGATGCCCAACAACGTCAGCGCCCTGGTCACGCGGCTCACGGAAGCGGGCCTGCTCGAACGGCACCAGGACGACACGGACAAGCGCATCGCGCACCTGCGTGTCACCGTGACAGCTCGTCAGCGCCTCGCAGCGGTCAAGAGCGTCGCGGCGGGGCAGCTCGCGTCCGCGCTCCACGCGCTCTCCGACGGCCACCTCGCGGCCCTCGGCTCGGCGCTCAGCGCGCTGGATGCCCTCTCCCGGCAGCTGCGCGACAGCACTGCCTGACCCCGGTCCCGCACCCCCGTACGCCTCCGGCCCTGCCGCGGCAGGGCCGGGTGCGCTCCCCCATGTCCGCGCGCCCCCAGCCGGGTGCCGTATGCCCTGAGGACACCTCGACTCATGCATGCAACGGCCGTTTCCGACCGTCCTTCCCCCAGTCCCCGAACCAACCCCTGGCTGACGCTGATCGCCGTCGCCATCGGCCTGTTCATGGTCGGTCTCGACGGCTCCGTCGTCTCGATCGCCAACGCCGAGATCGCCCGCGACCTCGACGCCTCCACCGCCGAACTGCAGTGGGTCACCAACTCGTACCTGCTCGCCCTCGCCGCCGCCCTCATCCTCGGCGGCAAGCTCGGTGACCGGTTCGGCCGTCGCACCGTCTACCTCGTCGGGGTCGTCGGCTTCACTCTCGCGTCCGTCGCGATCGGCCTGGCCGGCTCGGCCGAGGGCGTCATCGCCTTCCGTGCCGTCCAGGGCCTGTTCGGGGCGATGCTCATGCCCAACACCCTCGCGCTGCTGCGGGCCGTGTTCCCTCCGAAGCGGTTCGGCATGGCCGTCGGCATCTGGGCGATGGTCTCGTCCGTCTCCACCGCGCTCGGCCCGATCGTCGGCGGACTGCTCGTCGAGAACGTCAACTGGGAGTCGGTCTTCTACATCAACGCGCCGATCGGCGTGATCGCCCTCGTCTTCGGCCTGATGGTGCTGCCGCAGTCGAAGAACGAGGCCGCCGCGGACGAGAAGTTCGACGTGCCCGGTGTCGTCCTGCTCGCGGCCGGGCTGCTGGCCGTCGTCTTCGGTGTCGTCAAGGGCGAGACGTGGGGCTGGACTTCGGGCGGCACGCTGGGCGCCATCGCCGGAGGCCTCGTCGTCCTCGTCCTGTTCGGCTGGTACGAGACCCGCGTCGCGCACCCGCTGCTTCCCATGCGCCTGTTCCGCAACCCGGCCCTGACCATCGGGACGATCGTCACCGCGCTGAACTTCTTCATCCTGCTCGGCGTGATCTTCTTCCTGATGCTGTACCTGCAGAACGTGCGCGGCTTCTCGCCCGTCGAGTCCGGTGTGCGGACCCTGCCGTTCAGCCTCGCCGCCATGGTCGCCTCGCCGCTCGGCGCGAAGCTCACCGAGAAGTACGGCCCGCGCCTGACCATGCCGCTCGGCATGGTCCTCCAGGCCGGCTCCGCGTTCACGATGCTCGCCTGGGACGCCGACTCCTCCTACCTCGCGATGTGGCCGCCGTTCGTCGCGCTCGGCCTCGGCGTCGGCATGGTCATGGCCGCCTCCTCGGACGCGATCGTCGGCAACGCCCCCGTCCAGGACGGCGGTATCGCCGGTGGACTCCAGGCCACCTCGCTCCAGATCGGCGGCGCGCTGGGGACGTCGGTACTCGTCTCCCTCATCAGCAGCCGCGTCGGCTCCACCCTCACGGACTCCCTCACCGACGCGGGCGTGCCCCACTCGACCGCCGCCAGCCTCGAAGAGGCGAAGGACGTAGTCGCGCTGGGCGTCGCCCCGGTGTCCGACGCGATGCCCGCCCCCCTGAAGGCCGCCGTGACCGAAGGCAGCCACACCGCCTTCATGAACGGCGTCCACACCTCCGTCCTCGTCACCGGCGTCCTCGCCCTGATCGGCGCGGCCCTCGCGGTGCTGGGCCTACGCAACCGGAAGCCCGCCGGCGC
>DATCQX010000017.1:0-2125 GCA_036569285.1 Streptomyces sp.
GTGGCGCTCCGCGATGCTCGCCGACGTCAAGCAGACGGCGGCGAGTTCACACATCTGGGGGCTCCAGCGGCCCTGGCTGCCCGAGCGGCGGCTCGTCGCGGACGACGGTGCGCTGGTCGGCGAGCTGATCCGGGAGTGGTCCGGTCCGGTGCCGCCGGACGAGGAGGCGCTGGAGGTGTACCGGCGCGCGATGTGCATCCCGTCCACCGCGCACTGCTCGATCGAGCCGTACCGCTGGCTGGTGCGCTCCCTGGCCCGGCCGGACGGCGTGCAGTTCTACCGCCGGATGAAGCGCCCGGTGCGTGTCCCGACGCTCCACCTCCACGGCTCCCTCGACCCGGTCTCCCGCGCCCGGAGTGCGGCGGGCAGCGCGGAGTACGTCGAAGCGCCGTACCGGTGGCGGCTGTTCGACGGGCTCGGGCACTTTCCGCAGGAGGAGGATCCGGTGGCGTTCTCGACGGAGCTGGTCAACTGGCTGAAGGATCCCGAGCCTGATCGGTGAGCCCCGCACCTGACCGATTCTGACCGTTTCGCGGCACCCGGCGTGACCGTTTCGACGCTCCCTCGCGTCCTCCTGCGTGACCGATTCGGGGCATCCGGTGGCCGGATGCGAACACGTGTCGCACGAACGGTCATATCCCAGATGCACAGGCTGATTCCCGGGACCCTGGGAGGTTATCGACCTTGGGGCAGGGGCAGACGTGGGGGTATGGGCTGGACGCACGACAGTGACACAGCACGCAACCGCCGCTCGGCCGACGGCCTGAGCCCCCACCAGCGAGGCAGCGACCCGGACTTGCCGGGCAGCGACCTCCGGGTGGGCATTCCGCGCATCCTGCGCCGCAGGGCCCGCTGGGTCTCGGTGCGCCTGCGCCACCCACGCGGCTGAATCCCACCCACGCTGCCCCTCACAGCGCGCAGTTGTCGCTGTCGACCTCCTGCGACGCCGTACGGCCCTCCGTGATGTCCGGCTGGATCTCGTCGGCGGTCAGGGCGTACCCCGTCTGCGGGTCGTCCAGGGACTTCGCGAAGACGACGCCGTAGACCTTGCCGTCGGGGGTCAGCAGGGGGCCGCCTGAGTTGCCTTCACGGACGGTCGCGAACAGGGAGTAGACGTCCCGTCGGACCGTGCCGCGCTTGTAGATGTCCGCGCCGGACGCCGTGATGCGCCCGCGCACGCGCGCGGCACGGACGTCGTACGAGCCGTTCTCGGGGAACCCGGCGACGATCGCGCCGTCGCCGCTGCCGGCGTCGTCCGTCGTGAAGCGCAGGACCGGGGCGTCGAGGTCGGGGACGTCCAGGACGGCGATGTCGCGCTTCCAGTCGTACAGGACGACTTTCGCGTCGTACTTGCGGCCCTCGCCGCCTATCTGGACGGTGGGCTCGTCGACGCCGCCCACGACGTGCGCGTTCGTCATCACGCGGCGCTCACCGAAGACGAAGCCGGTGCCCTCCAGGACCTTGCCGCAGCTCTCGGCGGTGCCCATCACCTTGACGATGGACCGCTTGGCGTTCACCGCGACCCGGCTGGACGCGAGGGCCGGGTCCGGGGGGTCGACCTCGCGGATCGGCTCGTTGGAGAAGGGCGAGAAGACCTGGGGGAAGCCGTTCTGCGCGAGGACCGACGTGAAGTCCTTGAACCAGGTGTCCGCCTGGACCGGGAGCGTCTCCGAGACGCCCAGCAGCACCTTCGAGCCTCGGACCTCCTTGCCGAGCGTCGGCAGCGTCGTCTGTGCGAGCATCGAGCCGAGCAGCCAGGCCACCAGCAGCATCGCCGCGACGTTGACGAGCGCCCCGCCCGTCGCGTCCAGCACGCGCGCGGGGGACCACGTGATGTACCGGCGCAGCTTGCTGCCGAGATGCGTGGTGAGCGCCTGCCCGATCGACGCGCAGACGATCACGACGACGACGGCGACGACCGCGGCCGTCGTACTCACCTCCGAACTGTCGGTCAGGGCGTCCCAGACGACCGGCAGGAGGTACACGGCGACGAGTCCGCCGCCCAGGAATCCGACGACCGACAGGATGCCGACGACGAAGCCCTGGCGGTAGCCGACGACCGCGAACCACACAGCCGCGACCAGCAACAGGATGTCCAGCACGTTCACCGCTCGGCGCCTCGCCT
>DATCQX010000018.1:0-20832 GCA_036569285.1 Streptomyces sp.
CGTCCACCGGTGCGGCCCGCTCCGGCGGTCTGCGGATCGCCGCTCCCGACGACGGGATGCGGCTGATGCTCGACACCCTGCGCACCCCCGCCCTCCTCGTCGACTCCCTCGGTGACGTCCACGCGCTGAACCGCATGGGCCAGGCCCTGCTGGTCGGCCTCGAACCCCTCCACTCCCTCATCGGTGAACTCTCCTCCGCCAGCCCCGAGTTCCGCACCTGGTGGGCCGCCCACGACATCAGCACCCGCTGCCGAGGCCCCAAACGCTTCCACCACCCCCTGGTCGGCCCCCTCACCCTCCACGTCGAGGCCCTCCGGCTCCAGGACGGAGAGCTCTGGCTGTACACCTACTCCGCGGAACCGGGATCCCCGTCCGAAGAGGGCCTTCAGCTGCTGGGGAGTTGGGGTGCGCCGCAGGAGACGCCGAGCAGGGGGACGGCGACGGCGTACTCCATGTCCGGCGCGCTCGGCGAGTAGGGGGCAATTCCGCTGAAGCAGTCCGTCTCTCCGCAGCGGGAGGGGGTGGCGTTCCGGAAAAAAGTTCTGCCGACGGTGTCGAGAACCCGCGGTCGGCTCCGTCCCTGGGGTGAGCGCGGTCAGAATGGGCCGCATCTCGGACGAGGAGAATCACCATGGCGAAGTACCTGTTGCTGAAGCACTACCGTGGCGCGCCGGCTCCGGTGAACGACGTGGCGATGGATCGGTGGACGCCGGAGGAGATCTCGGCGCACATGCGGTACATGCATGACTTCGCGGCGAAGCTGGAGGAGAGCGGGGAGTTCGTGGACGGGCAGGCGTTGGCGCCGGAGGGGGTGTGGGTGCGGTACGACGGGGAGGGGAAGCCGCCGGTCACGGACGGGCCGTTCGCCGAGACGAAGGATCTGATCGCCGGGTGGATGGTGATCGACGTCGACAGTTATGAGCGGGCCGTCGAACTCGCCGGGGAGCTGTCGGCGGCGCCCGGTGCGGGCGGGCGGCCGATTCACGAGTGGCTGGAGCTGCGTCCGTTCATGCAGGCGCCGCCGGCCGTCACGGAGTGACAGGGCGCATGGACGAGGCCCTGATCCGGGGGCTCACCCCGGGTGTCCTCGCTGTCCTCGTCCGCCGCGGAGCCGACTTCGCCGCGGCCGAGGACGCCGTGCAGGACGCGCTGGTGGAGGCGGTCAGGAGCTGGCCAAAGGATCCGCCCCGGGACCCGAAGGGCTGGCTGGTGACGGTCGCGTGGCGCAAGTTCCTCGACCGGGCCAGGTCGGACGCGTCGCGGCGGCGGCGTGAGGAGCGGGTCGAGGAGGAACCGGCGCCGGGGCCCACGCCGTCGGCGGACGACACGCTCCAGCTGTACTTCCTGTGCGCGCACCCGTCCCTCACCCCCGCGTCGGCGGTCGCGCTCACCCTGCGTGCCGTCGGCGGGCTCACCACCCGGCAGATCGCGGAGGCGTACCTCGTCCCCGAGGCGACGATGGCGCAGCGGATCAGCCGGGCCAAGCGGGCCGTCTCGGACGTGCGGTTCGACCGGCCCGGCGATGTGGCGACGGTGCTGCGGGTCCTGTACCTCGTCTTCAACGAGGGCTACTCGGGCGACGTCGACCTCGCCGCCGAGGCGATCCGGCTCACCCGGCAGCTCACGGCCGTCGTCGACCACCCGGAGGTGTCGGGGCTCCTCGCGCTCATGCTGCTGCACCACGCCCGCAGGGCGGCCCGTACCGCCCCGGACGGGAGTCTCGTCCCGCTCGCGGAGCAGGACCGCTCCCGGTGGGACACCGCGCTGATCGCGGAGGGCGTCGGCGTCCTGCAGTCGGCGCTGGCCCGCGACCGGCTCGGCGAGTTCCAGGCGCAGGCCGCTGTCGCCGCGCTGCATGCGGACGCGCCGACGGCCGCCGAGACGGACTGGGTGCAGATCGTGGAGTGGTACGACGAACTGGCGCGCCTCACGGACAGCCCCGTCGTCCGCCTCAACCGGGCGATCGCTGTCGGTGAGGCCGACGGCCCGCGCGCCGGGCTCGCCGCCCTGGACGCCGTCGATCCCGCGCTCCCCCGCCACACCGCGGCCCGCGCCTACCTCCACGAACGCGCCGGCGACCTCGCGACCGCCGCCCGCCTGTACGCCGAGGCCGCCCGCGAGGCGTCCAGCCTCCCCGAACGCGACCACTTGACCCGTCAGGCCGCACGCCTCAACTCCCGCCGCTGATCAGGCGGGCTTCGCCTCGACCACCCGGTAGTCCGTCGGTCGCAGCGGCGCCCCCATGCCGGCCGGCGCGAACCCGGCGCGGTTCAGCAGCGCCGCGAACTCGCTCTCCGTCCGCTCCCGGCCGCCGGTGTAGACGAGCATGTTGAGGTCGCTGACGACCATGGGGACGGTGAGGGTCGCGTCGGCGCGGTCGGGCATGACGGGTTCGACGAGCAGGAGGACGGCGTCGTCGGTCATGGCGGCGCGGCAGGAGCGCAGGATGGTCTCGCTGTGGTCGTCGTCCCAGTCGTGGATGACGGACTTGAGGACGTAGGCGTCGCCGCCTTCCGGGACCGCTTCGAAGAAGTTCCCGGCGACGATCTCGCACCGCTTGTCGACTCCGGCGCCGCGCAGGACCTCGGGTGCGCGGGCCGTGCCTTCGGCGCTGTCGAAGAGGATGCCCTGGGCGTCGGGGTGGGCGGTGAGGACGGCCGCGAGGAGGGTGCCGTCGTTCCCGCCGATGTCGACGATCGTGCCGTAGCCGCCGAAGTCGTGGCCGGCGACGATGTCCCGGGCGGCCTGGCGGGTGTGTTCGGCCATCGCGCGGTTGAAGGTCTCGCCCAGTTCGGGCTTGCTCGCGAAGTACTCGAAGGCGCGGGCCTCGTAGAGGTGCTCGAAGGAGGGTTCGCCCGTCGTGAGGCTGTGGAGGAGGCCGCCCCAGGAACGCCAGGCCTCCTCGCGGAAGTTGAGCAGGACGGTGGCGTTGAGGGAGTCGTCGCTGTCGCGGCACAGGAGCGCCCCCATGGGCGTCAGGTCGTAGTGGCCCGGCGAGGGTTCGGTCACCAGGCCGACGCAGGCCATGGCGCGCAGCAGGCGGGCGAGGGTGGGGGCGTGGGTGTCGGTGCGGGCCGCCAGTTCCGGGGCGGTGCGCACGCCGGTGGCCAGGAGGTCCGGGAGGCCGAGTCGGGTGGCGGTGTGGATCACTTGGGGTGCCATGTGGCCGGTGAGGAGCTGGAGCAACGTCTCACGGGCGGCTGGGCGGTCGGCTTCGCTCACGGGGGCGGCCTCTCGTGTCGTCTGCTGGGCAGAACTGTAGGGGGCACGGTGGCAGAGCACTCTCGGGTTTAGCTTGACAATCAATTCTCTCGACCTTCAAGATAACCGAGTGCCGCGAAAGTCGGGAGAGCGATGTTCGTCCCTCTTCGCCGGTCGCAGAGCACGACTGTGAACAGCCGGTATGGGGAGAGTCATGAGTGACGACATGGGCCGCGGAAAGGTCCTGGTCATCGGTGGCGGCATCGCGGGCCCACTGCTCGCCATGTTCTTGCAGCGCATCGGGATGACGCCCGTGATCTACGAGGCGCGGGCCGTGCCCAACGACGAAGCGGGCGCCTTTCTCGGCCTGGCCCCCAACGGACTCGCCGTCCTGCGGCACCTCGGCATCGACGAGGAGGTGCGCGGCGCGGGCACGCCGACCACGAGCATCGTCTTCGAGAACCACGTCGGCAAACCGCTCGGAAACAACCCCGAGACGGTGACGCTGCTCAAGCGGGGCGTGCTCAACCGTTCCCTGCGGGAAGCGGCGCAGAAGCGCGGGATCACCGTGAAGTTCGGCAAGCGGCTCCAGCGCGTGGAGAGCACCGCGACGTCGGTGACCGCGTTCTTCGAGGACGGCTCACAGGAACGCGGCGACCTGCTCATCGGCTGCGACGGCATCCACTCGGCCACCAGGCGGTCGATCTTCCCGCAGGCCAAGGCGCCCGCGTACACGGGGATCGTCGACTGCGGCGCGTTCACCCGCTGCGACGCCGTCCCGCCGTCGGACGGCGTGATGCGGATGACGTTCGGCATGAAGGGCTTCTTCGGCTACCAGCGCGTCCCCTCGGGCGAGGTCTACTGGTTCGAGAACCACACCGTCACGACAGAGCCGGACCGGGCGGACCTCGACGCGATCCCCTCGGCGGAGTGGCGTGAGCGGCTGCTGCGGCGGCACAGCGGCGACCAGAAGCACGTCCTGGACATCATCCGCTCCACGACGGGCACCATCGACCGCTGGCCCATCTACGACCTGCCCTCCCTGGACAGGTGGCACAAGGGGCGGGTGTGCCTCATCGGCGACGCCGCCCACGCGTCCTCGCCCCACGTCGGCCAGGGCGCCTCCATGGCCATGGAGGACGCGATCGTGCTGGCCAAGTGCCTGCGTGACATCCCCGACGTCCCGCAGGCGTTCGCGGCCTTCGAGGGGCTGCGCCACGCGCGGGTCGACAAGATCGTCAAGGAGGCGCGGCGCACGGGCAACCAGAAGGCTCCCACCAACGTGCTGACCCGTGGCCTGCGCGACATGGTGCTGCCGTTCTTCCTCCGGCTCGGCGTCAAGTCGACCGAGCAGATCTACCGGTACCGCGTCGACTGGGACGAGCCGGTGCTCCAGCCGTGAGCGTCAACCCCAGGCGACCGGCAGCCGCTTGAGCCCTCGGATCAGACCGCCGGTGTTCCACTCCAGCTCTTCGGCGGGCACCGCCAGCCGAAGAGCCGGGAACCGGCACAGCAGCGTGGTGAGGACGAGTTCCAGCTCCACACGGGCGAGTTGGGCTCCGAGACAGAAGTGGGCCGAGTGCCCCAGGGCCAGGTGGTGGTTCGGCTCGCGGCGCAGGTCGAGCCGCCACGGGTCGTGGAACACCCTCGGGTCGTGGTTGGCCGCGCCGAGATCCACGACGACCCACTCACCCCTGTGCACGGTCACGCCGCCCAGCACCACGTCCTCGGTCGCGAGGCCCGCGTGCGCCGATCCCGCGCCGGTCGGCACGAACCTCAGCAGCTCCTCGACGGCCCTGGGCGCGATCTCCGGATGCGCCCGCAACTCGGCGAGCTGGTCGGGGTGCTGGAGGAGGACGTAGACGAAATTGGTGATCTGGTTCAGCGTCGTCTCGTGACCGCCGATCAGCAGAGCCACGCCCAGCCAGACGAGTTCCTGTTCGCTGAGGCGGTCCTCCTCGTCGCGGGCGAGGACCAGCGCGCCCAGGAGGTCGCCGGTGGGCGCCGCGCGGCGCCTCGCGACCAGTCCGGACAGGTACGCGAAGAACTCGGCCATCGCCCGCTGCACCTCGTCCGAACCGAACGCGGTCGTGCCCATCACCTTCTCCGTGAAGGGACGGAAGTACCGCTGGTCCTCCAGCGGGACGCCCAGCAGCGCGCAGATCACCCCCAGCGGCAGCGGCACGGCCACCTGGGACACCAGGTCCGCCGGGGAGCCCGACTCGCCCATGGCGTCGAGCAGTTCGTCGACGAGGCGCTGAATCTCGGGGCGCATGCCCTCGATCCGGCGCGCGGTGAACGCCTTGCTCACCAGCCTGCGTAATCGCGTGTGCTCCGCGCCGTCCAGCGTCATGATCGACGGCGGAGGCGGTTCGGGCATCTGACGCGGGAGCTCCGGGTTGCCGGCCGCCAGGGTCCGGCTGATCCCGGGGCTCGCGAGCACCTCCCGTACATGGTCGTAGCGGACGGCCAGCCACGCCGTGCCCCCGTAGGGCAGGCGGACCATGACGGGGCCGTCGCGGTTCAGCAAGTCCTGGTAATCCGCGTCCAGTTCGAGTCGATACGGCTCGCCCAGCGGATACGCCCTGATCGAATCCATCTCCAGGCACCCCCTCGGCGATGGGCCACACCCCACCGTCCCGAACAGCATGCCAGCGCCCTCTACAACCTCGCTCGAGCCGTTCTCCAGTCACCTCTGCGATACTCCCGCCCCATCCGCTCCACCGGCCGCCGCCGTTGTCAGTGGCATACGCCAGGATCTCCCGTATGACGACGACTGCCGCCGACTACGCCTGGTTCGAGGAACGCTTCCCGGATCTCGCCGAGGCGTACTGCTTCACACTGGTACAGGGCCTCTCCCCGGCCGAACTGCTCCGACGCCTCGACGGGTGGGAGGAGCCACCATTGACCGGGGTGGACGAGCTCGGCGAGGCGGCCTTCAACCTTGCCCACTCGTCCGGCGACAGACGACAGTTCGTCGCCATGACCACCGTCGGGTCATGGACCCTGATGATCGAGGCGAACGGCTATCTCGGAGTCAGCGATGAGCGAGTGCGGGCCGCTTCGGCCGGCGTGCGCTGGGTGTCGCACTTCATCAACATCAACGCCCTCGGCAGCTTCCTCTGGGCCGAGGACTCCGAGCTGCGGCTCTCGTTCGATCCCATGTTCCCCGACGACCGCTGCGGGACCACGCCCGATGAACTCCTGGACGTCATGCGCGACATCGGCTTCCACTTCGAGGACGACATGCCCGAGACGTATGTCTCCGCGGAGGCCGCGTTCGCTCTCGCCGAGCACCTGACCGGTGTCGCCGTGACGCCGGAGCTGCTGGAGGGCACCACGTTCCACTGCGGGGGCGTCCCGATGGAATAGCTCGTCCCGCATCGGCCTGAAGCGACACGCCGCGCAAACGGACGTATCGCTTCCCCTCTCAGGGGTACTCCGTCCCGGTACCTGGTCGAGACGACTGTCCCCAGGAAGGACGACGATGACCGACCGCAAACAGGAGCAGCAGGGCGAGTTCACGGCCGACGACCCGGCTTCCGGCCCCCTCACCACCGACCAAGGCGTCGAAGTCGACCACACGGACGACTCGTTGAGGGCCGGTGAGCGTGGGCCGACGCTTCTGGAGGACTTCCATTTCCGTGAGAAGCTCACCCACTTCGACCACGAACGCATCCCCGAGCGGGTCGTGCACGCGCGCGGCGCCGGCGCGTACGGCTGGTTCGAACCGTACGCGTCGTGCGCGGAGTTCACCCGGGCGGCGTTCCTCGCGGACCCGGCCGAGCGGACCCCGGTGTTCGTGCGGTTCTCGACGGTGCAGGGCGCCAAAGGGTCCGCCGACACCGTCCGGGACGTACGCGGGTTCGCGGTCAAGTTCTATACGTCGGAGGGGAATTACGACCTGGTCGGGAACAACTTCCCGGTCTTCTTCATCCAGGACGGCGTCAAGTTCCCGGATTTCGTGCACGCGTTGAAGCCGGAGCCCGACACGGACATCCCGACGGGCGCCTCGGCGCACGACACGCTGTGGGACTTCGTCTCGCTCCAGCCGGAGACGCTGCACACGGTCATGTGGCTGATGTCGGACCGGGCGATCCCCCGCAGCTACCGCATGATGCAGGGCTTCGGCGTCCACACGTTCCGTTTCGTGGACGCGGCCGGGCACGGCACGTTCGTCAAGTTCCACTGGCGCCCGAAGCTCGGCGTCCACTCGCTGGTGTGGGACGAGGCCCAGGAGTGCCAGGGCCGCGACCCCGACTTCAACCGGCGCGACCTGTGGGAGGCGATCGCTGCGGGCGAGTTCCCGGAGTGGGAGCTGGGCGTCCAACTCGTGCCGCAGGAGGACGAGTTCGCGTTCGACTTCGACCTCCTCGACGCGACGAAACTGATCCCCGAGGAGCTGGTCCCGGTCCGCCCGATCGGCCGCATGGTCCTCGACCGCAATCCGGAGAACTTCTTCGCCGAGACCGAACAGGTCGCCTTCCACACCGCGAACGTCGTTCCCGGCATCGACTTCACCGACGACCCCCTCCTCCAGGCCCGCAACTTCTCCTACCTGGACACCCAGTTGAGCCGTCTCGGCGGCCCCAACTTCGCCCAGCTCCCCGTGAACCGGCCCGTCGCGCCCGTCCGCACCAACCAGCGCGACGGGCAGCACCAGAGCGAGATCCACCGGGGCACCACCTACACCCCCAACTCCCTCGGCTGCGGCCACCCGGCGGCGGCAGGCCCCCGGACGCACTACCCGGCACAGGTCAGCGGCCCCAAGTCCCGTACGCGCGCGGCGAGTTTCGCCGACCACTACAGCCAGGCCGCCATGTTCTGGCACAGCATGACCGACTGGGAACGCGACCACATCGTCCAGGCGTTCCGCTTCGAACTCGGCAAGGTGAAGGACATCAGCGTCCGCACCCGGACCGTGACCGAACTCGCGCACGTCGACCTGGACCTGGCCCAGCACGTCGCCCGGGGCATCGGCGTCCCCGAACCCGCCGACAAGGAGGCGGAGTTCACCGCCGCTTCGGGTGTCGCCGCCTCGCCCGCCCTGAGCATCGAGACCTTCCCCGGCGACGGCTCCGTCCGCACCCGGAAGATCGCGGTGCTCGCCGGGGACGGCGTGGACGGACGCCAACTGACCGCGCTGCGCGAGGCGTTCACGGCGCGGGGGGCGGTCGTGGAGGTGGTGGCCCCGTTCGCCGGGTCCCTGGCCACGACAGACGGCGGCCCCCACCCGGCCGACCGCGCCATGCCGACCGTCGCGTCGGTGCTGTACGACGCCGTCCTGCTGCCCGGCGGGCCCGTCGGCACGCCCGACCTGATCACCGACCCCGATGTCATCCGGTTCGCCCGGGACGCCTACCGGCACGGCAAGCCGCTCGCCGCGCTCGGTTCCAGAGTGGGGGTGCTGGCGGCCGTCGTCCCGGACACGGTCCGCACGGCGACCCCGGCGAACGGGCCGGTCAGCGACCAGGGTGTGGTGACCGACGCGGCGGCCGGGCCGCCCCGGCCGGAGTTCGTCGAGGCGTTCACCGAGGCTCTCGCGGCGCACCGGTATCCGCACCGGCCGCCGGGGAGGTTCTGACCCAGGACCGGGCCGCGTGTGCCCGCCCGGGGCGAATCCCGGGCGGGCACACGCCGGACGGCCGCCACCGGCTTTCGGTTACCGGGGGCGCCGTCGCCCCAGCGCCTCCACCCGCACCCGCGCACAAGCCCCGTGGATCAGCCGGGAGACATGAGCCTGGGACACATGGAGGCGCCCGGCGATCTGACTCTGCGTCAAGCCGCCGAAGAAGGACAGGTACAGGACCGTCCGTTCACGTTCGGACAGGGCCCGCAGACCGGGTCTGGCGGCCTCCCGGTCGACGGCGAGCCCGAAGCCGCTCTCCACGACCCCGATCCGCTCCTCCAGGGAGGGGACGTCGGTGTGCGCGGGCGGCTGGGCGGAGAGGGACAACGGCTGGTAGCTGTCGAGCGCTTCGAGCCCCTCGCGGGTCTCCTCGCAGGTGAGCCCCGCCGCGCGGGCGACCTCCTCGACGGACGGTTCCCGGTGCCCGCCGCTGTCGGTGAGGTCGCGGCGCACCCGGCGGACCCGGTTGCGGAGTTCCTGCACGCGGCGCGGTACGTGGACGCCCCACGTGTGGTCGCGGAAGTGGCGGCGGAGTTCGCCGTTGATGGTGGGGACGGCGTAGCTGGCGAAGGCGCCGCGCGCGGGGTCGTAGCGGCGGACCGCCTTGCACAGCCCGAGGGCGGCCACCTGGCGCAGGTCCTCGCGTTCCTCGCCGCGGTCGCGGTACTTGTCGGCGAGGCGGTGGGCCATGGGCAGCCAGTCGGTCACGAGCCGGTCGGCCAGTTCGTCGTGCTCGGGCCCCTCGGGGAGCGCGGAGAGCCGCTGGAAGGCTTCCTCGGTGCGGGGGCTGTCGTCGTGCGGGTGGCCCGTGCGGCGGTGGGCGCACGGGGTGTCGTCCGTGAACATGGGGATCACTCCGGACATCCGGATGGGGTGGGGGGCGTGCCGTCCGACGGCGGGGAAGCCCGGCCGGGCGGCGGTCACGCCGTGCGGAGCCTCTCATCCGAAGCTGTTCTTCTGATGCCCGTGATGCTCCTGGGTAAACCCGGGCGAACCGGGTCACGTGTCCCGTTCGTCGTCGCTGCCCCTGCGCACCCACAGGGGCAGAATCAGCCAGCACAGCAGGAACCAGCAGACGACGGGGACGGTCAGCCACACGGCGAGGGTGCCGCCGAGGACGACGTGCAGGACGAGCAGGAACGTGGAGCCCATCGTGCAGACGAGGAGCGCGAGGCCGGCCACGGTGAGGCGGGCCGCCCAGTTCACCGTCTGCGGTTTGACCTTGCGGCCCGTCAGCATCCGGTGCAGGGCGACCGGGCCGATCAGGCAGGCGATGCAGGCCCCCGCGAGTCCGATCGTCACCAGGTAGAGGTTGCGGTCGGTCTCCGGGAGCTGGGGGAAGCGCTGCTGGAAGGCGACCGTCAGCAGGAAACCGAAGAGGACCTGGACGCCGGTGAGCGCCACGCGCACCTCTTGGAGGAGGTCGCTCCAACGGCGGTCCGCGCGTTCCTCCTCCGACTCCCGCCGGCCGCGATAGGGAGCGCGCTCCCTGACTTCCCGCTGTTCCACGTCGTCCGCCTCCCCCGTTCCCGTATGCTCAACGGCTCACTCGCGGCCCCGGCCGGTCAGGGCGTCCCTGACGCGGTCGACCAGGCCCGTGCCGGGGGCCAGGAGTTTGTTCCCGGGCGGGGTGTCGGGGGCCGAGGGGTGCGGGCGGGTGGGGGCGGTCTTCTTGGCGTGGCGTACCTGCTCGCCGAGCTTGTTCAGCTCGTCCTCGGAGAGGGCGGCGCGCAGGCCGGGGAAGAGCTGGTTCTCCTCGTCCGCGATGTGGGCGCGGACCTCCGTCATCAGCTCGGTGATCAGGCGGTCGAACTCGGCGTCGTCCGCCTCCAGGCCCTCCAGACGCTTCATCGTGCGTTCGGCCCGCGCATGGTCGGCGATCTCTCGGTCCGCCAAGCCGTCGCCGTCCGGCAGTGCGCCCCGGACGGCCGGGTAGAGGTACATCTCCTCGGCGACCGAGTGCCGTACCAGCTCGATGACGGCCTGGTCGGCGTACGTGCGGCGCTTCTTCTCCCCCGGGGTCAGCCCTTCGATCCGGCCGAACAGCTCTTCCACCTCGCGATGGTCGGTGGTGAGTTCCGCGATGACATCTCCGCCGTGGCCCATGGCCCTGTTCCTCCTTCGGACGTCGGACAGTGCGCGCACCGGGTATCCCCGCTTCCCGCGCACAAACCGGGGTACCCGGCGCCGGCGAACCGATACGCGTGCCACCTGCGCAGACAGACAGGGAGAGTGAGCCGATGCGATCCACGCCCCCGAACCCCGCCGACGTCGAGGTCCACCGGCCAGGCAAGGTCCTGGTGCCCGCCTCCGGGAGCGGCGGCGGGTACACGAAGGCGGACCTCGCCGCGTACCACCGTGCCGTCGCGTCCTTCATGCTGCCGCACCTGCGGGGCCGTCCGCTGATGCTGGAGCGGCACCCGGACGGGGTCGGCGGGCCCCGGTTCATGCAGAAGAACGTGCCCGACAGCTATCCGGAGTGGATCCGCCGGGTGGAGGTGGCGAAGGAGGGCGGGACGGTCCGGCACGCGGTGTGCGACGACGCGGCGACGCTCGTGTTCCTCGTCGACCAGGGGTGCGTGACACTGCACCGGTGGCTGTCGCGGGCCGGCCGCCCCAAGGAGCCCGACCGGATGGTGTTCGACCTCGACCCGGCCGGCGACGACTTCGAGCCGGTGCGTGAGGCGGCCCGGTCGCTGGGAAAGCTTCTCGACGCCGTCCGTCTGCCGTCGGCGGTGATGACGACGGGGTCGCGCGGGCTGCACGTCGTCGTCCCGCTGACCGGGCGGGCGGGCTTCGACGAGGTGCGGGCGTTCGCGCGGGACGCCGCCGAGCTGCTGGTCGCGGAGCAGCCGGACCTGCTGACGACGGCCGTCCGCAAGGAGGCGCGGGGTGGGCGGCTGTATCTCGACGTCCAGCGCAACGGGTACGCGCAGACCGCTGTCGCGCCCTATACGGTGCGGGCGCTGCCGGGCGGGCCGGTGGCGGTGCCGATCACGTGGGATCAGCTCGCCGACCCCGCTGTGCACGCACGGCGCTGGACGCTCGCCGACGCGCTCGACCAGGCCCGCACCCGCCCTTGGGCGGGGTTGCGGGGCCGTGCGCTGGGGCCGGCGAGGAGGCGGCTGGACGCGCTGCGGGGGGCGTGAGCGCGGGAGCGGAGGCCGACACGGACAGCGGCCCGGGGACCTGGGGTCCTCGGGCCGCTCTTGGGTCTCGTGCCGTGTCAGATCACCATCGGTACCAGCGTCCGCGCCCGCCCGCTGCCGACGTCCCGCGCAGGAGGAAGCCCAGCAGCCAGACGACGAGGACCGCGAGGGCGATCCACCACAGCACCTTGACCGCGAACCCGGCACCGAACAGGACGAGCGCCAGGAGCAGGACCAGAAGAATAGGAATCATGGTGTGAACCTCCTGTGAGGGCGGGTATCCCGATCCGCTCCGGTCATGCCCGGGGCGGGGAATCCGTCTCGTCGTCGCCGCTGTCGCGGCGCGGCCGGTCCGGGGAGTTGCCCAGCTGGTGGGGGGTGAGCCGGTCGTGCGGGCCGGTGGCGCGGGGCACCTCGTTCGGCTCGCGGTACTGGCTCTCTTGGCGCACCGGGCCCGAAGCAGGCGGCGTGGGCTGCTCGTCCGGCCGGGGCGGCGGCGACTCGGCCCGCCGCACGCGGATCCCGAACCACACCGCCCACACGAGGGCGGCGGTGATCAGCAGGCCGCAGACGACGATGAAGGCGGGCCCGCCCGCGGCGGGTGCCGCGAGCGGTCGTACGGATGTCGTGTCCATCGGCGCCGGGTACCCGCCGACCGGCCACGGACACCCGGTGTCGGCGCCGTCACGCCGGGTAGGCGACCGGAATACGGGAACTCGGGGCGATTCATCGGATTGTCGGTTCACGTATCAGAAAGGCTGAATCTAGATTCGTGCATGCCTTGACGTGTGACGTGGTGCGCGCGAGCCTGGGAGGAGGAACGCGGAACCCCCCAGGGAGAGGAAGCCATGCCGGTTCCACGCGATGACGCCCCGGCCCGCCGCGCCGGCTCGTCCGTCGCCCTGCGTCTCGACGGCGACCGTGCGATCGTCACCGTCTCGGGCGAACTCTGTCTCGACGACCACGAACTCCTGGAACACACCCTGCACTCCGCCCTACGGGGACCGGTCCGCACGGTGGAGATCGATCTGGGAGGGGTCGTCTTCTGGGACTGTTCCGCCCTCAACACCCTGCTCGCGGCGCGCGACCGGGCCACCAGCGAGGACGTGGCGTTCTCCGTCACCGCCGTGAGCCCGGTCGCCGCGAAGCTGCTGGCCCTCACGGAGACCCAGGCCCTGCTCGAACCGCCCGACGACGACGGGTTGCGGGCCGAGGTCGCCCAGTTGCGCCGGGCCATGGCGACGCGCCCGGAGATCGACATGGCCCGGGGCATCCTCATGGCCTCTTTCCGGCTGGACGCGGACCAGGCGTGGAACGTCCTGGTCATGGCCTCGCAGAACACCAACACCAAGCTCCACCGCCTCGCCGCGAGCGTCGTGACGACCGTCCAGGGAACACCTCTGCCCGACCCCGTCCAGCACCACCTGACCGAGGCCGTGGCCCGGGTCAGCGTGCTCAGCGGCAAAGACGCCTAGCGCGGTTTCCGGCTACCCCCGCCTCCTGCGGGTACTCGGGGCGCTCCCCCCGTACGCGCAGGAGGCACCATGACCGACTTCGGCTACTTCCTCTCCAGCGAGGAACACCCCCCGCAGCGGCTCGTCGAACAGGCACGCATGGCCGAGCAGGCCGGGTTCGACGCGCTGTGGATCTCCGACCACTACCACCCGTGGAACGACACACAGGGCCAGAGCCCGTTCGTGTGGTCGGTCATCGGCGCCCTCTCCCAGGCGGTGTCCCTGCCCGTGGAGACGGCGGTGACGTGCCCGCTGGTGCGCACGCACCCGGCGGTCGTCGCGCAGGCCGCCGCCACCGCCGCCGTCCAGCTCGACGGCCGTTTCCGGCTCGGCGTCGGCACCGGTGAGGCCCTCAACGAGCACATCCTCGGCACGGGTTGGCCCGAGGCGCCGGTGCGGTTCGCGATGCTGGAGGAGGCGGTGCAGATCATCCGGAGGCTGTTCACCGGGGAGCAGGTCAGCCATCGCGGCAAGCACTACACCGTGGAGAACGCCCGCCTGTACACCGTCCCGGAGGAGCCGATCCCCGTCGACGTCTCCGCGTTCGGCCCGCACGCCGCCGAGACCGCCGCCCGCATCGGCGACGGCCTGATCACGATGGCGCCCGACACCGGGCTCGTCGACCGGTTCCGGCGCGGCGGGGGCGGTTCGAAGCCGGTGTACGGCGGGCTGAAGGTGTGCTGGGGCACGGACCGCGAGAAGGCCGTGAGCACCGCGCACCGACTGTGGGCCAACCAGCAGCTCCCCGGCGAACTCGCCCAACTCCTGCCCACCCCCCGCCACTTCGAGCAGGCGTCGGCTCTGGTCACCGAGGAGCGGACGGCGGCCTCGATCCCCTGCGGCGACGATCCCGACGTCCACGTCGAGGCGCTGCAGGCGTTCGTCGACGCGGGCTTCGACTCCGTGTACGTCAGCCAGATCGGCCCGGACCAGCAGGGGTTCTTCGACTTCTACCGCACGAAGGTGCTGCCCCGGCTGCGTGATTGAAGCCGGACGGCGAAGGGCCTTCCCGAACACGGCCTCCCCTGGCCGGAGTGTCCGTGCCACCTCATAAACGCGCACTCCCCTGGGGGGAGTTGCCGCATCCCACCACTCCGCCCCGAAAGGACTCCCCCGTGAAAGTCTCCGACCACCTCCTCCACCGCCTGCGTGAATGGGACGTCGAGTACGTCTTCGCCTATCCCGGCGACGGCATCAACGGCCTGCTGGCCGCGTGGGGCCGGGCCGAGAACCAGCCCCGGTTCATCCAGTCCCGGCACGAGGAGATGTCCGCGTTCGAGGCCGTCGGTTACGCCAAGTTCTCCGGCCGGGTCGGCGTGTGCGCGGCCACCTCGGGGCCGGGCGCGATCCATCTCCTGAACGGCCTGTACGACGCGAAACTCGACCACGTCCCGGTCGTCGCGATCGTCGGACAGACGAACCGGAGTGCGATGGGCGGCTCCTACCAGCAGGAGGTCGACCTGCTCAGCCTCTACAAGGACGTGGCCTCCGACTACTGCGCGATGGTCACCGTGCCCGAGCAGTTGCCGAACGTCCTGGACCGGGCCGTGCGCACCGCGTACGCGCGCCGTTCGGTGACGGCCGTCATCATCCCGGCGGACGTACAGGAGCTGGACTACACACCGCCCGAGCACGCGTTCAAGATGGTCCCCTCCAGCCTGGGCCTCCCCCGCTACGCGCCGGTCCCCGACGACACCGACCTGCGACGGGCCGCCGACGTCCTCAACTCCGGCGGAAAGACGGCCATGTTGATCGGGCAGGGTGCGCGCGGGGCGCGGACCGAGGTGACCGCGGTCGCCGAGCGGCTCGGCGCCGGGGTGGCGAAGGCGCTGCTCGGCAAGGACGCCCTGGACGACGATCTGCCGTACTCGACGGGGTCGATCGGGCTGCTGGGGACGCGGCCGTCGTACGAGATGATGCGGGACTGCGACACGCTGCTCGTCGTCGGATCGTCGTTCCCCTACACGCAGTTCCTGCCGGGGTTCGGCAAGGCGCGGGCCGTGCAGATCGACATCGACCCGCACATGGTGGGGCTGCGGTATCCGTTCGAGGTGAACCTCGTCGGGGACGCGGCCCTCACGCTCCGGCGGCTGCTGCCGCTGCTGGAGCAGATGCCGGACCGCTCGTGGCGGGAGAAGATCGAGGCGAACGTGGGGCGCTGGCGGCGGGTGATGGCGCGGCGGGCCGAGGTGGAGGCCGACCCGATCAACCCCGAGTACGTCGCGCACACGCTCAGCGGGCTGCTGCCCGAGGACGCGATCCTCACCGCCGACTCCGGATCGGCCGCCAACTGGTACGCGCGGCACGTGGAGTTGAGGGGCGCGATGCGGGGTTCGCTGTCGGGGACGCTGGCGACGATGGGGCCGGGGGTGCCGTACGCGATCGGGGCGAAGTTCGCGCACGGGCAGCGGCCGGTGGTGGCGCTGGTGGGGGACGGGGCGATGCAGATGAACGGGATGGCCGAGCTGATCACGGTCGCCAAGTACTGGCGGGAGTGGGAGGATCCGCGGTTCGTCGTCGCCGTGTTCAACAACCGTGACCTGAACCAGGTGACGTGGGAGATGCGCGCGATGCAGGGGGCGCCGCAGTTCCTGCCCTCGCAGTCGCTCCCGGACGTCGACTACTCCGGCTTCGCGCGCTCCCTCGGGCTGAGCGGGATCCGGGTCGAGAAGCCGGACCAGGTGAGCGGGGCGTGGGAGGCGGCGCTCGCCGCGAAGGAGCCGTACGTCCTCGACTTCGTCACCGATCCCGCCGTCCCGCCGATCCCGCCGCACGCCACCCTCGACCAGATCGAGGCCGCGGCGACGGCCGTGCTGAAGGGGGACAGCGACCGGGTGGCGATGGTGCGGCAGGGGTTCAAGGCGAAGGTCCAGGAGTTCCTGCCGGGGAAGCACGACGGCGGCCGGTGAACGGACAGTTTTGGGTTCGGGTCCTATCGACACTTGAACCTTCTAGCATGTAATCTCTGAGGCATTCCCCGAGAGAGGGATGTGTACCAGGAAACAGGAAATAGTTAATCAACAGGTCGAACGACCTCTGCTGTTCAACTTCTGTTCTACGAGTCCGTATTCACCTGGCCTGTTCAACAGCTAAACCTGTATCGGCGCATCTCTGCCTGCCTAGGTATCGACCGACCTGGGGCGCGAAGGGGAAATCACCGGATGGCGAACGAGGAAACACTCCGCGCTTACCTGAAGCGGGCGATGTCGGATCTCCAGGAAACACGGGAGAAACTTCATGAAACGCTTCAGGAACGCACGGAACCGATCGCCGTCATCGGAATGGGTTGCCGCTTCCCCGGCGGTGCGACCACTCCGGAGAGCCTGTGGGAGTTGGTCGCGGAGGGCCGCGACACCGTCTCCGCGTTTCCCCGGGACCGAGGCTGGAAAGAGTCCGAACTCTACGACGAGGACCCCGCCCGGCCCGGCCACAGCTACGTCCGCGAGGGCGGCTTCCTCCACCAGGCCGCCGACTTCGACCCCGCCTTCTTCGGCATGTCCCCGCGTGAGGCGCTGGCGACCGACCCCCAGCAGCGGCTCCTGCTGGAGATCTCCTGGGAGGCCGTCGAGCGCGCGGGCATCGACCCGCAGACGCTGAAGGGCAGCCGCACCGGCGTGTTCACCGGCGTCATGTACAACGACTACGCCTCCCGGCTCTCCACCGCCCCCGACGGCTTCGAGGGTTACCTGATCAACGGCAGCGCGGGCAGCGTCGCTTCGGGCCGGGTCGCCTACACCCTCGGCCTCGAAGGCCCCGCCGTCACCGTCGACACCGCCTGCTCCTCCTCCCTCGTCAGCCTGCACCTCGCCGCCCAGGCCCTGCGATCCGGCGAGTGCGCCCTCGCCCTCGCGGGCGGCGTCACGGTGATGGCCTCCGCCAACGCCTTCGTGGAGGGCAGCCGGCAACGGGCCCTGTCACCCGACGGCCGCTGCAAGGCGTTCGCGGAGTCCGCCGACGGCACGGGCTGGAGCGAGGGCGCCGGGATCCTGCTGCTGGAGCGCCTCTCCGACGCCCGACGCAACGGGCACCCCGTCCTGGCGGTGATACGCGGCTCGGCCGTCAACCAGGACGGCGCCTCCAACGGGCTCACCGCACCCAACGGCCCCTCCCAACAGCGCGTGATCCGGGCTGCGTTGGCGAACGCCGGGCTCTCCACCCGCGACGTCGACGCCGTCGAGGCACACGGCACGGGGACGACGCTGGGCGACCCCATCGAGGCACAGGCCCTCCTCGCCACCTACGGCCAGGGACGCCCCGCCGAACAACCGCTGTACCTGGGCTCGTTGAAGTCCAACATCGGTCACGCCCAGGCCGCCGCAGGTGTCGCCGGGGTCATCAAGACGATCCAGGCGTTGCGGCACGGCGTCCTGCCCCGCACCCTGCACATCGACACGCCCTCGTCCAAAGTCGACTGGGACAGCGGCGCCGTGGAACTCCTCACGGAAGCCCGCACCTGGCCGTCCGTCGACCGGCCGCGCCGGGCCGCCGTCTCGGCCTTCGGGGTCAGTGGGACGAACGCGCACGTGATCCTGGAACAGGCCCCGGCCGTCGATGAAGCGCCGGGGGCCGACGGTGTCGTCCCGCTGCCGCTGTCCGCGAAGACCGAGGCGGCCCTGCGTGAGCAGGCGGCGCGGCTGTTGACTCGCCTCGAAGCCGATCCGGGGCTCTCCGCGAGGGACGCGGCCTGGACCCTCGCCACCGGACGAACGGCCTTCTCCGAGCGTGCGGTCCTTGTCGGGGACCGGGAACAACTCCTCGATTCACTCAGGGAGTTCGCATCGGTTGCGGGTGTCCGGGGAACGCCCGGACCTCTCGGGCGGACAGTGTTCGTCTTCCCCGGCCAGGGCTCGCAGTGGGTCGGTATGGCGCTCGAACTCGTCGACACCTCACCCGTGTTCACCGCGTCCATGCAGCAATGCGCCGACGCGCTCGCCGAGTTCACCAACTGGGACTTGCGCCAAGCCCTCGGCGACCCGGCCGCGCTGGAGCGCGTCGACGTGGTCCAGCCCGCGACCTGGGCCGTCATGGTCTCGCTCGCCGCGCTGTGGCGCTCCTACGGCATCGAGCCCGACGCCGTGATCGGCCACTCCCAGGGCGAGATCGCCGCCGCCCACATCGCGGGCACGCTGAGTCTTCAGGACTCCGCCCGCATCGTCGCCCTCCGCAGCAAGCTCATCCGCACCCACCTCGCGGGCAAGGGCGGCATGGTGTCCATCGCGGCAGCACAACCCGCGATCGGCCGCTGGGAGGGGCGCATCGAGGTCGCGGCGACCAACGGACCCAACAGCACCGTCGTCGCAGGCGAACCGGCCGCGCTGGAAGAGCTTCTGACGGTATGTGAAGCCGACGGCATCCGCGCCCGCCGCATCCCCGTCGACTACGCCTCCCACACCACCCACGTCGAAACCATCCAGGACCAACTCACCGAGGCCCTCACCGGCATCGCACCGCAAGTCGCCAAAATCCCCTGGTACTCGACCGTCGACAACACCTGGCTCAACGGCCCAGAAGCCGACGCCACTTACTGGTACCGCAACCTCCGCCAGCCCGTCCGCTTCCACCAAGCCGTCACCGACCTCGCAGCGGACGGTTACACCACCTTCATCGAGACCAGCCCCCACCCCGTGCTCGCCATGAGCATCGAGGACACCCCCGGCATCACCACCTTCACCACCCTCCGCCGCGACGACGGAGGCCTCACCCGCCTGTGGACCTCTCTCGCGGAAGCCTGGACGCAGGGCCTCCCCGTCGACTGGACCCCCGCCTACGGCGACGCCGCCCACGCCGACCTCCCCACCTACCCCTTCCAGCGTCAGCGCTACTGGCTCGACGCCCCCGGCGACTCGCTCGGTGGAAAGTCAGCCCTGAGTCTGGGAGTCGGTTCGGCGGAGCATCCCTTCCTCGGCGCGATGGTCGAACTGCCGGAATCCGACGAGGTGTTGTTCACCGGGCGCCTGTCGCTGGACCACTTCCCCTGGCTGGCGGATCACGCGGTCGACGGGACGGTGCTGCTCCCCGGTACCGGGTTCGTGGAGTCGGCGCTGCACGCCGGGCGGCGGGTGGGGTGTGCGGCGTTGGAGGAGCTGACGCTGGAGGTGCCGTTGGTGCTGCCCGAACACGGCGGTGTCCAGGTGCGGTTGACGGTGTCGGCGGCGGACGGGGAGGGGCGCCGGACGTTCGTGGTGTTCTCGCGGCCGGAATCGGCTCCCGAGGACGAGGCGTGGAGCCGTCACGCGTCAGGGGTGCTGGCCGTCGCCGCGCCCGAGCCGGTGCGGGACACCGCCGCGCTCTGGCCGCCGCAAGGGGCGCGGCCCGTCGACGTGGACGATCTGTACGGCGTCCTGGCGGCGTCGGGTCACGGGTACGGGCCCGCCTTCCGTGGGGTGCGAGCGGCTTGGCTGCGCGGGGCGGAGGTGTTCGCGGACATCGCGCTCGACGACGTGGACTCGGCGGGTTTCGGTGTGCATCCGGCGCTGCTGGACGCGGCGTTGCACGGGATGCGGCTCGGTGACCACTTCGGCGGGAGCGCCGACGGCGGCGCGCGGTTGCCGTTCGCCTGGCGCGGGGTGTCCTTGTGGGCGGCCGGTGCGTCGCGGCTGCGGGTGCGGATCGCCCCGGCGGGCGAGGGCGACGACGCCGTGTCGGTGTTCGTCACGGACACCACCGGTGAGCCCGTCGCCTCGGTGGAGGCCCTGGTCACGCGGCCGGTCGGAGCCGCCGTCCGCCAGGGTGACCGGGACGCGCTGTTCCGGCTGGACTGGAGTCTTGCCGTCCCGATCACGGCGCTCGGGTCGGGCGACGCGGCGCAGCTCACGGTCGTCCGCATCGGTGGCGGTTCCTCGGAGCTGCCGGTCGGGGACACCGTCGCCGTCGTCTTCGAGGGGCGGGAGCCGGGCGACGTTCCCGGGCTGGTCCGGGAAGCCGCCCAGGAGTTGGTGGAACTGCTCCAGCGGTGGCTCGCGGACGAGCGGTTCGCGCAGTCGCGGCTCGTGCTCGTCACCCGCGACGCCGTCGCCACCGGTCGCCCCGGCCTCGTCCCGGCCGCGCTGTGGGGCCTCGTCCGGTCCGCGCAGTCGGAGAACCCCGGCCGTTTCCTGCTCCTGGACGTCCCGGACGGCGACGTCGCGTGGGACACCGTCGCCGCAGCCGTCGCCTGGGCCGACGCCCAGGACGAACCCGAGGTCGCCTTGCGCCCCGACGGCCTCCACGTGCCCCGGCTCGTCCGCCACATCCCCGCGCCGGGCTCCTTCGCGTGGGCGCCCGAGGACTCGGTCCTCATCACCGGCGGCACCGGCACACTCGGCTCGCTCGTCGCCCGCCACCTCGTGACGGAACACGG
>DATCQX010000019.1:0-4984 GCA_036569285.1 Streptomyces sp.
GGTGACGATCCTGTTCCAGTACTTCTTCCAGGACTCCGGGTCCGGACCGCACCGGTGGGTGTACGTCGTGCCGTTCATCTCCCAGCCGAGCACGATGACCGTGTCCGGCACCTTCAGGGCGACGAGCCGCTCGGCGAGGGCCTTGTAGTGGCGGTCGAAGTCACCCGCGGCGCCCTGCCGCAGCAGCCGCCGCACCTCGGAGTCGGGGACGCCCTCCTCGTTGCGCTCCAGCATCGGCACGTTGAGGACGAACATCCGGTCGTCCTTCTCGCGCCGCCAGTCCGCCCACACGTCGAGGAAGCCGGGGGCGCCCTCGATGTTGCTCCACCGGTCGCCCGGCAGGTAGGTGTGACCGACCTTCAGCTCGGAACCGCCCAGCCAGCGGCTCAGCTCGGCCATGCGGGAGACGCCGCGGGGACCGTAGTCGAGGTAGGCGCCGAAGGCGGGGTACTTCTTCGCGGGGACCGGTGTGGGGTCGTCCGCAGGTACTACGGGGGCGACAGGGTCTACGGGGGCGGGGGTCGGCGCCGGCTCCTGCGGAGGGGCCGGGTCCTCACCGCCGTCCCACCACCGGCCGCTGTCCCACCACGCGGGAGCGGGCGGATCGGCGCTCCGCACCACCCCCGATGCCGCGGCGAAACCAGGACCGGAGGCCAGGGCGGCCGATACGACGACAGCCGTCGCCACGACGGCCAGCCGCCGGGACCGGACGCGTCGCTTTCGTGGGGCCATGCCTGCTCCTTTCTCCACTCTCACGCGTGATGACCGCACCATTCGCGCGTTATGACAGCGTCAGGAATTCCTGACAGACAGTCACATGTAAGTCATACGAAAAGGAAGTACGCCACCGCCGTTACGGCTTTCGAGTGGTCCACTCGCCCGCACCGGTGAACGAACCGAAGGAATTGCCCCGTGCCCCTGCTCGACACCCGCGTCCCCGCAGTGCTCCTGCGGATCGACCGGAATCCCTTTCACCACGGAACGCTGGGTGCCGTGCGCTCGCTCGGCCGCGCCGGGGTCGAGGTCCACCTCGTCGCGGACGTGGCGGGAAGTCCCGTACGCCATTCGCGGTTCGTCCGGCAGCTGCATCCGCCGCCGCACCCGGGGGCCACGGACGCCGACATCGCGGCGGTGCTGCTGCGGGTCGCCGCGCGCGTGGAGCGGCCCGCCGTGCTGATCCCGATGGACGACGCGGGCGCGGTCGCGGTGAGCCGGCTGCGCGAGGAGCTGGCGCCCGCGTACCTGCTGCCGCAACAACCCGGCGAGCTGCCCGGGCGGGTCGCGGACAAGGCGGAGCTGGCGGGGCTGTGCCGGGCGGCGGGCGTCCCGCATCCCGAGACGGTCGTCCCGGAGAGCGCGGCGCAGGCGGCGCAGGCCGCGTGGCGGCTCGGGCTGCCGGTCGTCGCGAAGTGGAGCCGTCCGTGGCTGCTGCCCGGTGGCAGCGGGCTGCGCAGCACGGTCGTCCTCAGCTCCACCCAGGAGGCGCGCGACCTGTATCTCCGTACGGAGGAGGCCGGTTGCCGGCTGCTGCTCCAGGAGTTCCTGGCGCCGGGCGCGGGGCTCGACTGGTTCTTCCACGGGTACGCGGGCCGCGCGGGCGCCGTCCTCGGGGGCGGGCCCGGCCGCAAGCTGCTGTCCTGGCCGCGCGGGGCGGGGCTGACGGCGGTCGGCGAGTGGGTGCCGAACGCGACGGTGACGTCCCTCGCCGAGCGGCTGACGGCCGACCTCGGCTACCGGGGCATCCTCGACCTCGACTTCCGGCGCTGCGCGTCCACCGGCGCCTACCACCTGCTCGACTTCAACCCCCGGCCCGGCGCGCAGTTCCGGCTCTTCTCCGACTCGGCGGGCCTGGACGTCGTCCGCGCGCAGCACCTGGATCTGACCCACCGTCCGCCGACCGCGGGCGCCCCTAGGCCCGGCCGCGCCTTCGTCGTCGAGAACTACGCCCCGCTCGCCGCGCTGCGCCCGGCCCCGCACGGCCGCGAACTCGCCTGGCACGCCGTCGACGACCCCGGGCCCGGCCGCGCGATGTGGGGGCTGTGGTGCCGCCACGTCGCGACACGGGTCGCGCAGCGGCTGCGCCGCACGGCGGACGGCCCGGGGGCGAGCGTCCGCCTCCGAGTCGTGCGCCAGGCCCCGGCGCCGTCGGTCTCCCGGACGGGGCTGGCGCAGCCGGCGTCCCTGACGGTGGCCCCTACGGGGGGCTCTCCGGCGGCGGGGGCGGCGGCCTCCGCGACGGCGGGTCCGGCGTCTGGCTCTCAGGTAGCACCCCCGGCGACCGCCCCTCAGGTGTCCCCCACGGTGCCTACCTCCCAGGTATCCCCTACGGGGCCCCCGGAGGCGTCCCCCGCCATCTCTCCCACGGCCTCACCCCCGGAGCCCCCTGAGGGCTCCCCCACAGCCTCCCCAGGGGGCTCCCCGGCGGCTTCCTCGCCGGGGCTCTCCCCGGATTCCCCTACAGGTCATCCCCCTACCTCCTGCGAGGTATCCCGGACGACCCCTCCGACCGACGACGAGAAAGCGAGCAGTTGCTGATGTTCGACCTGCTGGTGGTGGGCGCGGGCCCGTACGGCCTGTCCATCGCGTCCCACGCGGCGAGCGCCGGGCTGAGCCTGCGCGTCTTCGGCCGGCCCATGGCCTCCTGGCGCGACCACATGCCGCGTGGCATGTTCCTCAAGTCCGAGCCGTGGGCGTCCAACCTGTCCGACCCGGCCTCCCGCTGGCGGCTCGACGTGTACTGCGAGACGCGGGGCGTCTCCGCGCGGCACGGCGAGCCGATCCCGGTGGAGATGTTCGCCGACTACGGCCTGTGGTTCGCCCGCAACGCCGTCCCCGAGGTGGACGAGCGGACGATCGTCCGGATCTCCCCGCGCCCCGGCGGGTTCGAGGCGGTGACCGAGGACGGGGAGACCGTCCACGCGCGGACGGTCGCCCTCGCGGTCGGCGTCATGCCGTTCGTCGAGATCCCCTCCGCGCTGCACGGCATCTCCCCCGCCCTCGTCTCCCACAGCAGCCACCACAGCAGCCTGGACCGCTTCGCCGGGCAGGACGTGACGGTCGTCGGGGGCGGTCAGGCGGCCCTGGAGACGGCGGCCCTGTTGGCCGAACAGGGCACGCGGGTCCGGGTGTTGGCCCGTGCGGGGCGGCTCGACTGGAACGACGTGCCGCCGCCGTGGGAGCGGCCGTGGTGGCAGTCCCTGCGGTCCCCGCACAGCGGGCTCGGCTGCGGGTGGCGGAACTGGTTCTACTCCGAGCGGGCCGGCTGGTACCGGCGCCTCCCCGAGGAGACCCGCGCCCGCATCGCCGCCGACGCGCTCGGCCCGGCCGGCGCGTGGTGGATCCGGGACCGGGTGGAGGGGGTCGTCGAGGTGCTGCTGGGGCACGAGGTGACGGCTGCGGAGGGGAAGCCGGCGGGGGGTGAACTCGGTTCGGATCCAGGCGAGTTGGAGGTGACCGAGGGACAAGTCGACGGTGTTCGGGACGGGTCCGACGTGACTGACGGGCAACTCGTCTCCGGTGGCGCCCGGTTCACGCCCGACGGCATCCGCCCCGGCGTCGACAGGGTCCGCTTGGAGATCGCCGGAGCCCCGGGGCGGACCCGGGTCATCGAGACCGACCACGTCATCGCGGCGACCGGGTTCAAGGCCACCCGTGAGCGACTCGCCCTGCTCTCCCCGGAGTTGCGCGGAGCGATCGCCGCCGTGGCCGACGGATCGCCGTCCGTGGGGCGGGAGTTCGAGTCCTCCTGGCCGGGCCTCTTCATGGCCGGCCTCGTCACCGCCTCCGGCTTCGGCCCCGCCATGCGCTTCGTCCACGGCGCGACCTTCACCGCCGGGACCCTCGTCCGAGGCGTACGGCGCCGACTGCGCACGGGCGTTCCCGGCGGCGCGGTCCCGGCGCCGGGGCGGAGCGGGGAACGGGGTGCGGTGGACGCCGTGCGGCGGTGAGGGCGGGGGCACTTGAGCCGGGGGCTGTGCCTCACGTGGGGGCGAGTCGTGAAGGGGACTTTGCCGTGAGCGGGGCTCGGCGGAACACGGTTCAGGTGCCCAGGCGCTCAGGTGCCGAAAACGCGGGTGCCGGCCGCTTCTCGGAGCGTCCGGCACCAGGCGTGCGAAAGGGTGGACCGAGGGGTCCGTGTCACCGACGGGTCGCGGCCCTGCCACGTCGGTAGAGCACCGCGCCACCCGCGATCATCGCGGCGCTGAAGCCCGCGGCGGCGAGCAGGTCGCTCGTGCCGGTGTGGGCCAGGACAGGCGGCGGGGTGTGGGGGCCGGTGGGGGGCTGGTTCGGGCCCGTCGGGGGCTGGTCCGGCCCTGTCGGGGGCTGATCCGGTCCCGTGGGCGGCTGGTCTGGCCCAGTGGGCGGCTGATCCGGACCCGTCGGAGGCTGATCCGGCCCTGTCGGAGGCTGATCCGGCCCGGTGGGCGGCTGATCCGGTCCCGTGGGCGGCTGATCCGGCCCGGTCGGCGGCTGCTCGCACGTCTCTCCGTTGGAGTCCGGCCCGCCGATCACGTCCCCGGGGCTGTCGCAGACGTCCCCGCCGCCGGGCGGCTGGTCATGGCCCGTGGGGGGCTGACCGTTCGTGTCGCCGCCAGGGTGGTGCCCCGGGGCCTCGCCGCCGGTGCCGTACCCCGAGTCATCCTCGGAGTCGTCGTCCCCATAGGACCCGTACGACCCGTACGACCCGTAGGACCCGTACGACTCGTCGTCCTCGTCCTCCCCGTACCCCCCATGCTCCGCCGCCTTCGCGGACTGATGCGCGCACGAGTTGCCGAAGGTCGGGTTGAAACCGGCGGCGGCGTCAACGGTGTTGCCGCATGCGTTGACCGGGACGTCGACAGGTACCTCGACGTTGTTGCCGGACAGGACGCCGGGCGAACCGGCCGTGTTGCCGGTGGTGTGCGAGTCGGCGAACGCCGGGCTGCCGCACAGGGACAGAATGCTCGTCGCGGCAGCCGCCGCGACCATTCCCCTGCTCAGGGTC
>DATCQX010000020.1:0-3792 GCA_036569285.1 Streptomyces sp.
CACCATCACCTCCGTCGCCGCCGTCCTGCTCACCCTCCTCGCCGACGGCCGCCAGACCGCCCCCGAGACGGCCCGTACGACCTCCCTCGTCCGCCTCCTGCTAGGCGCGCGCCCCGAAGACGTCGCCCCCCTCCTCGGCCCCGACGCTCTCGATGCCACCCCCGGCCGGTGGATCGTGGTGCACGCGCGCCGGGTGAGCCCCGTACCCCCGGAGAGCCACTCCCCCGCGACCCTGGCCGCGGCCCTCGGCACCCCCCTCATCGACGTCGGCGCCGACGTCGTCCGCCTCCTGCTGCCGATCGGGGACGACCCCTGCCCCACCCCTCAGCCCCAGCCCGGATGGACCCTGGGGACGAGCGCCCCCGTCACCCCCGCCGACTGGCCGGCGGCCGACGCGCAGGCGGGGCGGGCCCTCGCGCGGGCGCTGGCGACCCGTACCCCCGTGGTACGGCACACCACCCGTACGACCCTGACCGCGCTGATCGCCCCGCAGGACGCCGAGGCGCACGCGCGGGCGCTGCTCGCGCCGGTCGCGGAGAACCCCACGCTCACCGAGACGCTGCGCACCTGGCTGTCGCTGCACGGGAGTTGGGACCGGACGGCGGTGGCGCTCGGCGTGCACCGCAACACCGTGCGCCAACGCATCGCGCGCTGCGGGGGGTTGCTCGGCACGGACCTGGACGATCCGGACGTCCGCATGGAGTTGTGGTTCGCCCTGAGGGAACGCGCGGACGACGAGGGCTGACGGCCGCCCGCCCGGCCCGCCCGCTCCCCCACGGGACCGGCCGCGTGATCGACAACGTGACCCACGTCCCAGCGGCTGGAACCATGCGGACGCGCACAGGCGTCTGGACCAGAATGGGGGTATGCCGATACCCCGGATCCCCACCCGCACCGAGCTCGTCGACCATCTGGTGAAGACCCGCATCGCGGGCCAGGTGGCCACGCCGCGCGAGAACAACCTCTCTCACTACCGTCAACTCGCCAACGGGGTGCGGAACTTCTGGCTCGGTCTGGAGCTGGGCGACCGGTGGGCGGACGAGCAGGACGTGCTGGCCGTGATGGCGGAGCGGGTCGGTGTGAACGACGATCCGGAGTACCGGTACGGGCAGGACACGATCGACCCGGAGCTGACGGTCGACGCGCTGGACCGGATGGCGGCGCGGCTGCGCAAGGCGGCGGACGGGCACCAGCGGGTGCTGTTCGCGACGGGGCATCCGGGCGGGCTGCTCGACGTGCACCGGCAGGTCGCGGCGGCGCTGCGGACGGCGGGCTGCGACATCGTGGTGATCCCGGACGGCCTCCAGACGGAGGAGGGGTACGTCATGCAGTTCGCGGACGTCGCCGTCCTCGAACACGGGGCGACCCTCTGGCACACGCACTCCGGCGAGCCCATGCGGCAGATCCTCACCGCCCTCGAACGCACCGCCCGCGACCTGCCCGACCTCGTCGTCGCCGACCACGGCTGGGCGGGCTACGCCGGCCAGCACGGCATCGACTCCCTCGGCTACGCCGACTGCAACGACCCGGCCCTCTTCCTCGCGGAGTCGGAGGGCACCGTCCAGGTCGCGGTCCCGCTGGACGACCACGTGATCAGCCCCAGGTACTACGACCCGATGGTGGCGTACCTGCTGGCGGAGGCGGGCCTGAGATGACCCGTGGTACCCGTAGTACCTGCGGCGCCACCCCCTACCCCTCCCGGGGGACCCTGACCACGCCCTCCTGTATCACCGAGATCGCCAGCTCCCCCTCCCGCGTATAGATCCGCGCCTGTCCCAGCCCCCGCCCCCCGTGCGCCGACGGCGACTCCTGGTCGTACAGGAGCCACTCGTCGGCCCGGAAGGGCCGGTGGAACCACATCGCGTGGTCCAGCGAGGCGCCCACGACGTCCCCCACGGCCCATCCCCCACGCCCGTGGGCGAGCAGGACGGAGTCGAGGAGGGTCATGTCGGAGACGTAGGTCGCGAGTACTACGTGGAGCAGGGGGTCGTCCGCGAGCTTGCCGTTGGTGCGGAACCAGACCTGGGAGTGCGGTTCACGGGGCTCCCCGTACTGCCCGTAGGGGGGCTCGTCGACGTACCGCAGGTCGATCGCCTCGCGGGCTTCGAGGAAACGCTCGACGACGTCGGGGGCGAGATGGCCGTACCCGCGCAGCCGTTCCTGGCCGGTCGGCAGGGTCTCCGGGTCGGGCGCGGCCGGCATCGGGGCCTGGTGTTCGAGGCCGTCCTCGTACAGCTGGAAGGACGCGGAGAGCGCGAAGATCGGCCGTCCGTGTTGGACGGCGACCACCCGGCGGGTGGTGAAGGAACGGCCGTCGCGCAGCCGCTCGACCGTGTAGACGATCGGCGCGCCGGGGTCGCCGGGGCGCAGGAAGTACGCGTGCAGGGAGTGCGCGAGCCGGTCCGGTGGGACCGTGCGCCCGGCGGCGACCAGCGCCTGCGCGGCGACCTGGCCGCCGAAGACCCGGGGGACGACGGCGAAGCGGGACTGGCCGCGGAAGATGTTCTCCTCGATCTGTTCGAGGTCGAGCAGATCGAGGAGATCCTGGAGTGCCTGGGTCATGGCACCTTTTCTACTTGCCGGTAATTTCGGGAGCTTTACAGCCCCATGTTCTTCGCGATGATCGACTTCATGATCTCGCTGGTGCCGCCGTAGATGCGGTTGACGCGGTTGTCCGCGTACAGGCGGGCGATCGGGTACTCGTTCATGAAGCCGTACCCGCCGTGCAGCTGGAGGCAGCGGTCGATGACGCGGTGCGCGACCTCGGTGGTGAAGAGCTTCGCGGAGGCGGCCTCGGCGGGGGTCAGCTCGCCCGCGTCGAGCGCCTCGGTGGCGCGGTCGACGACGGCCTCGGCGGCGTCCACCTCGGCCTGGCAGGCGGCGAGTTCGAACTTGGTGTTCTGGAACGCGGCGACCGGCTGGCCGAAGACGGTGCGCTCCTTGACGTAGTCCTTGGTGAACCGGATCGCGGCCTTGGCCTGCGCGTACGCGCCGTAGGCGATGCCCCAGCGCTCGGAGGCGAGGTTGTGGCCGAGGTAGTAGAAGCCCTTGTTCTCCTCGCCCAGCAGGTTCTCGACGGGGACCTTGACGTCGACGAACGCCAGCTCGGCGGTGTCGGAGGTCTTCAGGCCGAGCTTGTCGAGCTTGCGGCCGACGGAGTAGCCCTCGGACTTCGTGTCGACGACGAGGAGGGAGATGCCGTGGCGGCGGTCCTCGGCGCTCTGCGGGGAGGTGCGGGCGCAGACGATCATGCGGTCGGCGTGGACGCCGCCGGTGATGAAGGTCTTGGCGCCGTTGAGGACGTAGTGGGTGCCGTCCTCGGAGAGCTTGGCGGTGGTCTTCATGCCCGCGAGGTCGGAGCCGGTGCCCGGCTCGGTCATCGCGATGGCCCACATCTCCTCGCCGGAGACGAACTTCGGGAGGTAGCGCTTCTTCTGCTCGTCGGTGGCGAGCAGCTTGACGTAGGGCAGGCCGAGCAGCGTGTGGACGCCGGAGCCGCCGAAGGAGACGCCCGCGCGGGCGGTCTCCTCGTAGATGATCGCCTCGAACTTGTACGAGTCGATGCCGGCGCCGCCGTACTCCTCGGCGACCTGGATGCCGAAGACGCCCAGCTCGGCGAGCTTGTAGTAGAACTCGCGCGGCGCCTGGCCCGCGGCGAACCACTCGTCGTACACCGGCACGACCTCGGCCTCGATGAACGCCCGAAGGGTCTCCCGGAACGCCTCGTGATCCTCGTTGAACACCGTACGGCGCACGCCGCCACCTCCCACTACCTGTCTAAGCGCTTGCTCA
>DATCQX010000021.1:0-2275 GCA_036569285.1 Streptomyces sp.
CGCTTTCACCGACCCCGACCACCTCATGAGCACGCTTCGGCACGGTCTCCGCCAGATCCAGTACCGCAGCAACCTCATCGACGGATGCCTCGCCGAAACCGGCCTCACCTTGACGACCTCACGCCAACAAGGTCAGTAACCCAGATGATCACGAGGATGTCCCGTGTGTCGGCGGCGGTTGAATCCTGGTTCTGGATCACTTTCAGTGCCGGAGCCACGGAGGGTCACCATAACCGCGATCATGAACGGCCATGGCTGATGTGCTCCTCCAGGATCTGTGGTTCCACCAGGTCGAAGGCGTAATGATCGAAAACGCAGTGGTTGACGGCGAGTTGGTGGTCGTGCGGGCCCACGCATCGGCCGAGCGGGCCGCGTGTCCCACCTGCGGGACGACGTCGGGCCGAGTGCACAGCCGATACGTACGGCGTCTCGCTGACACTGCAGTCGCCGGGCGTCCCGTGGAGATCGAGTTACAGGTCCGGCGGTTCCGCTGCCGCGACCGTGCCTGCCGACGGACCACGTTCGCCGAGCAGGTCGACGGACTCACCTTCCGGTACGGACGGCGAAGCTCCGGGGTTGCAGACGGTGCTACAACAGGTAGCGGTGATGCTGGCCGGCCGGGCGGGCGCCCGCCTGGCGGACACGCTCGCGGTCCGGACGAGCCGGTCGACGCTCCTGCGGCTGATACGACACGTGCCGGAGCCCGAAGTGCACACGCCGCGGGTGCTCGGGGTGGACGACTTCGCCCTGCGCAAGGGACACAACTACGGCACGATCCTGGTGGACATCGACACGCGCCGTCCGGTTGATCTGCTGCCCGACCGGGCCACGGCGACGGTGGCCGCCTGGCTCACCGACCACCCCGGCGTCGAGGTGATCTGCCGTGACCGGTCCACCGCATACGCCGAGGCCGGACGACTCGGCGCCCCGGACGCGATTCACGTCGCGGACCGGTGGCACATCTGGAAAAACCTGGCCGAGGCCGTCGAGAAGACGGTCATCCAGCACCGCGCCCTGCTGCGCGAGCCGGAGAACACTGCCCCGGTCCGCACCGCCGAGCCCCTGGAGAGCCCGGAGCCTGCGCCGCCTTCCCTGAATGAACCACGACAGTCGGGCCGTCTGTCCGACCGGGTGCGCGAGCAGCACGCGGCCGTCCACGCCCTGCTGGACGAGGGGCTCGGGCTGCGGCCGATCGCCCGACGACTGGGCTTGGCCCGCAACACCGTCCGCCGCCTCGCCAATGCGGCCACCGCAGACGAGCTTCTGGTCGGACGGTGGACCGGCCGGACCAGCATCCTCGACCCCTACAAGTCCTATCTGCATCAGCGGTGGACCGAAGGCTGCACCGTGGCCCGCCGACTGTTCGAGGAAGTTCGCGAGCGCGGCTACCCCGGCGGCGAGAGCATGGTGAAAAGGTACGTCCAACGGCTCCGCGAAGCCTTCCCGCACGACGATCCGCCCCGCAAAGCGCCGTCCGTGCGCGACGTGACCAGCTGGATCACCCGCCGCCCCGACCGGCTCGACGACGACCAGGCCCAGCAGCTCAAGCAGATTCTCACCCGCTGCCCCGCCCTCGACCGAACCGCCGAACACGTCCGCGCCTTCGCCGAATTGATGAACGACCGCCGAGGCCGGGAACTCGGTCAATGGATAGAACGCGTGCAGGCTGACGACGTGCCCGCCCTGCACGGCTTCGTCACCGGCCTCGGCCAGGACCTCGACGCCGTCGTCGCCGGACTCAGCCTCCGCTACAGCTCCGGCGCCGTCGAGGGCCACAACAACAAGATCAAGATGCTCAAGCGTCAGATGTTCGGCCGAGCTAACTTTGACCTGCTCCGCAAGCGGGTCCTCCTCAGCGCGCGAGGCCGTTCATGATCGCGGTTGTGGTGACCCTCCGTGGCTCCGGCACTGAAAGTGATCCAGAACCACGATTCACCCGACGCCGACACCCGTGCCTGCCGTTGCATCTTCCCCTGTCCCTGCCGTGCTGGAGAAGCTGGGTCCGCTGGATGCGGAGCGGATCGCTGACCTGCGCCCCTACCTCGCGGCGGTGCCCGATCCGCGCTCGCGCCAGGGGCGCTGGTACTCCCTGGTGTCGGTCCTGCTGGTGTGTGCCTGCGCGGCCGTGTCCGGCGCGAAGAGCCTGGACGAGATCGCCGAGTTCGCCGAGCGGGCCACGAACACGCTGCCGGCAACCCTCGGGATCCGATGTCATCTGCTCGGCTGGCGGCGCAGCCCGAAGCCGGTCACCATCGGACGCGTCCTCATGGCACTC
>DATCQX010000022.1:0-4757 GCA_036569285.1 Streptomyces sp.
CCCAACTCTCGTACAACCGGAACAACCCCACCTGCAACGCGAACAACGCCGTCTGCGTATACAGCGTCCGATCCAGCAACCCCTCAGTCCCCGGCCTGCCGAACGCCACATCCGCCACCGGGAACTCCGCCCCCAAGTGACAGTCGACCTCCGCAGCCGCCCGACCAAAAGCCCCCGAAAACACCGGGAACACCTCAGCCAACTCCCGGCCCATCCCCGCGTACTGACCCCCCTGACCCGAGAACAGGAAGGCCGTCTCAGTGTCGCCGGAGGCTCGCGCGATGTCGCGGGCGTCCAACTCGCCGAGTGCGGTGAGTAGTTCGGCGCGGCTGGTGGCGACCACGGCGGCGCGGTGTTCCAGCTGGCTGCGGGTGGTGGCCAGGGACAGCGCGATGTCGGCGGTGCGCAGCTCGGGGTGGTCCGTCGCGTACGCGGCGATGTTCCTGGCCTGCGCGATCGCGGCCTCGGGGGTGCGGCCCGAGACCGGCCACACCCACGGGCCCTGGTCCTCGGCGTCCCCGGAAGGCTCCGCGGGTTCGTCGGCCGGTGCCTGTTCCAGCACGGCGTGTGCGTTGGTGCCGCTCACGCCGAAGGACGACACGGCGGCGCGGCGCGGTGCGCCGGTCTCCGGCCAGGCCCGCTCCTCGGTCAGCAGGCGCACGGTGCCCGCCGACCAGTCGACGTGCGGGGTGGGCTCGTCGACGTGGAGGGTCTTCGGCAGCGTGCCGTGCCGCATCGCCTCCACCATCTTGATGACACCGCCCACCCCCGCAGCGGCCTGGGAGTGCCCGATGTTCGACTTCAACGACCCCAGCCACAGCGGCCGGTCCGCGGACCGGCCCTGCCCGTAGGTCGCCACGATCGCCTGCGCCTCGATGGGGTCGCCGAGCCGTGTCCCCGTGCCGTGCGCCTCCACCACGTCGACGTCGGCGGTGGTGAGCCGGGCGTCGGCGAGGGCGTCGGCGATCACTCGCCGCTGCGAGGGGCCGTTGGGTGCCGTGAGGCCGTTGCTGGCGCCGTCCTGGTTGACCGCGGTGCCCCGAACGACGGCCAGGATCTTGCGCCCGTTGCGGCGGGCGTCCGACAACCGCTCCAGCAGCAGCACACCCACGCCCTCGGCCCAGCCGGTGCCGTCCGCGCCCGCCGCGAACGCCTTGCAGCGGCCGTCCACCGACAGGCCGCCCTGACGGGAGAACTCGACGAAGGTGCCGGGGGTCGCCAGGACCGTGACGCCGGCGGCGATGGCGAGGCCGGACTCGCCCGAACGCAGGGACCGGACGGCCAGGTGGAGCGCCACCAGCGAGGAGGAGCAGGCGGTGTCGATCGTCACCGCCGGGCCCTCCAGGCCCAGGAAGTAGGAGATGCGGCCGGACAGCACGCTGGAGAGGCTGCCGGTGAGGCGCAGGCCCTCGGCGGAGTCGTCCGGCTCGTGGAGGCGGGAGCCGTAGTCCTGGTTGGTGCCGCCGACGAAGACGCCGGTGGGCGTACCGCGCAGGGAGGCCGCGTCGATCGAGGCGCGTTCGATCGCCTCCCACGACGCTTCGAGGAGCAGCCGTTGCTGCGGGTCCATCGCCGTCGCCTCGCGGGGCGAGATGTGGAAGAAGCCCGCGTCGAACTCGCCCACGCCGTCGAGGAATCCGCCGTGCCGGGTCGCCGACGTGCCGGACGTGCCGGGCTCCCCGTTCAGGAGTGCGTCCAGGTCCCAGCCCCGGTCCTCGGGGAAGGTGCCGATCGCGTCCCCGCCGTCGGCCACCAGGTTCCACAGGTCCTCGGGGGACCGGACGGACCCGGGGTAGCGGCAGGCCATGCCGACGATCGCGATGGGCTCCGCAGCCGCGTCCTCGATGTCCTTCAGTCGGTCCTGGGCCCGCCGGGTGTCGGCGATCGCCTGCTTGAGGTATTCACGAAGCTTCGCCTCGTTGGACACGGAAACTCAGTCCCTTCGGTTCGCTGCGACGAGCTTGAAGAGGTCGTCGTCGGAGGCGTCGTCCAGATCGAGGCCGTCCGCCCCGGCCCCGGACGTGTCGGGGTCGTCCCACTTGCCGAGGACCCGGGACAGCTGGGCCCTGATCTCGCGGCGGTTGTCCTCGCCGTCGTCGAGGTCGTCCAGGACCTTCTCCAGCCGGGCGATCTCCGCCGCCACCAGGTCCGCCACGGACAGCTCCTCCGGCGCGAGCTCGGCCAGCAGGTGGTCGGCGAGAGCCGCCGGTGTGGGGTGGTCGAACACGACGGTCGGCGGCAGGGTGAGTCCGGCGGCCCGGCCGAGCCGGTTGCGCAGTTCGACCGCCGTCAGCGAGTCGAACCCCATCTCCTTGAACGGACGGTCCCCGGGGACCGCCGCGGGGTCGCCGTGGCCGAGCACGGTGGCCGTCTCCTCCCGGACGACTCCGAGGACAACCTTGGTCCGCCGGTTCCCGGTCAGGCCCGTGATGCGTTCGGCCAGCGACGCCTGCTGCCTCCCGCCGCCGTCCTCGGCCGGCTTGTCGGTGGCCGCCGACCGGTCCTCGGACGGGTCCGCCACCAGGGTGCGCAGCAAGGCCGGCGCGATACCCGAGGTGCGGAGCACCTCCCGGTCCACGGGGGTCGCCACGAACGCCGGGTGGGGGCGCGCGATCGCCGCGTCGAACAGGGCGAGGCCCCGCTCGACGGAGATCGGCACGTACCCGCGCCGGACCACCCGCTCGATGTCGGCCTCGCTGAGCTGGTCGGCCATTCCCCCGGTCCGGTCCCACAGCCCCCAGGCGAGGGAGGTCGCGGGAAGGTTCTGGGCGTGGCGGTGGGTGGCGAGGCCGTCGAGGAAGGCGTTGGCGGCGGCGTAACTGGCCTGTCCCGGGCCGCCGAAGGGGGCGGCTATGGAGGAGAAGAGGACGAAGAAGTCCAGCTGGATACCGCGCCGGGCCGTCTGCTCGTGCAGGTGCCAGGCGGCGTCGGACTTGGGCCGCAGGACAGCGCTGACCCGGTCGGGGGTGAGGGTGGTGACGAGGCCGTCGTCGCGGGTGCCTGCGGTGTGGACGATGCCGGTGAGCGGGTGCTCCGGAGGCACGGAGTCGAGCAGTTCGGTGACGAAGCCGGGATCCGTGATGTCCCCGGGGGTGACGGTGACCTCGGCGCCGAGCGCGGTGAGGTCGTCGACGAGTCGCTGGGCTCCAGGGGCGTTCAGGCCGCTGCGGCTGGTGAGCAGCAGGCGGGTGACACCGTGTTCGGTGACCAGGTGCCGGGCGAAGAGACCGGCGAGGGCGCCGGTGCCGCCGGTGACGAGGACGGTGCCGGAGGGGTCCCAGGGCGCGGGCGTGAGCGTGCTCTTGCGGACCCCCACCAGCCGGGGCACCAGCACCTGGCCCCGCCGGACGGCACACTGCGCCTCACCGGTGGCGAGCGCGGCGGTCACGTCCGAGGTGGAGAGCGGATCGCCGTCGTGATCGACGAGGACGAGCCGGTCGGGGTACTCGTTCTGCACGCTGTGCAGCAGCGCCCACACCGACGCCGTCGCCGGGTCGACCGGTTCCTCGCGCCCCTTGTCGGTGGCCACGGCCCCGACACAGGTCACCACCAGCTTCGTGCGCTCCAGCTCCGGACGGCCGAGCCACTCCTGTACGAACGCCAGCGTCCGCTCCAGACCGGAGTGGGCCGCCGCGGCCCTGTCGTCCGTGGGGTCGTCCGGGAACAGGGCGGCGAGGGGCTGGACGATGACGTCCACAGCCTGCCCGTCGGCCATCATGTCGACGGCTTCCTGAAGATCGGCCGGCACCACCAGGGACGGGGAGGCCGCGGCGGCGGGCGCCTTCGGGGCCGTCCACTCCACCTCGAAGAGCGCGTCCTCCCGGGCGGGCGGTCGCGGCTTGAGTCCTTCCGAGGGGTCCAGCCAGTAGTGCTGGTGTTGGAAGGGGTAGGTGGGGAGGTCGACGGTCGTACGGGCACCCGGTGTGAGGGCCTGCCAGTCGAGAGGCGTGCCGTGGGCGTGCAGGGTGCCGACGGCCGTCAGCGCCGTGACCGCCTGAGGCTGATCCTTCTTGAGGGACGACACCGCCGTGTGATCAGGCAGGGTCTGCCGGGCCAGCGCCGTCAACGTCGTGCCCGGACCCAGTTCCACGAGGGCCAGCTCGGCGTACTCCTCACCGAGCTGTTCCAGCGCCTGGTGGAAACGGACGGTGCTGCGGATGTGAGCGGTCCAGTACTCCGGATCCGTCCACTCCAGCTCTGTGCCCACCGTCGACACGACCGGGATCTGCGGCTCGTTGTACGTCAACGTGCGCGCCACCACGAGGAAGTCGTCCAGCACCGGCTCCATCAACGGCGAATGAAACGCGTGACTGACCGTCAGACGCTTCACCTTCCGCCCCAACTCCCGGAAATACGCCGCGACTTCCTCGACACCGGCCTCGTCCCCCGCGACCACCACGGAATCAGCCGCGTTCACCGCCGCCAGCCCCACACCCGCCAGCCGCCCGGCGACCTCCTCCTCACCGGCCTGGACCGCGACCATCGCACCACCCGACGGCAACCCCTCCATCAACCGCGCCCGCGTCGAGATCAACACCGCCGCATCCTCCAGCGACAACACCCCCGCCACATGCGCCGCCGCCACCTCACCGATCGAATGCCCCACCACCACAGCAGGCCGCACACCCCAACTCTCGTACAACCGGAACAACCCCACCTGCAACGCGAACAACGCCGTCTGCGTATACAGCGTCCGATCCAGCAACCCCTCAGTCCCCGGCCTGCCGAACGCCACATCCGCCACCGGGAACTCCGCC
>DATCQX010000023.1:0-10136 GCA_036569285.1 Streptomyces sp.
CACGTCGGAAGGGGCCAGCCCAAAAGGGCCGAAGCCGGAAGACACACCCAATGCGCGGGTGGCGGAATAGGCAGACGCGCTGGATTCAGGTTCCAGTGCCCGCAAGGGCGTGGGGGTTCAACTCCCCCCTCGCGCACAGCGGAAGCCCCCCAGGTCTCGGACCTGGGGGGCTTCTTCGTGTCCAGGGCCGGGTGTGATGTTCGCCCCGGTGTGAGGTCTCTCACTGGCCGGTGAGCAGGGTGCCCTTGGTGCGCTGGAACCAGCGCAGGTATGCCGGGGCGGGGGAGCCGAGGCCTGTGGCGTAGTCGTAGCCGTGGTGGGCGGGCAGGCCGAAGTCGTGGCCGAGGGTGTAGAGGATGTAGCGCTGGGCGCCGGTGGAGGTGTCGGTGTCGGGGCCCTCGTCGCGGACGACGGTGAGGGGGGCGGCGTTCGCGGGCCGGTCGGTGATGTCGTGGAACACGTGGGCGCCGGAGAGCGCGTACAGGAGCGGGTTCGCGAAGCCGGTCCGGTGCCCGGAGGCCTGGTCCGCGTCGGCCTGGAGGGCGGCGAAGGCGGGGGCGGCCGCCGAGGTGCCGCCGAAGCCGATGAGGTGGAAGGTCCCGTCGTCCGTGAACCCGACCAGGACGGGCAGTGCGCCGTCCCCCTCCATCGCGACGTCGGGCGTCGTGCGGTGCCCGGTGTCGCCGGTGCCGTGGCCGCGCTGGTACCAGGGCCGCGGGAAGTCGCTCGGGCCCCCTCCGCCGCCGAAGGCGAAGACGCCGGGGACGGGTCCCCAGGGTCCGGTGCCGCCGCCGGTGCGGATGGACACCTCGTCGCCCATGCTGGTCTCCCAGGCGTAGTCGCCGCGCCGGTCCAGGGCGAGGGTGGTGCCGCCGACCGAGGTGACCCACGGGGAGCCGCTGGGGAAGTCGGCCTGGGCGCGGGTGGTCTTCGGGTCGCAGTTGACGCCCGTCTCGGCCGCCTGCGGTGAGGAGTCGCCGCAGTCGCCCGCCGCGAAGTAGACCCCGATGCCTTCGGCGGCGGCCTGCTCGAACAGCAGGTTCCACGCGGCGATCAGGGCAGGGGTGAGGTGCCCCGGGTCGGAGTGGACGATCTCGGCCCAGGAGTTCGAGATGACGTCCGCCCGGCGGCCGTCGACGACGTACGACTCGGCGTTCATCAGGTCGTCGTCGAGGCAGGAGTCCGCGCCGACGTAGAGGACGTTCGCGTCCGGGGCGAGGCCGTGGGCGAGGTCGATGTCGAGCGCCTGCTCGCCGGCCCAGGTGCGCGGAGGCGCGCACGCGTCGCTGATCCGCCACTGGGCGGGCGTGACGTGCTCGCGGTACTGGCCCGGCCGGAAGGGGCGGTCGCCGGTGGCGTGGGCGTAGCGGGCCGTGTCGGCGGCCATGTCCGGCGATCCGTAGGCGTCGACGACGGCGACGGTCGTGCCGCGTCCGGTGGCGCCCCGGGTGCCCGCGCCGTAGGCGTGCCGGAGCTGGGCGGGCGTGTAGGGGCAGGGCGCGTAGGTGGTGGTCCTGCCGTACGCCTGGGGCAGGCCGGTGGCGGGCTTCTGCCCGAAGTGGCCCGAGCAGACGGCGCCTTCGGTCCGGGCGGACAGCGGGCGGGCCGCGCCGGACGGGGTCAGGCCGGTGACACCGAGGACGGCGGAGCCGAGGGAGGCGGGCACGCTGAGGTCGCCGGAAGGGGCGTCGCTCGTGCCCCCGCCGGTGCGGTAGCGCCGCAGACCCTGGCCGAACGCCTCCCGGACGGCGCGTGCGGGGCCCTCGATCCGCAGGTAATGGGGGGTGCGGCCGGTGACGGTGAACCCGGAGCGGCCCAGCCAGGCCGTGACGGCGTCGATCTGACGGCCGCTCGGGCCGAAGCGGCGCTGGTACTGGGCGGGGGTGAGGTAGTGCCGGTAGTGCGGGCTGCGCGGGTCGGTGACATCCCGCAGGAACGCCGCGAGCCCGTGCGGGTCACGGGAGTTGAGGTAGAGCCGCGCGTCGATGTGCCGGTCGCCGGGCACCGGGCCCGCGTCGGCGTCCGGCGTCGCGTAGGCGGGCCGGGAGCCCGTGAGGGGGTGCCGGTCGGCGGCGTGGGCGGTGGGGAGGAATCCGGCGGTGGACAGCAGGGCGGCGCAGGAGGCCGCGATCACTGAGCCGCGCAGCGGGCGTATGAGGGCAGGGAAGGGCACGGGTGAGGGCCTTCTGGTGAGGGAGGTCGTGGGTTACGAGCGGACGGTCCGGCCCCGGTGCAGCGGGCCGGGGACGCCCGCGAACTCCAGGTCGAGGCCGACGCCGTCGCGTTCGGCGTGGATGTGCAGGTGCGGCTCGGTGCTGTTGCCGGAGTTGCCGACCTCGCCGAGGACCTGCCCGGCGCGGACGGGGTCCCCCTTGGACACGGTGACGGTGCCGGGGCGCAGGTGGGCGAGTTTGACGAGTTCGGCGCCGGTGTCGATCCACACGTGGTTGCCGTAGGCGGGCTGGTAGCGGATGCGGCCGGGTTCCTGGTCGTCGACGTGGCCCGCGGCGGAGACGACCGTGCCGTCACAGGGGGCGTGCACGGGCCGCCCGTACACGAGGTAGCTCTCGTTCCCGCCCCGGGAGCGCCCCCGCGTACCGCCGGGGCCGACCTGGACGACGTCCAGGGCGCCGCGCTGCTCCGGGAAGGCGACATGGTGGTTGAGGCCGCGTCCGCCGCCCTGCGCGATGTACCAACTGCCGCCCCGCAGCGGGAACATGAGCGGCCGGGAGACGGCCGTCCCCCACCGGTGGCGCCGCGCCCGCACCAGCAGGAAGCCGACGACGGCGACCAGCCCGGCCCCCACGACCAGCTCCCCGGCGCCGCCCGACGTGGGCAGCCCCGGCAGCCGCCAGGCGGAGGCGAGGGCGATCAGGGCCCCCGCCTCCAGCGGACGGCGGGCCCACCACGGCATCAGGGCGGGGGCACGCCAGCCCTCGACGACCAGGTATCCGACCGCGACGACGAGCAGACGGCCGCACCAGGCGAGCCGGGAGGGTGCCTCCCAGCAGGCGTCGATCCGCACGACGAACAGCGCCACCAGCACCGTCCACAGCAGAGCCGGACGCAGCCGGGCGAGGAGCGGGGGCGAGGGGCGGTACGCGCCGGGGGCTATCAGGAGATGGTCGAGAGTCCGGCCGTCCGCGCTGGCGGCGAAGGCGAGGGCGCGGCCCCGGGCGCCGTCGATCACCAGGCCCTCGGGGCTGTCGTGGACGCCGGTGACCTCGCCGACGCGGGTGAGGACGGCGTCCACGATCTCGTCGAGCCGCTCGCGGCCCACGGCGGCGACCACGCGCGGCGCGAGGCGCTCGCGGTCGGCGCGTGCGGCGGTGAGGAACCGGTACAGGGCGTCCGCCGGTTCGCTGACGGTGTCACGCATCGACGGTCCTGTTCTGTCCGGCCGTGAGCGGCCAACTCGGGCGCGGCAGGCGCTCCTTGACGGCACGCAGGCGCCGGGCGAGCGAGCGGTAGTCGTCGTCGCGCAGGCAGGTGCAGTCCGCGCCGATCATCAGCAGCCCGAAGCACACGAGGCCCATGCAGACCATGATGCCCACGTGCATCCCTTCCAGAGCCAGGGTGTTGGTCTTGCGGACCCACGGGCGTGAGGACAGGATCGCGAAGGGCAGCGCGAGTTCGACGGCGATCGTGAAGTAGCAGACAGCGGTGCCCAGATAGGCGTTGTTCATCAGGTGCGTGTACGACGCCGACATCTCGAAGCCGGTGATCCGGCTGATGTAGTACATCGCCACGCCGTCCTGCCACATCTTCCCGGTGATCTTCCAGTAACCGGCGGCGAAGTACAGCACGGCCGTCTGGAAGACGATGAGGAACGCGGCCAGGTTGTGCAGCACGGTGGAGACAGCAGGCCGCTCCGACTCCCGCATCCGCGCGCGCCGTTGCTTGGCGCCGGGCGCGAAGTAGGCGTTCGAGACGGTGAAGACCATGAACAGGATGAGGATCTGCGCGAGGTTGTCGCCGCCTTCGAGGACGTCCTGGTTGCGGTTGTGCAGCGACCACATCATCACGGCCTGCGCCAGCGCGAGCCATCGGCCGCCGAAGACCATGAAGGCCAGGGCGACCACGATCACGGCGTGGAAGACGATCTCGAACCACAGCGTCGAGTGGCTCCACAGGAAGAGCGAGAAGCCCCAGCGCGGCAGCGCGTCCTTCGCCGTGGAGAAGGAGTTGTACGAGTCAGGGCCCCACAGGAAGCGGCGCCTGGAGTAGTCGGACAGGCAGTACAGGACCGTGGCGAAGCCGATGACGACGCGGAGCGCCGCGATGCCGATCAGCCGGTGCCTGCGGGTCGCGAGGCGCAGCAGCGCCGTGTCCAGCCGTGCCGTCCCCGTTCGCCATGCCCTGACCGCCAGAGCGGACACGCCGGTCACTGGGCCACCCCCGGAACGTAGGTCATCCACGACGTCTCCAGCAGCCCCTGCTCGTGCTCCTTCGGCTGGGGCACCGCGTACCGGGCCGAGAACGGGACGATGGGACGGTTCTTGAAGGTCGCCTGGACGGCGATGATCCGGGCGTCCGGGTAGAGCGCCTTCGCCTGGACGGAGAAGAACCGCCGCATCTCCTCGAAGTCCGACGCGAACTGGTGGTCCAGGCGTGCGCGGGCGTCCTTGCGGTCGGCCGCAGGCAGCTTGTCGAACTTGGTCGCGATGCCCGCGTAGCGGTTGGCCGCGGCGTCGAACGCGAGGAGGACGCCGGGAAGTTTGGTGGGGTTCACGGGGAAGTCCCGCGGGGAGCGGTCGATGGCCTGCTCGATCTCGACGGGGCTCGACTCCACGGTCTCGCCCGAGGGGAGCCGCATCCGGGCACGCAGGTAGACGAGGTCGTCGCTGCTGCCGGGGGTGGGGCCGAACAGCTGCCAGTCCTGCCAGAAGTACGGCTCCATCACGGCCGTCGCGGGGCCCTTGACGCGGTCCTTCAACGGGGAGTCGGGGGCGTTGTACACCAGGCAGCACAGGCAGTACACGGCCACGGCCGCGAGGGCTGCCAGCGCGGTGATCCGTACGGACGGCGGGAGGGGCCGGCCCTCAGGCCGGGGCTCACCCTCCGGCCGGGGCTCACCCTCCGGCCGGGGCTCGTCCGCCGTCCGGGGTGCGCTCTCCGGTGTGCGCGAGCGCGCGGGAATTCTCATCGCTGTCCACATCCAGGTGGGTCGACGTCCAGGTCGGGTCGGTGCGGGACCGCGTGCCGGGGCGGGGCGCCCCGCCCCGGCACGCGAGGGGTCAGCGGGCGTCGTACGCGGTGTCGCCCAGGATCACGCCGTGCGTCGTCGCGCCGCTGAGGGCGGGGCCGCCGCTGGACGAGGACGACGACTCGCTGGAGGACGAGGACTCGCTCGACTTCAGCTTGGTCGTGACCTTCACCGCCGCCTCGGTCGCCTTGACGACCGTCGCCGCGGCGACGCTCTGCGCGATCGCGTGCCAGAACTGCGGCTGCGCGCCCTTGCTGAGGACCTGGGCGGTGGCGACCGAGTGCTGGGCGGCGGCCTTGTGCTGCGGCAGGGAGGCAGCCGACGCGCTGGACGTGGTGAGACCCGCGGTGCCGACCGCGGCGAGAGCCGCGACGACCGCACCGGCGACGGCACGCTTGCCGTTCATGGTGGTTCCCTTCGAGTGGTGAGAATGCGAGAGATAAGTGCGCACTTTCTTCACTCTAATCATGGATTCACGGGGCACTCAATGGATTCCGTGAACCTCAAACGGAGGTGGGAGCTCCAGGCTCAGAGAAAGCTCAAATTCAGAGGGGATATCGGCGGTTCTTGCAGGTCAGAGGGTTGTTTACATCGTCTTGGGTCACGCAACTTTTACTCCCGGCTGGGATTTTCGAGAGAAAGCTAAACCCGCGCTGACCGGCCCCCTAAACAGGCGGACGGCCGAGGCTAGGAGACCAGCGGAAGGGTGGCCCTGTCCTCCAGCCAGGCGGCCCGGGAGAGAATGGCGCGCTGTACCTGTCTCAGACGCAGATTCGGTTCCATTCCCAGCCCTTCGGCCAGTTTGTTCCGGAGGATTTCGTAGACGTCGAGTGCGTCGGCGGTGCGGCCATTCCGATAGAGCGCCAGCATCAGATAGAGATAGAGGTTCTCCCACAGTGGCTGTTCCGCGACCAGGTCGTATGTCTCGCTGATCACCCAGGAGTTATGGCCGAGCCGGAGTTCCGTTTCCACCAGCGTTTCGTGAGCGGAATTCCGTTTCTCGTCCAGTTGGCGGCCGAGATCGTCCAGCATGGGCAGGGCGCGGACGTCGGCGAGCGCCGGCCCGCGCCACAGGGCGATGGCCGAGGCCAGCAGATCCGAGGCCTCCGCCGTCCGCCCGAGGGCTCTCAGCTCCTGGGCCCTGGCCACCGTCGACTCGAAGCGGTGCAGGTCGAGTTCGTGCTCCTGCCCCAGGTCGAGGAGGTAGCCGGGGGTGCGGGTGGTCAGGACGCCCGGGTCCGCGCCCAGCGCCGACAGGTGTTTGCGCAGCCTGGACACGTAGACCTGAAGTGCCGTGGCCGCGGTGCGCGGTGGGTTGTCCGGCCACACGAGGTCGGTCAACTGCTGCGCGGAGACGACTCGTTCGGCGTTCAGGCAGAGCAGTGCCAGCAGCGCTCGCTGCTTGAGCGCGCTCGGGCCCGGCGAGGCCGAGCCGTCGTCCGCCGATATCTCGATCGGGCCGAGAATGTGAAATTTCAATTGTGCCCCCGTGTGTCCGTTCCGGTGAGATGGTCAGTCCCGCCGACGGCCGATCCTCCACAGGGCGCCGGACCCCGCGCAAGATTCGGGGCGTTCCTTTTGATGAGAGTTGGCGCTTCTCTCACCGTAATTTGAGCCCTGCGCGACCAGGGCGATCGGGTGCGACGTATGCCGTGATTCCGGGAAATAAATGGAGAACCCCAGCCGGGTACCGGCCGGGGTTCCTTGAGGGCTTCAGGAGGTCAGCGCTTCAGGGTGAGCAGGCCGGGGCGGTACGGCAGGCTGTCGTAGGAGACGGTCGACGGGGTGTTCGGGGACTTGCCCTGGTAGAGGAACTGGAGGTTGCAGGGGTCGACGGTCATCGTCTGGTCCGGGTTGTCACGGACGAGGTCGCCGTGGCTGATGTCGTCGGTCCAGGTGGCCCCGCTGTTGGCCTTGCCCGCGAAGGGGTTGGACTCGGTGGCGGCCTGCGGGGTCCAGGGGCCGCCCAGGTCGGTGGCGGTGAAGGAGCGGAAGTAGCGCCGCTCGCTCGCGCCCCGCGCCTCGACGATCATGAGGTACTGGTTCTGGCCCTTGACCTTGTAGACCTGCGGCGCCTCGAAGAGGTTCTTCACCGAGTCGCTCATGACCGTCGTGTACGAGGTGCCGAAGCTGCCGGGGAAGTTCCCGAGCGGCATCTGCGACTGGTAGATCCTGCCGTTGTCACCGGCGAAGAACAGGTACATGTTCTTGTCGTCCGCGATCAGGGTCTGGTCGATGGGGCCGGTGGAGGAGTCGGTGCGGGGGATGGAGCCGGTGAACAGGGGCTGCGGCGCCGACCAGCCGTTCGGGTCGGTGGGGTCGCTGGAGGTGCGGTAGCTGAAGGGCCACGGGCCCCACTGGTAGGCCAGGATCCAGATCTTCTTCGGCGCGAAGTAGAACAGGGTGGGCGCCACCGTCTTCTGGTTCATGCCGGTCTGGCGGGCGGAGGCCATGTCCGGCCAGTCGGTGAAGGGGCTGAACGCCATGGAGCCGTAGCCCGAGCCGGAGTAGTCCGTCCCGTAGACCAGGTGCTTGCCGTTGTAGGTCGTGGTGGTGAAGTCCTTCAGCGACGCCCACCCGTTCGCGGGCTGCGCCAGGGCGCCGGTCGAGGTCCACCGGTACGTGGACGGCAGAGCGCACGTGCTCTTGGGCGCGGCGGCCGGCTGGAAGGTCCAGCGCTGGTTGGCCGCGCTGTTGGTGTCCCAGATCTGGACGGGGGTGCCGTTCGCGGTCTTCCCGCCGGGGGTCTCCAGCGCCCGTCCGCTCGCGGCGTTGGTCAGCGTGTAGGTGCCGTCACTGTTGCGGACGGCCTTCCAGTGCTGGTGGGCGCCGCCGTTGGCGTCCCACACCGTGGGCCTGGTGCCGTTGGCGGTCCGTCCGGCCGGCTCGTCCAGGACGCGTCCGCTCGCGATGTTGGTCAGCGTGTAGGTGCCGTCGTCGGTGCGGTCGGCCCGCCACTGCTGGTTGGTGGCGCCGCTGGCGTCCCACACCTGGAGCGGGGTGCCGTTGCCGTTCTGCCCGGCGGGCTCGTCGAGGACGCGTCCGGAGGCGGCGTTGGAGAGGGTGAAGACGGCGCCGGAGGTGATGCCCCCGGCCTGCGTGCCGCCGTTCTGCGTGCCCCCGTTCTTGCTCGTCAGGGCGGTGCGCACCGCGTCGTACGCGGGCTTCCTGTTGCCGCCCGCGTCGAACAGCAGCGCGTTCTCACCGGTGCGCCAGGAGTCGCTGTCGCGGATGCCCCACACCGTGACGCCGGTGCAGCGGGCGACGTCCACACAGGCCTGGACGGCGTTCGTGTACGCGGTGGGGGAGGCCTGGGCGATGTCGAGTTCCGTGATCTGGACGTCGACACCGAGCGCGGCGAAGTTCGACAGCGTCGTCCGGAAACTGGCCGGCGGGCCGCTGCTGGAGAAGTGGCTCTGGAAGCCGACGCAGTCGATGGGCACGCCGCGCGCCTTGAAGTCCTTCACCATCCGGTAGACGCCCTGGGTCTTGGCGTCGGTCCAGTTCTCGATGTTGTAGTCGTTGTAGCAGAGCTTGGCGGCGGGGTCGGCGGTGCGGGCGGTGCGGAAGGCGTCCTCGATGAAGCCGTCGCCCAGGACGTCCTGGAAGACGGAGCCGCGGTGCCGTCCGCTGCCGCCGTCCTCGAACGCCTCGTTGACGACGTCCCAGGCGTAGATCTTGCCCTTGTAGTGGGTCATCTCCTGAGTGATGTGGTTCCTCATCACCGAGCGCAGGGTGTCGGCGTCGCCGATGGCCTTGACCCAGGCGGGCAGTTGGGAGTGCCAGACGAGAGTGTGGCCGCGCAGGCGCTGGCCGTGGGCGGAGGCGTGGCTGACGATCGTGTCGGCGGCGCCGAAGGTGAACTTCCCCCGGGCGGGCTCGACGGCGTCCCACTTCATCTCGTTCTCCGGGGTGATCATCGTGAACTCCCGGTCGAGCAGGGCGGAGTAGGTGGAGTCACCGAGCCTGCCCGCGGCCACCGCCGTGCCGAAGTAACGGTCGCCGCCGGCCGCCGCGTCGGCGGCCGTGGCCGGCGTCCCGGAGTCCGGCGTGCGTGCGGCCATCGCGACCAGCGGGACGGCGGCGCCCGCCGCGGCGAGCACTGCGGCGGCGGCGAGCACGCGGCGGGTCGCCGGACGGCGGCGATGTGGGCGGTGTTGATCTGACAACGGCTTGTCCTTCTGGCGCGGTGGGGCTTGGTCCGGTGGACCTCGGTGCGGTGGGCTCGATGGGGAGCCCAGTCACCTGCCAGTCGCCGCCGCGCCCGCGAAGGTTGCCGCGATCAGGGGTACTGGGTGCTGTTCTCGTCCGACCTCCACCCCTGCTCCCACTTGTTGCCGCCCAGGGGGTAGTCCCAGAACTCGCTCGCGTCGCGGCCGTCGTCCGCGCTCGTGCGGAACGGGACGTTGTCGTTGTCGATGCGGAGGGTGCCGCTGCGGTCGCCGCTCGACCAGTTCAGGCTGAGGTCCCAGCGGACGTCGTGGTTCTTCGTGGTGGCGGTGACGTAGAAGACCTCGGGGTCGGACTCGCTGACCGAGTACGGGAACTTCCGCTGGCCGCCCTTCACGTCGACCGCCGGGGTGTCCTCGTCCAGATCGACGGTGAACGACTTGGTGTCCACGTCGCCGCCGCAGCCCGCGCCCATGCCGTAGACGTTCCAGGCGAGGGGGGCGTCCTTGGTGACGATGCGGGCGTTCAGGGAGTTCAGGACGACGGTCTGCGGGCCGGTGCCCTGGATGGTCAGGGCGATGACCTGCTGGTTCGCGGAGACCGCGCCGTTCGCCGCCGCCCAGCCCTTCGCCTGCGGTTCCGTCGCGGGCGGGCCGACCTGGTCCGGCTCGCTGTCCACGAGGAAGTCCTGGCTGCAGGGGGTTTCGTAGACGAAGGGGTTGACGGTGACGGTCAGGGGGGCGGGGGCGGGCTTCGGGGC
>DATCQX010000024.1:0-2750 GCA_036569285.1 Streptomyces sp.
CCCGTCCCGAAGGTCACCCGCAAGGGCGGCGGCTCGGCCCTCCCGTACAAGCGCAACCTCCTGCGCGCGATCCTCCGCGAGGCCGTCTCCGGCGCCGGGGACCTCCCCGTCACGATGAAGATGCGCAAGGGCATCGACGACGACCACATCACCTACCTCGACGCCGGCCGCATCGCCGTCGAGGAGGGCGTGACGGCGATCGCCCTGCACGGCCGCACCGCCGCCCAGCACTACGGCGGCACCGCCGACTGGGACGCCATCGCCCGCCTCAAGGAGCACGTCCCCGAGATCCCCGTCCTCGGCAACGGCGACATCTGGTCGGCGGAGGACGCCCTGCGGATGGTGCGCGAGACCGGTTGTGACGGCGTCGTCGTCGGCCGGGGCTGCCTGGGCCGTCCGTGGCTGTTCTCGGACCTCGTCGCGGCGTTCGAGGGGCGCACGTCCTTCGCGCGTCCGGCGCTGAAGGAGGTCGCCGACGTCATGGTCCGCCACGCGACGCTCCTCGGCGAATGGCTCGGCGACGAGTCCAAGGGTGTCGTCGACTTCCGCAAGCACGTCGCCTGGTACCTCAAGGGGTTCGCGGTGGGCAGCGAGATGCGTAAGCGCCTGGCGATCACCTCCTCGTTGGCCGAACTCCGCGCCGGGCTCGACGAGTTGGACCTCGACCAGCCCTGGCCGACCGGCGCGGACGGCCCCCGCGGGCGCACGTCCGGCAACAACCGCGTGGTGCTGCCCGACGGCTGGCTCAAGGACCCGTACGACTGCGCGGGCGTGAGCGAGGACGCCGAACTGGACACGTCCGGCGGCTGAACCGGAGGCTGGGGGCGGTCTCGACAGGCCGCCGGGGGCCGCTGACACTGGACGCGTGGTGGACAGCGCGGTGTGGGTCGCGGCTCTGACCGGGGGGACGGCGGTGCTGGCGGGGTGGGTGACGAACCTGGGGAACGTCCGCGCGGCCAGGGTCCAGGCGGAGGAGTCCGCGAGGGCCCAACAGATGGGCCGGGTGCGGGAGTTGCGTCGAGGCGCCTACCTGGAGCTGATGCGGCTGTCGCACGAGATGAGCGAGCTGTACTGGAAAGCCGGCGACGTCCGCTTCCAGTCCACCACCCCTGAAGGCTTCCTGGCGCGAGTCGAGGAGCTGCGCGTCGAGGCGCGGGAGGCGTACGACCCGCTCATGCACAGCGTCCGCGTCATCTCCCTCGAGGGACCCGGCCAGTTGGCCGAGCTGGCCAAGGCGGTCCTGACGTCGGCCAGGCGCGCCAACGGCTGCCTGGCCGACCTCTCCCGGGACGGACCGGGGGTGCTCGCGCGCTTCGACGCGGCCGTGGGTGCCTACTCGGACTCCCTGGCCGCGTTCGTGGAAGCGGCGCGCGACGTCATGAACGAGCCTTCGTGAACCGTCAGTCGGTCTTCGGGTGCGGGGTCGAGCCGTACGCCGTGAGGAACCGGTCGCGGAACTGGTCCATCTTCCAGACGGGCGCGTTGTGGGCCGGCTTGAGGCCGTCCGTCCAGTTCCAGTCGGCCACCTTCTCCAGGACCTTGGGGTCCTTGGCGACGATCGAGATCGGGACGTCGCGGTTGGCGTTGACCCCGCTCACCTTGGCGTTCGGCTGGTGGTCGCCGAGGAAGACGAGGACGGTGTTGTCACTGGCGTAGCGCTCCATCCACTGGGTCAGCGCGGTCACCGAGTACTGCACCGCTTTGCCGTACTCCGTACGGGCCTTGGTGTCGTCGCTGTACACCTCCGAGGACTTCTTGCCCGCCTTCTGGATCGCGTCGAAGACCGAACCGTCGCCCACGTCCTCCCAGTTCACCATCTTCGGGATCGGCGCCCACGGCATGTGACTGGACGTCAGAATGATCTCGGCCATCAGCGGCTTGTCGCGCTTCTTGCTGTGCTCCAGGCGCTGGTACGACTCCAGGGCGTACTGGTCGGGCATCGTCGACCAGCTGAACTTCGGTCCCTTGTACCCCATTTGGAACGCGTTGTAGACGGTGTCGAGGCCGTAGTACTTCTGCTCCGGCCAGCTCTTCTGCACGCCGGGCATGATGCCGACGGTGTCCCACGCGCCGGTCTTCTTGAACGCCTTGGTGAGGGAGAGGTGGTCGCTCGCCATCACCGTCCGGTACCGCTGCTGGTTGTCGATCCACAGCCCCGACATGGTCGTCGAGTGCCCGAACCAGCTCCCGCCGCCGTACGTCGAGGACGTCAACCACCCGCTCTTGGCGTGGAATCCGATCTTCGCCAGCGCCGCCGTGCTCTCGGTGAGCGTCTTGTCGACGCCGGGCGCCATGATCGGGTCCTCGATCGCGCTGCGGCCGTAGCTCTCGATGAACGTGAACAGCATGTCCTTGCCGCGCAGGTCCGGAACGAGCTGCGCCGGGGGCGTGTTGCCGAACTTGTCGTTCTTGGCGATCTTCTTGAACGCGGCCTCGTCCTTCAACGTCGCCTGGACCTGGCGGCGTTGGGAGTTCAGCTCGCCCGCGGCACGGTAGGTGGCGAACGGGACGCCGGCCACGTTCACGGTGAGGATCGTGCACGTGATCCACGCCGTCCCCACCAACAGCGTGCCCCGCGTGGCGAGTTGGACGTCCCGCGCGAGGACGTTCCCGATCCGCACCAGCGCCGCGGCCATCCCGGCGAACAGCAGCGCGACGAGGATCACGAGGCCGATCGCCAGCAGGTTGGCCGCCGTCTTCCCCGAGGAGTCCGCCACGTACGACTTCGCGTCGTCGAGCAACTCCCAGTC
>DATCQX010000025.1:0-17027 GCA_036569285.1 Streptomyces sp.
CCGTGCGACATCCACACGGCCTGCTCGGCCGGGGTGCCCTCGAAGAGGGTGGACGACACCTTCGAGACGTGCAGGTCGGTACGGCCGTACTCGCGCGCGCCGGTGTTGTCGACCGTCCCGCCGAGGGCGCTCGCCATCAGCTGGAAGCCGTAACACATACCGAACACGGGGACGCCGGCCTCGAAGAGCGCCGCGTCGAGCTGCGGGGCGCCCTCCTCGTACACGGACGACGGTCCGCCGGACAGGATGATCGCCGCCGGGTTCTTCGCGAGCATCTCCGCGACCGGCATGGTGCTCGGCACGATCTCGCTGTACACCCTGGCCTCGCGGACCCTACGGGCGATGAGCTGGGCATACTGCGCGCCGAAGTCGACGACCAGAACGGTGTCGGGGGCGGCTGGGGTCGCTGATGACACGGGGGCCTTCCGGCGGTGGGTCAGGGTGTGTACGGCCGATTCTAGCCGGGGCGGCCGGGGAGAGACCGGGGTGCCCGAAGAGGCCAGGGGCAGAGGAAGGGCCACACAGGAGCGGGCCCGCCAACGAACAGGACCGAGGACGGCCGTCCGAAGCGCCCCCGGACCTGGCCCGAACCGGCCGAACCAAACCGGGAAAGCCCGAGCCGGACGACCGAAGCACAGGAGGCCGGGCTGGAGGAGAGTGGGCCGGATCGGACCGAGCCGGATCTGGCCGGGCCGGGCCGGAGCGGATCGGGCCGGGCCAGGCCAGAGCGGATGGCGTCGGGTCGGGCCAGAGCGGGTCGGGAGGAGCCGACCGGAGGGAGGCAGGCCGAAAGGGGCCGGGCAGCGGCAGCCGGGGCAAGGCCCGGTACCGGAGAGGGGCTGAGCCCGGAAGCCCGGTCGAAGACCGGCGCCGGTACGAGCCGGAACCTGGGCTCGGGAAGGACCGGGGCAGGAACCGGGGTCGGGCAGAAGCCGCAGCGGCCCGGAAGCCGGAGCGGATCGGGGCCGGAACCGTCCCGAAAGCAGCAGCCCGCAAGCCGAACCGGACCAAGACCCGGACTGCCCCGAAAACAGCAGCCCAGAAGCCGAAGCGGACCGGCGCCCGGACCGCCCCGGAAACAGCGGGCCCCGCTGTCGCAGGCCCGTGGCATACTGGCCGCATGTTCTCGACCACGGCCTTCCTCTTTACCTATGGCACCCGGCCCACCGGCTGCCATGGTCGTGTCGCGTGAACTGAAGCGACTTCCCAGGCGCCCCGGGCCGACAAGGCCCGGGGCGCCTGTCGTTTCTCCGGGTCCTGCCGTTCCGGGGCGCACCGAACCCCAAGGAGCCCCGCATGACCGCCCTCGACACCACCGGCGCGAAGACCCCCGAGGCCGCCGACATCATCACCGGCGCCCGCGACCGCATCGACGCCCTCGACGACCGCATCATCGGCCTCGTCCAGGAACGCGTCGCCGTCTCCGCCGTCGTCCAGGACGCCCGCATCGCCTCCGGCGGCCGGCGCGTGAACCTCTCCCGCGAGATGGAGATCCTCGCCCACTACAGCGAGGCGCTGGGCAAGCCGGGGACGGCGCTGGCGATGACGTTGCTCGAACTGTGCCGGGGCCGCATCTGACGTCCGCCCGCGCCCATCTCGCGTTCCTCGCAGATGAGTTCGGGCCCTCCCTCACCCGTACGGCGCGTGACCGCTCCCGGCGGCCGTCGTTGGTACCGGTGTCCGTGCCAGCCAGGCGCGGGCCCGGAGAACCACGCGTGGCTCGTTGGAGCGATGAGACGTACGGATCGTGCCGTGCGTCGTGGGACCTCGCTCCAGAGTGATGACCGGACGGCAGGGGACAGCAGCCCGGTCATCCAAGAGAAACGGCCGGCCTCGGGGACGCCCGAGGCCGGCCGGCGGAAAACTGCAAAAATCTATGAGGGCTGGGTCAAACGGTTGCGGCGACCGCGTTCATCCAGCACGATGCGTACAAGCTCCACGTCCCCCCACGAAACACCGCATCGCTGTGCACGGCGAGGCGGTAACCGGAACGTCGACTGCCATTGGTCCAGACCAGTGCGGATCGGCAGCGGACGGGCCGGCCCACGCACCACCCACACGGCGCACCCCCCGGCGCCGTTCCCGGGAGGCACCGGCGCTGCCCTGACGCCGGTGCTGACGAAGAAGGGCCCCGCGGCTCCGTCCCGCGGGGCCCTTCCCCCTTCGCACCGGACGACGCCGACACCGTCGTCCGGCTCAGCCCCTCAGATCCGCGACACCGTCCCGCAAGGCTCGTCCGCCCCCGTACTCAGCTCCCTACTGCGGTCGTACGGGTCCTCCTCCGGCCCCCTAGGGGTCGGCCCCGACGGCAGGTCGGAGCGGAACGTGGGGTGGAACCACCCGTCGTGCACATCGCACTTCGAGTTGCCGCTCGACACGTCGTACCGGGAGAGGAACAGCGTCCCCGGCGTCACCTTGTAGCGCGCCGGATCGGACAGTTCGACGTCCAGGACCCGGCGGACGACCGTCCGGGTGGCCTCGGCGTTCCCGTCGGCCTTGGGCGTGCTCACGCGGACGACGGGATAGACGAAGGTGTAGTCGGCGTGGGCGACGACGGTGCCGTCCTTCCCGGCGGCGAAGGTCATGCGCCCGCGCACCTTGACGACACTCCCGGCGAGCCGGATCTCGGCGGGGTCGAAACGGCTGAACAACTGGAGCGGATCACGCTCCTTGCCGGGCTTGCGCAGGGCCTCGCCGAACAGCCCGTGGGCGTCCTTCTGCAGAGGGTCGATGATCTTCGGGGCGGCCTTCGGGCGCTCTCCCCTCAGGGTCGCCGGGTCGAGGTTCGTGTCGATCAGGAGGGTCCGCGTCTTCGTCAGCAGGCCCTGGACCTGCGCCTTCGTGAACCCCTTCACCGCCGTCGCCTCCGGCGCCACGATCCCGGCCGCCCCGTCCGCCCACTGGAGCGCGGGCGAGCCCGCGAAGGGGTGGGACTGCGTGGGCGCCTCGGGGTCGACCGCGCCGGGGGCACCGCTGGGTGCGGCCGTCTCGGGCGGCAGCGGGGCCGCGACGTCCCCCGTAGTACCCGTAGTACCCGTGCCGAAGGGGTCGCCCGGGATGATGGACGGCTTCATCGCGACGACGGCCAGCGCGGCGGCGAGGGGTATGCCGACGAGGGCCCACCTCCGGCGCCGTCCGCGCGCCCGGCGCTCCGTCTCACGCCAGTCCGGGCCCGTCCGCCAGCCCTCCGGAAGCTCCCCTCTGGCCTCCTGTTCCTTCAGCCGCGCGGTCACCATCCGGGCCCGCGCGGACGGCTCCTTCGGCGCGTCGCGGGCGGCCCCCTCCGCGCTCTCCCGAAGGAATCTCTCCCAGTCGTCGTCGGAAATCTCAGGCACGACGGCCTTCCCCCTAGTTCTCAGGCGTGATGCACCCCTACGTCAGAAGGACGTGATGCAGGGCACATGAAAATCGCGTGAGAAACCGTACAACCTTTCCCATCCGCAACGGATCAAACCCTGCGTATCACGGGCCACACCCGCGCCCCCCAACGCGGAAGGTCTCCCGCCGACACGGCACACCAACCGGGTGCGCTGTGCCTGACATCAAGAGGTCTTCTTCCATGAAGCTCCGCCGCGCCATAGCCGTGGCCGCCGCGACGGCCGCCCTGTCTCCCCTCGCCCTGCTCTCCGCGCCCGCCGCGTTCGCGGAGGACAGCGACAGCGCTTCGCCGTCGCCGAGCGGGTCGGCGTCGCCGTCGGCCCCTGCGAACGGCTCCGAGACCGGGTCGGGTTCCGGCACCGGCACCGACGCGGGTTCCGGCACCGGCACCGAGACGGGCAAGCCCGCGAGCGACGCGCCCTCCGACGCCGTCACCGGCAAGCCGACCGGCGCCCCGACCGGCACGGCCACCGGTACCCCTACGGGTAAGCCTTCGGGGACGCCGAGCACCTCCGCTTCCGGCACGCCGTCCGCCCCGGCCGACGTGGACTACTGCGAGTTCGACGACGAGAACGGCCCGGAAGGCGGCATCGACGAGAACCTGACCAGCGGTCTGACCGGCGTGCCCTCGAAGGTCGTCGCCGGCAGTGGCTGGAAGAACTTCACGTTCGAGATCTCCAACATCGGCGACCGGACGATCAAGAACATCAAGCCGTTTCTGGGTATCGCCGCGTTCACCGACGAGGAGGACTACTCCAACAAGGTCACGCTCCAGGTCCTCCAGAAGTCCACGGGCACCTGGAAGACCCTGGCGGACGCCTCGGGTGACGGCGCGACGCTGTCTTCGATCAACCTCGACGGCGGCCAGTCCGTCTCGTACAAGCTGCGCTTCAACGTAAGCGGCAGCGTGCCCGCGGCCTCCGGCATCACCGCCGGCATCGCGAGGTACTCGGACTCCGAGGGCTGCTGGATCTCCGACGACCCGAACCTCCTGAACTACACGTTCGACATCCTCGCCGCCGGTTCGCACGCCGGCAAGCCGAGCGACGCCAAGCCCCAGACCGGCGGCGCCAAGCCGGTCAACCTCACCGACGTCGACGCCACCGGCACCCTCGCCGAGACCGGCGCCGGCTCCGCGCTCCCGATGATCGGCCTCGTCGGCGGCGCCGCCGTGGTCGTGGGCGCGGGCGCGGTGTTCCTGGTCCGCCGCCGCAAGACGGACGGCAGCCACGCGTAACGCGTACTGAACCACCACAGGGTCCGGTTGTTCCGAGGACCCGCAGAGGGACCTGCGCTCGGAGGGGGGCGCGGGTCCCTCTGTCGTATTACCCCTGCTCACCCCTGGGCGGTACCACCGGCATCCCCAGGAACGGCAGCCGCAGCGCCCCGAACGCGTCCTGCGGCACGGCGGGCGACTTCGGTTCGACGGCGGCGACCCGTTCGTACGACGCTCCCTGCGCCGGACGCGTGTCGGGTTCCCCCTTGTTCGGCCAGTACGCCATCGCCCGCTCGGCCTGCGCGGTGATCGTCAGCGACGGGTTCACCCCGAGGTTCGCGGAGACGGCGGCCCCGTCGACGACGGAGATCCCGGGGTACCCGTACAACCGGTGGTAGGGGTCGATGACGCCGCTCTCCCGCGAGTCCCCGATCGGGCACCCCCCGAGGAAGTGCGCGGTGAGCGGAGTCCCCATCAGCTCCCCGACGTTGGACCCGGCGAACCCGTTGATGTCGGCGGCGATCGCGGACGCGGCCTGTGAAGCGGCCCTGATCTGCTGGGGGTTGGGCGCCCCGTGCCCCTGACGGGCCGTCAACAGGCCCCGCCCGACGCCGGACGGCTTCAGGTACGTCGTCAGCGAGTTGTCCAGCGACTGCATGACGAGCCCGATGATGGTCCGCTCCGACCACTTCCGGTTGGACAGCGACCGCAGCAGCAGCGCCGGGTGCCGGGCGACGTGCGCGAGCCACCCGGCGACCCTCGACGACCCTTCCGCGTAAGGGACTTGGACGATGGACAGGCCACCCATCGCGTTGGACCCCTTGCCGTACCGCACCGGCTCGATGTGCGTGTTCGCGTCCGGGTGCACGGACGACGTGATGGCGACCCCGCGCGTGAAGTCGGGCGCCTTCCCCGTCACCTTCCGGTACCGCCGCTCGTCGGTCTGCGCGCCGACGAGGGCCTCGGAGTTGGTCCGGGTCAGCTCCCCCAACCGCTCCGAAATGTGAGGGAGTTGGCCGTGCGCCTTCATCCGGTGCAGCAGCGTCTGCGTGCCGTACGTCCCGGCCGCGAGGACGACTCGGCGGGCCGTGAAGATCCGCCCTCTGCCCTTGCGCCTGTTGTCGGTGGGCAGCGTCGCGACCGCGTACCCGCCGCGCGAGTCCTCGGTGACGGAGACGACGGTGGTCATCGCGTGCACCGCCGCCCCGGCCTTCTCCGCGAGGTACAGGTAGTTCTCGTTCAGCGTGTTCTTCGCGCCGTGCCGGCAGCCGGTCATGCACTCCCCGCACTCGGTGCAGGCCCGCCGCTTGGGCCCGGCCCCGCCGAAGTAGGGGTCGGCGACTTCCTCGCCGGGCTTGGCCTTCGGCGCACCGCCGTCCGCGTCGTCGCCGTCCCCGAAGAAGACACCGACCGGCGCCATGTGGAAGGTGTCGCCGACGCCCATGCTCTGCGCGGCGGCCTTGAGGTGGACGTCGGAGGGGGTGACGGTCGGGTTGAGCCGGACGCCCAGCATCCGCCGGGCCTGGTCGTAGTACGGCCTCAACTCCTCCTCCCAGTCGGTGATTTCCCTCCACTGGGGGTCCTCGAAGAACGCTTTCGGCGGCACGTAGAGGGTGTTGGCGTAGTTGAGGGACCCGCCGCCGACCCCGGCGCCCGCCAACACCATGACGTTGCCCAGGAGATGGATGCGCTGGATGCCGTAGAGGCCGAGCCTCGGCGCCCAGAGGTAGTTCCTGAGGTCCCAGGAGTTCTTGGGCAGCAGATCCCGGCCGAACCGGCGCCCGGCCTCCAACACGCCTACGCGGTAGCCCTTTTCGGTGAGGCGCAGCGCGGTGACGGACCCGCCGAAGCCGGAGCCGACGACCAGCACGTCGTAGTCGTACGGGTCTTGGGGATTTTCGGACACGCGTGCCTCCTACCGGAACCGGAACGCTTTCATCACCCGCAGGCTCCGGCTCATGAAGCGCGCGTAGCTCTCGTCGTCCATGCCGAGCGCGGGGCCCATCGGCAACAGCCGCTGGTGCGCGACGGTTTGGGCCTCGGTGTACTTGAGGATGCCCTCGGAGCCGTGGCGCCGGCCGAGCCCGGAGTCCTTCATGCCGCCCATCGGGGACTGGACGCTGCCGTAGGCGGGCGCGTACCCCTCGTTGACGTTGACGGTCCCGGTGCGCAGCCGCGCGGCGACGGCCCGCCCGCGCCGGCCGTTCTTGCTCCAGACGGAGGAATTCAGGCCGTACGCCGTGGAGTTGGCGGCCTCGATCGCCTCGTCCTCGTCGGTGAACCGGTAGACCGAGACGACCGGCCCGAACGTCTCCTCGCCGCACACGGCCATCGGTGTCTCGACGCCGTCGAGGATGGTCGGCTCGTAGAAGTACGGCCCGATGTCGGGTCGTTCGGCCCCGCCCGTGACGACGGTCGCGCCCTTCGCGACGGCCTCCTCGACATGCCGCTTCACCGTGTCGAGCTGCCGCTGCCCGACGAGCGAGCCCATGTCGGCGCCGTAGGCGAGGGAGTTGCCGAGCCGCATCGCCCGGGTACGGGCCGCGAACCGGTCGAGGAAGACGTCGGCGATCGACTCGTGGACGTACAACCGCTCGATGGAGATGCAGAGTTGACCGGCGGAGGAGAAACAGGCGCGGACGGCGCCGGCGGCGGCCTTCTCGACGTCCGCGTCCTTCAGCACCAGCATCGCGTTCTTGCCGCCGAGTTCGAGCGAGACGCCGACGAGGCGGGCGGCGGCGCCCTGGGCGACCTCGCGGCCGGTGCGGGTGGAGCCGGTGAAGGAGACGTAGTCGGCGTGCCGGACGACCTCGGGTCCAACGACCGGGCCGTCGCCGAGGACGACCTGGAAGACCTCGGCGGGCAGCCCCGCCTCGATCAGCAGGTCCCGCGCCCACAGAGCGGTGAGGCACGTCTCGGTGTCCGGCTTCATGACGACCGCGTTGCCCGCGACGAACGCGGGGATCGCGTCGCCGACTGACAGCTCCAGGGGGTAGTTCCAGGGGGCTATCTGGCCCACTACCCCTCGGGGGTGACGCAGCTCGGTGACCTTGGTGAGCGCGGGGATGGCACCCGTGTGCCCCTTGGCTCTCAGGTACGACGGTCCCTTACGGCCGTAGTGCCGGGCGGCGACGGCGACGGCCTGCACCTCTTCGTGCGCGTGCAGGCGGGCCTTGCCGGTCTCCAGCTGGATCAGGTCGAGGACCTCGGCCTGGCGTTCGAGGACCAGGTCGTGGAAGCGCAGCAGGACCGCCGCCCGCTCCTTGACCGGCGTCCGCGCCCAGACGGACTGCGCGGCGCGGGCCCGCTCGAAGGCGAGCGCCACGTCCTCGGGGGTCGACTCGGGCAGGTCGGCCAGCTTCTCCCCGGTGAACGGGGTGTGGTTGGCGGTCCGCCCGGAGCCCACGACACCCTTCGTGAGCTGCGCGACCAGTTCGGGGGTGACCACGTCCGCCGCCGTGCGCGCTCCGGCCGGGGCCGGGGCGACGGGGTTGGTGCGGGGCGGGGCGCTGCTCTGAGCCTGCGAGTCCGTCATGACGCGCAGGGTATGCCGCCGCCGCACCTTTGGGTACCCGTGGGTAACGCGGATTCACGGCACCCGCACACCGCGCCAGCGTTCACTGGCGAGGAACCTGCTGATCAGGGGGTTGTCCGGGTGCGGCGACGCGCGACTCCGTGACATGGCTCGCCGCGAGGTGTCACTCGGCACCCTGTCGCGCGGGGCCCTTGCCGTGGACCCCGTCACGCCCTGTTGCCGTGACCCCCGCCACGCCACGCGCCCTGTCGTCCCGCGACCCCTCGCCATGCCCCGTTGCCGCGCGCGCCGTCACGCCGCGCCTCGTTGCCGCGCGCCCGTAACCTCACCTCAGCCGAAAAGCCACCCGAGCGGGAACGGCCGCCGTCGCTCGGGCACTTCGGCCTCGAAGCCGCTCCCTTGAACGCCGGCCTCCTGGACGCCGCCCTCCTGAACGCCTCCCTGCGCCTCCCTCAGCCCCTCTCCTCGCGCCCCCTCTTCCACCACGGCCTCTCGCACATCCTCCTCGGAACAACTCCCAGAAACCGCCCGCAACACCTTCTCCACCGCGTCCGCCCCCACCCGCTCCCCCGGCTCCGCCACAAGCAACTCCGCGAGCAGCGGCCCCAGTTCACCCGCCCGCTCCGGCACGGGCACCTCCCCCGCGAGCACCGCCGTCCGGGTCTCCTCGGCCGTCGCCCGCCGGAACGGCGACGCCCCCTCGACGGCCGCGTACAGCAGCACCCCGAGCGACCACAGGTCCGACTCCGGCCCGGCATGCTCCCCGGAGAGCCACTCCGGCGCCGCGAACTCCAGTTCCTCGACGGGGGTTTCGGCCTCGTACCCGTGCGCGATCCCGAAGTCGGTCAGGACGACGCGCCCCTCGTCCCCGACCAGCACATGCGCCGGACGCACGTCCCGGTGCACGATCCCCACCGCGTGGGCGGCCCGCAGAGCGCCCAGCACGGCGACCCCGACCCGCGCGGCCTCGACGACGTCGACCGGCCCGCGCGCGAGCACGTCCCCGAGCGACTCCCCCTCGACCAACTCCCGAACCACCCAGGGGACTTGGTGCTCCCCCTCGGCGAGGACGTCGTGGATGACGATCGCCCCTGGATGCTCGACCCGGGCGGCGGCACGGGCCTCGCGGTAGAGCCGGTGGGCGGCCCGCCGGTACTCCTCGTCGCCGGGCCTGCCCGGCAGCCGGGGCTCCTTGACGGCGACCTCTCTCCCGGAGGTCTCGTCGCGGGCCCGCCACACGGTCCCCGCCCGGTCACCCCCGATCCGCCCGAGCAGGCGGTAACGCCCGCCCACTGTCCAGCCGTCCCCGTCGCCCCCGGCGCCCCGGTCGTCGTTCATGCCACATGACTACCGTGCGGGGCCCCCGGTTGTCGACGCGGGTCCGGGCCAAGGGAGTTGGAGCGGGAACTACGTCCCGTCCGCCTCGCGCCAGCTCTTCAGCACCGACGTGAACTGCTTGGCCGCCGTCGCCCAGTCGTCCGCCGGGGACGACATGTAGATGACGTACTCGGTGCCGCCGTGGGTGATGTACGTCTCCTCGATCGCCCGGCGCGGCCCCGGGTACGGGGTGTCCTTGGCGAGGGCCGTCCAGGTGTACTCCCACTCCGAGCCCTTGCGGTCCCGGTACAGGTTCTCCTCCAGCTTGACCCGTCGGTAATCGACGAGCCGCTGGAGCTGCTTCTCCAGGTCGAGCTGGTGGGTGTGCGGGTCGGCGTAGTCGGGTGAGACGTCCATGGCGATCCGGACGAAGTGCTCGCCGTCGTCCGGCGTGTAGTCGATCTGCTTGAGGTCGCCGTCGTCCTGGAAGACTTCCCGCTTCCAGCCCTTGGGCAGGGAGAGCCCGAACCCGAGCGGGTCGTTCACCTCTTCCCACGAGTCGGGCACGTTCCCCTCGGTGGCGGACGGGCTCCGCGAGGGGGCCGGCGGCGGTGGTGCGGAGTGCTCCGTCCGCCGTCCCTCGTCCCACTTCTGGAACGCCACGGCCGTCCCCCCGCCGACCAGCGCGGCGAGCACGACGACCAGGACGAGCGTCCGCCGCCGCCTGCGCCGGGGCGGCGGGGCCTGCCCGACGCCGTCCGTGGTCTGGCCGATGACCACCGGGCCCGGTTGGCCCGCAGTGTGCGCCTGCGGGGCGGTCCCGTACGACGGCGTCCCCGTCGCACTGTCCAACGTCCCGCCCCCGTACGGAGTTCCCGCCCCGAACCCACCGGGCACCGGCCCGCTCCCGGAACCGAACCCGACACCGCCCGCGCCCGTACCGAACCCGACGCTGTTCCCGTCGGTCCCGCCACCGGCGGCACCGCCCACAACGCCTCCGGAAGCAGCCCCGACGCCCCGCCCCGGCCTGGCCCCGGACCCGGAGTCGAACCCCTGCCCGCCGATTTGCGTCGGCACATACGCCTGCGCCCCGTCGGGCCGCCGCCCCTCCGCCGCCTCCGCGAGCAGTTGCTCGGCCTCGGCGGTGCCGGGGCGCGTGGCGGGGTCCTTGCGCAGGAGGGCGGTGATGACGGGCCCGAGCGCCCCGGCGTGCCGCGGCTCGGCCGCCTCGTCCTGCACGACCGCCTGCATGGTCGTCAGCGGGGACGTCCGCCGGAAGGGCGAGCGGCCCTCGACGGCGGTGTAGAGCGTGGCGCCGAGGGCCCACAGGTCGGAGGAGGGGCCGGGGTCGTTGCCGCGTACCCGTTCCGGCGCGAGGTAGTCCACCGACCCGACGACCTCGCCCGTACGGGTGATCGTCGTGTCCCCCTCGATCTGCGCGATGCCGAAGTCGGTGAGCAGCACCCGCCCGTCCTTGGCCAGGAGGACGTTGCCGGGTTTGACGTCGCGGTGCAGCACGCCCGCGGAGTGCGCCGCGCGCAGCGCCCGCAGCACCCACAGCCCGATCCGCGCGGCCTCGGCGGGCTCGACGCGCCCGTCCTCCTTGACCGCGTCGGCGAGCGACCGCCCCTCGACCAGCTCCATCACGATCCAGGGCCGGCCGTCGTGTTCGAGGACGTCATGGACGGTGACGACGGCGGAGTGGTTGATCCGCGCCGCGGCCCGCGCCTCGGCCCGGGTGCGGGCCAGCAGGACCGCCTGGTCGGCCTCGGCGACGTAGAGGGCGGCGGTCAACTCCTTGATCGCGACGGAGCGGTGCAGCAGCTCGTCGCGGGCATGCCAGACTCGGCCCATGCCGCCGCTCCCGATGGAGTCGACGAGCCGGTAGCGGCCCGCGAGGAGCTGGCCCTGCATCTGATTCACGTTGCCCCGCAATGCTGTTGTCAGGCTCAGCGTAAAGACCGGCCGACGTCCGGGGAACCAAAGACGGCCCACGGAGACAGCACTGTGACGGTTGTCGCTTCGCACGCGCGCGGGGAACCGGGCGCGTACCGGGGCTCAGCCGGTGTACCGGTAGCTCTCCGCCGCCTGTTCGTACAGCCGCGACACCTCGTCCCGCTCCGCCTCAGGGCCCCTCACCTGGACGACGTGGTACCGCCCCGCGATGAGGATGGCCCGGTTGCGCACGAACAGTTCCCGCCCGGAGTCGTCCGTCCAGGTGAACTGTCCCTCGGCCATCTTCCGCTGCCCGACCTGGATGTTCCGCAGCCCGGACGCGGTGGCCCAGCTGGACGCCCGGTAGGCCTCCAACTCGCCCTCCTTGTCCCGCTGGTAGGCCATCGGATCGCTCCCGTTCACCGAGGCGCTGTCGCGGCCGGGGACGACGATCAGCTCGAAGTCGCCGTGCGAGTAGACGACCTGTCCGCGCCCGTTCTTCGGCGACCGGTCCCACCCGTCGGCGACGGCGACGGCGAACCCGGCGTCGTCCTTGCGCAGCGTGAACCCGTCGGCGACGTCGACGTCGGACCCGGCCTGCGTCGACGTGCCCGCCGTGGTCTCGTCGGCCCCCGGCGTCGACTGGTCGGGGCGGGGCTCGCTGCTCGCGGGCGGCGGCGAGGCGGTCGCCCCGGCGACCTCGGTGGCGCCCGTGGACGCCCCCGGCCCGCGCGCGGCCCCCTCGTCGCCGGACTTCGGCATGAACAGCATGGCGTACGCGATCGCCCCGGCCAGCAGGAGCAGGACGATCACCAGCAGCGTCCGCCCCAGGCTGCGGGGCGAGCGCTCCAGCTCGTCGCGCTCCCGCTTGTGGCGGGCGTGCGCCCCACCGGCGGCGGCGCGGGCCTTGCGCCTGCGGACCAGCTCGCCCTTGCGGCGGATGATCGGCAGCCGCCGGGGGTCGGCGGGGGGCGCGGCGACGACGTACGCGCCGGCCTCCGCCTCGGGCGCCGAGCGCACCAGCGACCGCAGCCAGCCGCGCAGCTCCTCGAAGTCGGGCCGCTCGGTGGGGTCCTGACGCAGCAGGGACTCCACGACCGGCCTGAGCGGTCCGCACTCCTCGGCGAACGCCGGGGGTTCGCCGCACACCATCTGCACGAGCTCGGCGGTCGAGTCCTCCGGGTAGGGCGCGTGGCCCTGGACGGCCCGGAAGAGGAGCGCGCCGAGCGCCCACAGGTCGGTGGCGGGGCCGATGGGGGCGGCCAGCTGCCAGTTCTCGTGCACCGGGCCGGCCTGTTCGGGGGCCCAGCGCTCGGTGACCGGGCCCACGACCGCCATCCGCGCCTGCCGTGCGCGCTCGGCGGCGAGGGCGGTGGTCCTGGTCGGTTGCGGGTGGTCGTACGCGGGACGAGCGGTGTCTGCCTGTCCAACGGCCGGGGGCGGGGCCGGGGTTCCCGCCGCGAGGTCACTCCATCGGGTGGGAGTGACGGGGGCGGACGCTTCGGGGAGGGCGGGGTGGGGGGCGGTGAAGCCGGGTACCTCGCGGGCGCTGCGGGGGTCGACCTGAGGGGCACCGGCGAAGCCCTGGGGGCCGGCCAGGCCTTGGGGGTCGGCGACGCCCGGGGTCTCGCGGGTGCCGTAGGAACCGGCGGCCCCCCGGTTCTCGCGGACGCCGTACGGGTCGGCGATCTGGCCGGGCGGTCCTGACGGGGTCTCGGCGCGGGCGCCGGGCAGGGCGGCGCGGCCGTTCTGCTGGGCCTCCTGGACGCGGGCCGCGGCGCGCGCGCCCGCGCGGTAGGCGGCGATGGCTCCGGCGCGGGCGGCGCGGATGTCGTCCCCGGTGGTCTCGGCCTGAGCCTTCCCGGCGCCCTCACGCGCGGGGGCGCCACCGGAGAACGTGCCGCCGGGAGAGGCGGGAGACATGCCCGTCGAGGGCCCGACCGCGCGGGGTGCTCCGCTGAAAGGCGCTCCCGTGAAGGGCGTCCCGTTCCCCGTCTCGCCCCCCGGCAACCGTCCGGCGGCCCGCGCCTCTATGGCGGCCCTGCGCGCGGCCTCGGGATCGACGGCCGCCGCACCGGCCCCGGGAAGCGTGCCGACGGTCGTCCTGGGCAGCGGGCCGTCCTCGGCGGGCACCGGGTCGTTCCCGCACAGCGCCTCCTCGGCCGCGCCGACCGCGAGCCCGGTGAGGACGATCCGCCCGTCCTCGCAGACCAGCACGGTCCGCGCGGTGATGTTCCGGTGCACCCAGCCGTGCGCGTGCAGCACCCGCAGCGCCATCAGCACGTCGGAGGCGACCTCGGCCGCCCGGTACGGCGTCAGCGGCTTCTCCGCGAGCAGGTCGCCCAGCGTCCGCGCGCCCACCAGCTCGCTCACTATCCACAGCGAGCCGCCCTCGGCGAACACGTCGAAGACCTGGTCGAGCCGGGGGTGGTCGGGGATCCGCGCGGCGGCCTGCGCGGCCTCCAGGGCGCGGCGGACGACGGGGTCGGCGGGCCTGCGCGTGCTGGCGGCCGTGCTCTCCCGCGCGGTGAACCCGGCGGGCAGCCCCTCCGCGTCGAGCACCTCCGCCTCGACGACCTCGGGCAGCGGCACCTGCCGGACGAGGACTTCCTGGCCGCTGTAGGTGTCGAACGCCCGGGTCTCGTGGAGGTCGTTCGTCTCGGAGAACGGCAGGGGCAGCCGGTAACGGTCGGCGAGTACCCGACCCGCGTAGTCGTCCATCGTGCCTCCCCCGGCCGCCCGGTCTGTCAATTCCGTTCGTGTCGCGGTCCGTTGTGCACCTCTACCCGGATGCGTACGGTCCGCGAGCACTCACGATACGTGCCGGAGGCAACTCTCAGAGAGGAGTTGCCACATATCCCGGACCATCCCCCGCCCGCCCCGCGGGGAAGCGTCCGTCTCACTTTTTGGGCCGGAAACTCTCCGTCAGCGCCGTCCACGTGGACTTCCGCAGCTCACCGGCCCAGTCGTCGGCCTTCGCCGTGTACATGAGCGCGTACCCCTGGGTGTCGCTGACGACGAAGCCCCGGTCGATCGTCCGGTACGAGGTACCACTCTCCGTGTAGGTGAACTCCCAGTCGGCCGTGTTCCAGCCCCGGTAGCTCACCGCCTCTATTCGCACCTTCTCGTACTGCGCGCGCCGCATCGAGCGCTCTTGACGCTTCCAGTCCGCCACCGGGTCGTCCTGCGGCGTGTCCGTCCAGGCGACGAGCAGCTTCTGCCCGTCGGGTCCGGTGAACCGGTCGCCCGCCGAACTCGCGGTCTTGAACGCCCATCCGGCGGGCAGCCCGATCGAGTACCCCTGCCCGCCCGTGTACGTCGACACCGCGCCGCCCGCGGCGGGCGACACCTGCGTCCCGGCGCCCCCGCTCGGCGAAGTCCCGCCGGGCTGTGCCGACTTCCCGGCCTCCCCGTCGGTGCGGGTCCCGCCGGACTCGTCCTCCTTGGTGCCGACGCTCGCGCTCTCACTCGCGACGGCCCTCCCGCCGCCCTGGCCCTTCGAGCTGTCGGAGCCGTCGCCGTTGAGGGTGACCGCGAGGACCGTGCCGATGACGGCGAGCACCACGACGACCGCGATGATCACCAGCGTCCGCTTCGGGACGACGTCGGTGAGGGGCGCCCGCTGCACCGGCCGTGCGGGCAGGTCCGGCGGCTCCATGACGGGCCAGCCGGAACTGCGCCCGGCCGTGGGCGCGGTCGCCGGGACGGGCCCACCGCTCGCGGTGCGCGCGGCGGGGACTCCCGCGCCGACGGCCGCCTTGACCTCGGGCCGCGTCTTCCCGGCCGGTTTCGCGGGGGCCTCGGGCGCCGCCGCGATCGGCACGATCTGGGTCCGGTCCATCGACTGCGTCGTCTCGGGCTCGGGCGCGTAGACGATCTTCTCCAGCAGCGCCCGCGCGCCCGCGTCGTCGAGCCGCCGCAGGGGATCCTTCGTCAGCAGCCCGTAGATGACGTCCCGCAGGGGGCCGGCGTTCTTCGGCTCCTCCAGCGGCTCGGTCATCACGGCCGTGAGCGTCGCGATCGCGGAGCCCTTGTCGTACGGCGGGGCGCCCTCGACCGCCGCGTACAGCAGGCCGCCGAGCGACCAGAGGTCCGCCGCGGGGCCGGGCTTGTGGCCACGGGCCCGCTCGGGGGCGATGTAGGAGGGGGCGCCGACGAGCATGCCCGTGGAGGTGATGGACGGGTCGCCCTCGACCTGCGCGATCCCGAAGTCGGTGAGGACGACCCGGCCGTCCTCGGCGATCAGCACGTTCGACGGCTTCACGTCCCGGTGCAGGATGCCCGCGCGGTGCGCCGCCCGCAGCACGTCGAGGATCGCGAGCCCGACCTCGGCCGCGCGCCGGGGCTTGAGAAGGCCGTCCTCACGGATGACCTCGGCGAGCGACCGGCCCTCGACCAGCTCCATGACGATCCACGGCCGGTCGTCCTCGTCGACCACGTCGAAGACGGTCACCGCGCTGTTGTTGCGGATCTTCGCGATGGCCTTCGCCTCGCGCAGCGTCCGCGTGATCAGCCGGCGCTTCTCCTCCTCGTCGATGCTCGACGGGAACCTCAGCTCCTTGACGGCGACGGTCCGCCCGAGCGTCTCGTCCTCGGCACGCCACACCGTCCCCATGCCGCCGCGGCCGAGTACGCCTCCCAGCCGGTACCGCCCGGCGAGGAGACGTGCGCTCTTGTCCTGACGAGATGTCCCCGCCCGCTCCGCCTCCGACATGCGTCCCCTCATGCAACCCGCCCTGACAGAGCCTTCATTGTCCCCTACCCGCCAAGTGCCCGACGCCCAGACCCCCCTCTCCTCGCACCCCTCCTCTTCACATTCCGGCCAATAGGTACACCGAAGTTCAGCCATCCTCACCTCCTTTCCGCGCCACCGGCCCCCGTCAACCCGCCACACTCACCCGGACATTCACCTCACCGAACCCCCAACCGCCCCAACCATCCACCGTCCAGGGCCAGTTGCCCGCGACCGTCACGTCAACCCCACGCCTCCCCCATCTCCGTCTCACGTCACCCCCATCTGCGGCCTGCATCATGACCCCCACCACCCGAGGAGGACCCGCGATGCCGTCGCCCCGCAGCCTGCTGGTCGTGGCCGTCGCCCTCCTTCTCCTGGAACTCGCGGCGGCCGGTTCCCGCGCGACGGTCGACCCGTCCCCCCAGGCCCTGCTGCCCCTGCTGGTCTCCCGGGGGAAGGCGCCGGCCGCCGCCCTCCTGGCGCAGGACGCGGGCGCCAGCCGGTACGCGTCCGCCGGGACCGGGATCTCCCGCGACGACCGCTTCCGCGCCGGCAGCGTCACGAAGACCTTCGTCGCCACCGTGGTGCTCCAACTGGCCGCGGAACACCGGCTGTCGCTGTCCGACCCGGTGGAGCGGCACCTGCCCGGCCTGGTGCGGGGAGCCGGCAACGACGGCCGCGCGCTGACCCTGCGATCCCTGCTCACCCACACCAGCGGCCTGTACGACTTCACCCGGGACACCCGGGGGGCCGTCCCCGTCACCGCTCTTCAAGCCGTTCGTCTGGCCCTCACCCACCCTCCGGCCGACCGAGGCCGCTTCTCCTACTCCAACACCAACTACGTCCTGCTCGGCCTGGTCGTCGACCGGGTCACCGGCCGCTCCTACGCCGCCGAGGCCGAGCGCCGCATC
>DATCQX010000026.1:0-5513 GCA_036569285.1 Streptomyces sp.
TCACTGATCGTCGGATAAGCAGGCACCGCGTGCCACAGCTGGTCGATCGGGACCCGCCCGGCGATGGCGATCGTCGCGGAGTGGATCAGCTCGCCCACCCCGGGCCCGACGAAGGTCACCCCCCGCAGGATCTCCGCCTCCAGATCCACCACCATCCGCGCACGCCCCTTGTACCCCTCCGCATAGAGCCCAGCCCCGGCGACGGAGGAGAACTCGACGTCGACGGCGCGGACTCGGTGGCCGGCGGACTCCGCTTCGGAGAGGGTCAGGCCCGCTGAAGCCGCCTCGGGGTCGGTGAAGACGACCTGGGGGACGGCGTAGTGATCGGCGGTGGCGTGGTGGGCGGGGCCGAGGGGGGTGTCGGAGGCGCGGGTGGCGATCGCGGCGCCGGCGATGCGGGCCTGGTATTTGCCCTGGTGGGTCAACAGAGCGCGGTGGTTGACGTCGCCCACCGCGTACAGCCAGTCCGTGCCGGTGACTTGGAGGGTGTCGTCCACGGACAGCCAGGAACCCGGCGTCAGGCCGACCGTCTCCAGGCCGAGGTCGTCCGTCCGAGGTGAGCGGCCCGTCGCGAAGAGGATCTCGTCCGCCTCGATCACATCCCCGGTGTCGAGGGTGACCCGCACCGCACCGTCGTCCTCACGGCGGACCGCCGAGACGTTCACCCCCGTCCGGATCTCGGCCCCCGCCTCCCCCAGCGCCTCCGCGACCAACTCCCCGGCGAACGGCTCCATGCGCGGCAGCAGCCCCCTGTCCCCCCGTACCAGCACTGTCACTTGGGACCCGAGCGCCTGATAGGCGGTGGCCATCTCGACGGCGACCACTCCCCCGCCGACGACGACGAGCCGCCCCGGCACGGTGGGAGAACTCGTGGCCTCACGGCTCGTCCAGGGCCGCACCTCGGAGAGCCCGGCGAGCGGCGGCAGCGCGGCGCGTGTGCCTGTCGCGACGACGACCGCGTGCCGTGCGGTGAGGGTCTTCGTGCCGACCGTCACCGTCCGCTCCCCGCTCAGCCGCCCGTGCCCCCGGAAGAGGTCCGCCCCGATCCCCTCGATCCAGCCGACCTGCCCGTCGTCCTTCCAACCGGACGTGAAGTAGTCGCGGTTGGCGAGGACGGCGGGGACGTCCAGCGGCCCGGCGACGGCGGCCCGCAGCCCCGGCACGCGCCGCGCGTCGGCCCGCGCGATCACGGGCCGCAGCAGCGCCTTGCTCGGCATGCACGCCCAGTACGAACACTCACCCCCCACCAGCTCGCTCTCGACGACCGCTGTGCTCAGCCCCGCCGCCCGTGTCCGGTCCGCCACGTTCTCCCCGACAGGACCCGCACCGATGATCACCACGTCGTAGGCAAGAGTTTCACTCATGGGGTCAGTCTGGTGGGTGGCGTACGCCAGGGCCACAGGGGTAGGGGCCCGGAATACGGATGTCCCCGGGCGTGTTGGCGGGGACGGATGCCCCCCATACGGAAGAGGTTGGACGCCATGAGCAGCACGATCGAGCTCACCAAGGAGAACTTCGACAAGACGGTCACCGAGAACGAGTTCGTGCTGATCGACTTCTGGGCGGCCTGGTGCGGCCCGTGCCGTTCCTTCGCGCCGGTCTACGAGAAGGCGGCGGAGGCGAACCCGGATCTGGTGTTCGGGAAGATCGACACGGAGGCCCAGCCGGAGCTGGCCGCGGCGTTCGGCATCCAGTCGATTCCGACGCTGATGATCGTCCGTGACCAGGTCGCCGTCTTCGCCCAGCCGGGCGCCCTGCCCGAGGCCGCCCTCACGGACGTCATCGGACAGGCGCGCAAGCTGGACATGGACGAGGTCCGCAAGTCGATCGCGGAGCAGCAGAACAAGCCCGCCGAAGGTTAGAACGGATACCCCGCCACATCCCCCCGCACGGTCGTCCACCGCACCTCCGTGAACGCCTCGATGTTCGCCTCGCCCCCGAACCTCGCCCCGTTCCCGGACGCGGCGACCCCTCCGAAGGGCGCGACGGCCTCGTCGTTCACGGTCTGGTCGTTGATGTGGACGATCCCGGTGGGGATGCGGGCGGCGAGGTCGAGCCCGCGCGTGACGTCGGGGGTGACGATGCCCAGGGAGAGGCCGTACGTGCTCGCGGAGGCGAGGGCGACGGCCTCTTCGGCCGTGTCGAAGGGCCGCACGGGCGCGACCGGCCCGAACACCTCCTCCGCGTACGCGGGCGTGCTGTCGTCGGCGTCGGCGAGGACCGTCGGCCGGTAGTACCGCTCCTCGTGCGTCCCCCCGGCGGCGAGTTTCGCGCCGGCGGAGGCGCTCGCCGTGACCAGCGCGTGCACCTTGGCGAGCTGCCCGTCGTCGATGAGCGGCCCGAGGTGCACCTGCTCGCGGTAGGGGTCTCCGACGGCGAGCGAGTCGGCCTTGGCGGCGAGGCGTTCGACGTAGCCGTCGTAGAGCGAGCGGTGCACGAGGTGGCGCCCGGTGGTCATGCAGATCTGCCCCTGGTGGAAGAAGGACCCCCAGGCGGCGGTGGAGATGACGGCGTCAAGGTCGGCGTCCTCCAGGACGATCAGCGCGGAGTTCCCGCCGAGTTCGAGGTGCACCCGCTTGAGGTGGCGCCCGCCGAGTTCCCCGACGGCCCGTCCAGCCCCGGTGGACCCGGTGAACGACAGCACGGGCACCCGCGGGTCGGCGACGAGCGCGGCCCCGGTCTCGGCGCCGCCCGGCAGCACGTGCAGCAGCCCGTCCGGCAGCCCCGCCTCGGCGAATATCGCCGCGAGCGCGTGCCCGCCGCAGACGGCCGTGCGCGGATCGGGCTTCAGCACGACGGCGTTGCCGAGCGCGAGCGCGGGCGCGACGGACCGGATGGAGAGGATCAGCGGCGCGTTGAAGGGCGCGATGACGCCGACGACGCCGACGGGCACCCGGCGGGTGTAGGAGAGCCGGGGCTGTTCGCTGGGCAGGAGCTGCCCCGTGGGCCGGGAGGCGAGGGCGGCGGCCTCGTAGCACTCCTGGGCGGCGACGTGGAGTTCGAAGTCGGCCTTGCCGGGGATCGAACCGGCCTCGCGGACGAGCCAGTCGCGCAGTTCGGAGGCGTGGGTGGTGAACAGGTCACCGGCCTTGCGCAGGACGGCGGCGCGCACGAGGTGCGGGGTGGCCGCCCACGCCCGGTGGGCGGCGTGGGCGGCTTCGGTGGCGGTGGCGACGTCCGAAGGGCCCGCGAGGGTGACGGTGGCGAGCCGTTCTCCGGTGGCGGCTTCGACGACGGGGTGCGCGGGGCCCGCGAAGGCCGTCCAGGTCGAGGGGTCGAGCAGCGTCATTGCGACTCTCCGTTCGCACGGCTAGTTGAATACGCAACAGCCTAGTCACGTCGAACAGAGTTGCGGATGGCGTGTGCCTCATACACCTATCCGGTTCAGCTGGACTCCCGCACCACCAGGGAGACCTGGACGGCGTCCCAGTACTGGGCCTCCGTCCCCGGAGCGTGCACCGCGCGGTCGACGAGGTCGGCGAGGTAGGTCCCGGAGGGCAGCCGGATCGCCACCGACGTCAGCCGCGGGCGGGAGAGCCGGCCGATCAGCAGGTCGTCGGCGCCGACGACGGAGACGTCCTCGGGGATCCGGACGCCCTCGTCCTCCAGGGCGCGCATCACCGGGAGCGCGTACTCGTCGTTGTAGCCGAACAGTCCGTCGAGGCCCAACTCGGGCCAGCGGGCGGCGAGTTCGACGGCCGCCTCCTCGGTGTGGGCGAGCGGCAGCTCGGTGACCGTGGCGCCGGTCCCGGCCAGCTCCTCGCGGACACCGGCGAGCCGGGGTCTGGAGAACAGGTCCATCCCGCGCTCGGCGGGGACGACGACCCCGATCCGGCGCCTGCCTCTGTCGTACAGGTGGCGGGCGGCGAGTCTGCCGACGTCGGTGTGGTCGAGGATCAGCGTGTGGCCGCCGGGGAGGTGCTCGGGCGCGAGGGCGACCACCGCTTTGGTCCCGGCGTGCTTGAGGACGGCGACACCCTCCGCGCTGATCCCGTCGCCCGGCAGGATGACGGCGACCGGCCGCAGTTCGGCCCAGGCGCGCGCGGCCTCCTGACCGCGCAGCCCGCTGGCGCCGTACTGGACGACGGTGTAGCCGATCTGGCTGAGCGACTGCTGGAGGTCGTGGACGAACTGGCTGTACAGCGGGCCGACGGCGACCGCCGGGGAGGGCATCAGCACCATCCGGCTGTGACCGGCGCGCAGACTGCGGGCCGCCGCGTGCGGGACGTACCCGAGTTCGCGGGCGGCGTCGTGGACGCGGCGGCGCGTGGGTTCGCTGATCCTGACCGCGCTGGTGTTGTTCAGGACGTAGGAGACGGTCGCCCGGGAGACTCCGGCGAGGCGGGCGACATCGGCGCTGGTGGGCACGGACCGCGGCACAGGCGGTGCGGGCGTTCTGGGTATCTGCACCATGACTAGGGCATCTTGGCAGAAGCGACGCCCGGGTGATCGTACGGAGGCGGGGGGAGAACGGGCCGGCGTCACCCCGGCCGGTCCGCACACCCTGTGACCAGGGTCGCTTTGTGTGACGAGAGTTTCGTCACACAGGGAGCGTCCCGGTGGCGGCGGGAGCCCGTTCCGTGCGCGTCACCCGGTCGACCAGGTCGCTCCAGCCCGCTTCGAGCCGCGCCACGGGCTCCCCGCACTGGCGGACCATGTGGTGGACGAGCGCCGGGCTCAGGTAGCCCATGAGGGCGTGGGCCAGGAGTTCGTGGTCGCCGTCGGGGACGCACTGGCGCAGCAGCATCACGACGTGGCTGTGCATGAAGCGCCAGGCGCCGGCGGCGAAGCGGCGGTCGGCGGAGGCCTCGGCGGCGAGCTGGAGGTCGAGGTGGTCGGTGGTGGTGCACAGGAGGGCGTGTCCGAACGCGTGCAGCCGCTCGACGGGCGGGGCGCCGGGGCCGAGCGGGGGCGGGCCGGAGAGGAACGCGGTCTGGAAGGTGCGCGCGGAGTGGTCGAGGAGTGCGGTGAGCAGGCCGGTGCGGTCGCCGAAGCGGCGGAAGACGGTGCCCTTGCCCACGTTCGCCTCGGCGGCGACGGCCTCCATCGTGACGCCGGCGGCGCCGTGCTCGGCGACCAGCCTGGCCGCCGCGTCCAGCAGACGGGCCCGGTTGCGCGCGGCGTCCGCCCGCAGGCACGGCTCTTTGTCGGCTCTTGTGAGCTGGAGCAGTTCGGGTTCGGCGGGATCTTCCGGAGAGTTCACAAAGGGCGGCAGAAGGGCGGACATGAACTCAGCGTAAAGCACCGGGAAGAAACTGGACCGCGGTCCGGTTAGGGTGGTACAAGTTTAAACGGACCTTGGTCCGCATACCCCAACAGCACCGTTCAGCATTTCTGGGAGTCCCCATGTCTGTCCGTATCCTGGCTCTTGTCGGCAGCCTCCGCGCCGGTTCGACCAACCGCCAGCTCGCCGAGGCCGCTGTCAAGGTCGCTCCCGAGGGCGCCGAGGTCGTGCTGTTCGAGGGCCTGGGCGACGTCCCGTTCTACAACGAGGACATCGACGTCGAGGGCAG
>DATCQX010000027.1:0-19988 GCA_036569285.1 Streptomyces sp.
GCAGCCATCCCCACCCCACCAGCGGCGGAGTGAATCAGCGCCCGCTCACCGGACTTGAGCCCGCCCAGGTCGAACAACCCGTACCAGGCCGTCAGGAACGCCAACGGCACCGAAGCCGCCTGAGCGAACGTCCAGCCGTCCGGAATCCGGCTCCACGTCCGATGGTCCGCCACCACTTCGGGCCCGAACGCGCCGGCGCACAGCCCCATGACCCGGTCCCCGACGGTCAGCCCGGAGACCTCCGCACCGACCTCCGTCACCACTCCAGCCGCTTCCAGCCCCGGCAGCCCAGGATCTCCCGGGTACATCCCCAACACGTTCAGCACGTCACGGAAGTTGACCCCGGCGGCCCGCACGGAGACCCGGATCTCAGCGGGCGCCAGCTCCGGGCGTTCAGCGCTCTCCACAGCGAGCCCGGAGACGGCACCCCGCTCCCCCACACCGACCCGCCAGCCACCGTCCAGCGGCGCCAACAGCTCGTCGTCCACGGCTGCGACGACCCGGGGTGCGAACAACTCGCCTGACCGCAAGGCGAGTTGCGGCTCACCGAGCCCCGCAACCCCATCCGGAACCCCTCCGTCGCTGTCCACCAGCACGATCCGCCCGGGGTGCTCCGACTGGGCCGACCGCACCAGCCCCCACACCCCCGCCATCAGGGGATCGACCGCTTCCCCCTCCACGGACACCGCACCCCGCCCCACGATCACCAGCACGGAGTCCACCCGCGACACGTCCGTCACGAACTCCCGGACCACCGGCAGCACGTCCGCCGGACCCCACCCCTCGGGCACTTCCCACTCGCTGAACTCCGCCTCGGAGTCCGCCGCCTCGACCCGCACCCACTCCGTCCGGTACAGCGGCGGCTCGCCGCCTTCACCGGCCGACGCGGACCGCAGGGTCAGCCGCTCCACAGAGAGCACGGCCTGCCCCTCGCTGTCCGCCAGTTCGAGGGACACCGCGTCGGAGCCGGCCGCCGTGATCCGGGCGCGCACCGACACCGCCCCCGTGGCCCAGAGCCGCACGCCCGACCAGGCGAAGGGCAGCATCGTCCGGCCGGTGTCGGCGTCGTCGAAGCAGTACTTGGTCGCGTGCAGCACGGCGTCGAAGAGCGCGGGATGTACCCCGTACCCGGCGACGGCCCCGGGGTCGCCGCCCGGCAGACTCACCTCGGCGAAGACCTCACCGCCCCGGCGCCAGACGGCGCCGAGCCCACGGAACGTCGGCCCGTACCCCAGCCCCTGCGCGGCAAGCGTGTCGTACACACCCTCCAGTCCGACCGGCTCGGCACCCTCAGGCGGCCAGGCACCGGAGAACTCCGGGCGGGGTTCCGTGGTGTCGCTCAGGGTGCCGGAGGCGTGAAGTATCCAATCGGCGTCGGCGCGGGAATGGACGGCGACTTCACCGCCCGAACCGACAACGACCCTCAACTCAGCCTTCCCCTCGCCGGGTTCGGGAAGTGTGAGCGGCGCGTGCAGAACGAGTTCGGCAACCCCTGGTCCGGCGTGCAGTGCGAGGTCGACCAAGGCGGTGCCCGGCACGACGATCCCGCCGAAGACTCGGTGATCCGCCAGCCAGGGCCGCTCGGCGGCGGAGAGGACACCGGTGAGGACGGTGTCGCCGCCCGGAGTGTCGACGGTCGCGCCGAGCAGCGGGTGGGTGGTGGCGGGGAGGCCGTGGGGGGTGCCCGTGAGCCAGTAGTGGGTGTGCTGGAAAGCGTAGGTGGGCAGTTCGGCGCGGGCGACTCCCTCGAACAGGGGGGTCCAGTCGACGGGGATGCCGTGTGTGAACAGTTCACCCAAGGCCGTGAGCAGCGTGGTCGGTTCGTCGCGGTCCTTGCGGAGAGCGGCGACCGCGCAGGCCGGGGGGCGGGCGGCGAGGCCCGCCTGGGTGGTGAGGGTGGAGTCGGCACCGAGTTCGAGGACGGCGGTGACGCCCTGGTCGGCGAGGGTCGTGACGTTGTCGGCGAAGCGGACCGTGTGGCGGAGGTGGTCGACCCAGTAGGCGGGGTCGGTCCAGCGGTCGGCTGTGCCGCCGGTGACGTTGGAGAGGCCTGCCACCTGGGGCTGGTGGAAGGTGACTTGGTCGAGGACGGTACGGAACTCTTCGAGTACCGGTTCCATGCGGGCGCTGTGGAAGGCGTGGGAGACGCGGAGGCGGGTGGCCTTCCAGCCGCGTTCATGCGCCTTTTCGACAGCTGCGGAGACGGCCGCTTCCTCGCCCGATATCACTACGGACGACGGCGAGTTGACGGCGCCGACCTCGACGCCGTCCGTGAGCAGCTCGTCCACCTCGGAGGTCGCCACCGAGGCCATGGCGCCGCCCTCGGGCAGGCCGTCCATCAGGCGGGCGCGGGCCGCGACGATCCGGCACGCGTCCTCCAGCGACCACACGCCGGCCGCGTAGGCGGCGGCGAACTCGCCGAGGGAGTGTCCGCCGACGACGTCCGGCCTGACGCCGAGGGACGACACCAGCTCGTACAGGGCGACTTCCAGCGCGAACAGCGCCGGTTGGGCAACGCCTGTACGGTGCAGGTCCTTGGGCTCGCGCGGGAGCCCGAGGAGTTCCGTCACCCGGTCGTACGCTTCCGCGAAGACGGGGAACCGCTCGTACAACTCCGCGCCCATGCCGGGGCGTTGGGAGCCCTGGCCGCCGAACAGGAACGCGAGGCGGCGGCCCGAGACAGCGGGGGTCGTGTCCGTCGGGGTGAGCGTGAAGTCGGCGTGCTCACGGCCCAGGTACACCGCGCGATGGTCGAGGTGGGTGCGGCCGGCGGCGAGGGTGTGGCCGATCTCCGCGACCGGTACGGACGGGTGGGCGGCGACGAAGGCGCGCAGTCGGTCGAGTTGGTCGCGCAGGGCTTGGGCGGTCTTGCCCGAGACGATCCAGGGGACGAGCCCGCCGTCGAGCCCGGCGTCGGTCCTGCCGTCGAGCCTGGGGCCGGTCCCGGCGTCGGTGGACTCCCGCTCCTCGGCGGCCACTTCCTCCAGGATCACGTGCGCGTTGGTGCCACTCACGCCGAACGAGGAGACAGCGCCCCGGCGTGGCCGGTCCACGGCAGGCCAGGCCCGTTTCTCCGTGACCAGTTCGACCGCCCCGGCCGTCCAGTCGACGCGTCCCGTGGGCCGGGTGACGTTGAGGGTGGCGGGCAGGGTGCCGTGCCGCATGGCCTCGACGGTCTTGATGATCCCGGCGACTCCGGCGGCGGCCTGGGTGTGGCCCAGGTTGGACTTGATCGAGCCGAGGAGCAGCGGGCGTTGCCGGTCCTGGCCGTAGGTCGCGATCACGGCCTGTGCCTCGATGGGGTCGCCGAGGGCGGTGCCGGTGCCGTGGGCCTCGACGACGTCCACGTCTCTGGACGTCAGGCCCCCGTCGGCCAGCGCCGCCCGGATGACGCGCTGTTGGGAGGGGCCGTTGGGTGCGGTGAGGCCGTTGGAGGCGCCGTCCTGGTTGACGGCCGTCCCTCTGATCACGGCGAGGACGCGGTGGCCGCCCCGGCGGGCGTCGGAGAGGCGCTCGACGAGGAGGAGTCCGGCGCCCTCGGACCAGCCGGTGCCGTCGGCGTCGTCCGAGAAGGACTTGCAGCGGCCGTCGGGGGCCAGGCCCCGCTGGCGGGAGAACTCCACGAAGAGGTGGGGTGAGGTGAGGATGGTGACGCCGCCGACCAGGGCCATCGTGCACTCGCCTGCCCGCAGGGCGCGGATCGCGTGGTGGAGGGCGACGAGGGAGGAGGAGCAGGCGGTGTCGACGGAGACGGCGGGGCCTTCGAGGCCGAAGGCGTAGGCGAGGCGGCCGGAGGCGACGCTCGGGGTGTTGCCGGTGAGGAGGAGGCCTTCCACGCGCTGGTCGCCGTGGCGGGCGTCGCGGTCGTAGTCCTGGCCGGAGATGCCGATGTAGACGCCGGTGCGGCTGCCGCGCAGGGTCGTGGGGTCGATGCCGGCGTGTTCGAAGGTCTCCCAGGCGGTCTCCAGCAGGACACGCTGCTGGGGGTCCATGGCGAGGGCTTCGCGCGGGGAGATCCCGAAGAGGCCCGCGTCGAAGTGGGCGGCGTCCGTGAGGAAGCTGCCCCGGTCGACGGTGGAGGTGCCGGGGGTGTCCGGGTCGGGGTGGAAGAGGGTGTCCAGCGGCCAGCCCCGGTCTGTGGGGAAGCCGCCGACGGTGTCGCGGCCCTCCTCGACGAGCCGCCACAGGGCCTCGGGCGAGTCGACGCCGCCGGGGAACCGGCACCCCATGCCCACGATGGCGACGGGCTCGGTCGCCGTGCGCACGCGCCGCGCGAGCCGCTCGTTCTCCTTGAGCGAGGCGCGCAGCGCGGTCACCAGTTCCTCGTGGGAATCAGCCATTCGGGTCTCCTCCGGGCTGCGGTCCGGACATCTGAGCCGCAGGTTAGGCGGGGTGCGGGGGCGTTTTTTATGGGGCGGGTCCACGGTGTGGGCACTGGCCGCGAATTGGGCTGACGGAGTGTCAGTCCAGGGGGTCGTGCGAGGTGGCGAGGGCCCTGCGGATCAGTTCGCTCGTGTCCATGTCGTCGATGGCGCTGTCCGGTTCGCCGTCCGGGGTCGCGGGTTCGCTCTCCGGCTCGCCCACGAGTTCCGTGACGAGGTGGCGTGCGAGCGCCTGGGGTGTCGGGTGGTCGAAGACGACGGTCGGGGAGAGCCGTAGCCCGGCGGACTGGGCGAGCCGGTTGCGCAGTTCCACGGCGGTGAGGGAGTCGAAGCCGAGTTCGCTGAACGGCCGCTCCGGCGGGACGCCGTCGACGCCTTCGGCGCGGTCCCGGCCGAGTACGGCGGCGGTGTGCCTGCGGACGAGGTCGGTGGTCTCCCGGAGGGCGGCGGCCGGCGCGAGTCCGGCGAGCCGCGCGGGGAGCGTCTCGTCGGCGGGGGCGGCCGCGGTACGGCGGGGTGCTTTGCGTACCAGGTCGGAGAGCACCGGCGGTGCCGATTCCACGCCGCCGAGGTCCAGCTTCACCGGCAGGTACAGCGCCTCGTCCGTCAGGGTCGCGTGGTCGAGCAGCGCCATGCCCTCGGCCCGTTCCAGCGGGCGCATCCCGGCCCGCGCCATCCGCGCGAGGTCGGCTTCCCCGAGGTGTCCGGTGATCCCGCCGTCCTGCCGCCACAGCCCCCAGGCCAGCGAGGTCGCCGCGAGCCCCTGCGCGCGGCGCTGCACGGCGAGGGCGTCGAGGACGGCGTTGGCGGCGGCGTAGTTGCCCTGCCCGGGTCCGCCGAGGACGGCGGCTGCCGAGGAGAACAGGGCGAACAGGGCGAGGTCGCCGGTGAGTTCGTGCAGGTGGAGGGCGGCGTCCGCCTTGGGGGCGAGGACGCGGCGCAGTTGCTCGGGGGTGAGGGAGGCCACGACGCCGTCCTCGACGACGCCTGCGGTGTGGACGACGCCGGTCAGGTCGGGGATGGAGGCGACCAGTTCACGCACCTGTTCGCGGTCGCTCACGTCGCAGGTGACGATCCGCACCTCGGCGCCCAAGTCCCTGAGTTCTCGAGCCAGTTCGGGGTCGCCCTTGCGGGAGGTCAGCACGAGCCGTCGTACCCCTCGTTCGGCGGCCAGGTGGCGGGCGGTGAGCGCGCCGAGGTCTCCGGTGCCGCCGGTGATGAGGACGGTGCCGTCGAGGGGGCGCGGGACGGTGAGGACGACCTTGCCGGTGTGCCGGGCCTCGCGCAGGTGCCGGAACGCCTCGGGGGCCCGGTGCACGTCCCACGTCGTGACGCGGGGCAGGGTGAGGGCGCCCGCGTCGAACAGGGCCATCAGCTCGACGAGCATCCGCTGGATGTGGTCCTCGCCCGCGTCGAGCACGTCGAACGCCCGGTACCGCACGCCCTTCGGGGCGCTGTCGCGGATGTCGACCTTGCCCATCTCCAGGAACCGCCCGCCGTCGCGCAGGAGCCGCAGCGAGGTGTCGACGAACTCTCCGGTCAACGAGTTGAGGACGACGTCCACCTGGGCGAACCGGTTTCCGAACTCGGTGTCGCGGGAAGACGCGATCCGCTCGTCGGGGATGCCCGCGGCGCGCAGGGTGTCCCACTTCGCGGGGTGCGCGGTGCCGTAGACCTCGGCGCCGAGGTGGTGGGCGAGCTGGGTCGCGGCGGTGCCGACGCCGCCGGCCGCCGCGTGCACGAGGACGCGTTCGCCGGGCCGGACGGCGGCGAGGTCGATCAGCGCGTGGTAGGCGGTGAGGTAGACCAGGGGGACGGCGGCGGCCTGGGCGAACGTCCAGTCGTCCGGGAACGGGACGACCATCCGCCGGTCGGCGACGGCCACGGGGCCGAACCCGCCGAAGACGAGCCCGGTGACCCGGTCGCCGGGCTTCAGGTCGGTGACGTCGGCGCCGACCTCGGTGACGACGCCCGCCGCCTCGCCGCCGAGCATGCCGGTGATGCTGGGGAACATGCCGAGGACGGTGAACACGTCCCGGAAGTTCAGCCCGGCCGCCCGCACCCCGATCCGCACCTCCCCGGCGCCGAGCGGCTCCAGCACGTCCGGGCACGGCACGATCCGCAGGTTCTCCACGGTCCCGGTGCCGGTCATGCCGAGCCGCCAGGCGGGTTCGGCGGGCAGCGGGTCGAGGCCGCTGTACCGGGCGAGCCGGGGGGCGAGGATCTGGCCGTCGCGCACCACGGTCCGGGGTTCGCCGGTCGCGACGGCGGCGCGCACCAGCTCCAGCGGGGTGCCTTCGGCGATGTCGACGAGGACGATCCGGCCGGGGTTCTCCGACTGCGCCGACCCGACGAGTCCGTGCACGGCGGCGGCCCCGAGGTCGTCGTCGAGCGCCCCACGCGTGAGCACCAGCAGCCGTCCGGTGTGCCGCTTCAGCACGTCGAGGGCGGCCGTGGTCGCTTCGTACGGGGTTCCCTCGGGCGGTGACCAGACGACGAGGTCGCCGCCGGTCCCTTGCGGCAGGCCGGTGCCGAGACGGTCGTCCCCGAGGAGTGTCCACGACTCGTCCGGTACGCCCTTCGGCGCGGTCAGCGGCGTCCAGTCCAGCCGGTACAGCGCGTCCAGCGCCGGGTCACGGGTGGCGAGACGGTCCCCGGTGACCTTGCGGACGGTCAGCGAGTCGACGTCCGCGACGGGGGCGCCCTCGGGGTCGGTGAGACGCAGGCGGACGGCGGAGCCGCCCAGGTGGGTGAGGGTGACGCGCAGGGCGCGGGCGCCGGAGGCGTGCAGGCGGACACCGGCGAAGGCGAAGGGGACGAACGCGGCGTCGGCGTCGAGGAACCCGCTGAAGCGCAGGGCGTGGAGGCAGGCGTCGAGGAGGGCGGGGTGGATGCCGTAGCCCTGGTCGGCGGGGCCGGCTTCCGCGGGGAGTTCGACTTCGGCGTAGACCTCGTCCTGGTTGCGCCAGACGGCGCGGAGGGCTCGGAAGGCGGGGCCGTAGTCGACGCCTACGGCTTTGAGGGCCTGGTAGACGTCTTGGACGGCGAGGGAGTCGGCGCCGGTGGGGGGCCAGGCAGGTGCTGATGCCGGTGCATGTGCGGGTACCGGTGCTGACGCCGATGCGGATGCCGGTGCCGGTGCCGGTGCCGGTGCCGGTGCCGGTGGGATGATCGGCTTGCCCGCTTGTCCCAGTGTTCCCGTCGCATGCGTCGTCCAAGGCGCCCCCGGCAGCTCCGGGCGCGCCTGGATCCGCAGTTCGCTCCCGCTGACGATCGCCCTGAGCCGTACGCCGCCCTCGTCGGGCAGGACCAGCGGTGCGTACAGGACGAGTTCTTCGACGTCACCGGCGTCCGCCTCGTCGGCCGCGCGTACCGCGAGTTCCGCGAGGGCGGCGCCGGGGAGGAGGACTCGGTCGAGGATGCGGTGTCCGGCCAGCCAGGGCTGGTCCAGGAGGGAGACGCGGCCCGCGAGCATGACGTCTCCGGCGTCCGGGAGCGGCACGCTCACGCCGAGCAGGGGGTGGCCGGTCGTGTCGAGGCCGAGGTGGTCCGCGCGGGCGGCGCCGGGCGGGTCGCCGAGCCAGTAGGGGCGGCGCTGGAAGGCGTAGGTCGGGAGGTCGGTGTGGCCGACGCCGGTGAACAGGGCGTCGAGGCGGACGTCGTGGCCTCTGGCGACGAGCCGTCCGACGCCGGTGACCGTGGTGACCGGCTCCGGCCTGCCCTTGCGCAGGAGCGGGACGGCGGCTCCGGTGGGGCGCGTGAGCGAGTCGGGGATCAGGGAGGCGAGGCCGCCGCCGGGGCCGACCTCGACGTAGGTCGTGACGCCCTGGCGCTCCAACTCCGCGACGCCGTCGGCGAATCGGACCGTTCCGCGCAGGTGCCCGGTCCAGTAGTCGGGGTCGGCGGCTTCGGCGGCGGTGAGGGGACGGGCGGTGCGGTTCGAGATCACCGGGATGCGCGGAGGGTTCGCGGTGACCGTCTCCAGCACCGCGCGGAACGGGGCGAGGGCGCCGTCCATGCGGGGCGAGTGGAAGGCGTGGGAGACGCTGAGGCGCTTCACGCGGACGCCCTGGGCGGCCCAGTGCGCGGTGAGCGCCTCCACCTCCGCGTCGTCGCCGGAAATCACCACGGAGCGGGGGGAGTTCACGGCGGCGATCACGACACCGTCCGTCAGGCTGGCGGCGACCTCCTCCTCGGACGCTCCGATCGCCGTCATCGCCCCACCTTGCGGCAGTGCCCGCATCGCGCGGGCGCGGGCGGCGATGACGGCGCAGGCGTCGGTGAGGGACCAGACTCCGGCGAGGTGGGCGGCGGTGAGTTCGCCGATGGAGTGGCCGATCAGGAAGTCGGGGCGGATGTCCCAGGATTCGAGGAGCCGGTGGAGGGAGACCTCCACGGCGAAGAGGCCGGCCTGCGCGAAGGCGGTGTCGTCCAGGCGGGCCGGGTCGTCGCCGAAGACCGCGTCCGCGACGCCGAGGCCGAGGTGGGTGTCGAGTTCGGCGCAGACCTTGTCGAAGGTCTCCGCGAAGACCGGGAAGGTGCGGTACAACTCGCCGCCCATGCCGGGGTGTTGGGCGCCCTGTCCGGTGTAGACGAACGCGATGCCGCCGCCGTTGCCCTGCTCGACGCGGTCGTCGAGGTCGCCCGCCGCGAGCGCGTCGAGTTCGTCGGGGTGGGTGAGGACGGCCCGGTGGGAGAGGAGGGCGCGGCGGGTGGCGAGGGTGTGGGCCGCCTCGGGGTGCCGGGGGTCGGCGGCGAGGTGGTCGCGGAGGGCGGCGGCCTGGGCGCGGACGGCGGAGGGGCTGTGGCCGGAGACGATCCAGGGGGTGACAGCGGGCGCCGTCCCGGTGGCCTGCGGTTCTTCGTCGGGCGCGGACTCCAGGACGACGTGTGCGTTCGTGCCGCTCATGCCGAACCCGGAGACGGCCGCCCGGCGCACCTCGCCCGTCCAGGGGCGTTCCTCGGTGAGGAGTTCGACCGCGCCCGCCGTCCAGTCGACGTCGGGTGTGGGCGCGTCGACGTGCAGGGTGCGGGGCAGGACGCGATGCCGCATCGCCATCAGCGTCTTGATGACCCCGGCCATGCCCGCCGCGCCTTGCGCGTGCCCGATGTTGGACTTGACCGAGCCGAGCCACAGGGGCTGTTGACGGTCTTGCCCGTACGTCGCGAGGAGCGCCTGCGCCTCGATGGGATCCCCGAGCCGGGTGCCGGTGCCGTGTGCCTCGACGGCGTCGACGTCGGCCGGTTGGAGCCCGGCGTCCTTCAACGCGGCCCGGATGACCCGCTGTTGGGAAGGCCCGTTGGGTGTGGTGAGGCCGCTGGAGGCGCCGTCCTGGTTGACGGCCGTCCCGCGTACGACGCCCAGGATCCGGTGTCCGAGGCGCTTCGCGTCGCTGAGGCGTTCGAGGACGAGGAGGCCTGCGCCCTCGCTGAAGCCGGTGCCGTCGGCCGCCGCCGCGAACGCCTTGCAGCGGCCGTCGGCGGCGAGGCCGCGCTGGCGGGAGAACTCGACGAACAGGGCCGGTTCGGTGATGACGGCGACCCCGGCGGCCAGCGCCATCCGGCACTCCCCCGCGCGCAGCGCCCGCACGGCGAGGTGCAGGGCGACGAGGGAGGAGGAGCAGGCGGTGTCGACGGTGAGCGCCGGGCCTTCGAAGCCGAAGACGTAGGAGAGGCGGCCGGAGACGACGCTGCCCGCCTTGCCGGTGCCGAGGTAGCCCTCCAGGTCGTGCGGGGTGCCGGCGTAGCGGGCGCCGTACTCGGTGGCGCTGATGCCGGTGAAGACGCCGACGTCCTTGCCGCGCAGGGTGTCCGGGTCGATTCCGGCGCGTTCGAAGCCCTCCCAGGCGAGTTCGAGGAGGAGGCGCTGCTGGGGGTCCATGGCCTGGGCCTCGCGCGGGGAGATGCCGAAGAAGTCGGCGTCGAACCCGGCGACGTCGTCGAGGAATCCGCCCCGGCGGGTGGTGATGGAGCCGCGCGCGTCGGGGTCGGGGTCGTAGAGGTCGCGGCCGTCCCAGTGGCGGTCGGTGGGGAAGTCACCGATGGCGTCGGTGCCGTCCGCCACCAACTGCCACAGCTCTTCGGGCGAGTTGGCCCGGCCGGGGTAGCGGCAGCTCATCGCGACGACCGCGACGGGCTCGCGCTGGGCGTCCAACGCGGCGCGGGCCTCACGGAGTTGGACGGTCACCTTGTTCAGCATCTGCCGTATGCGGTCGTCCGCCACGTCGTGTTCCTTTCAGTGGTGAGGAGCCGCTCGGGCTCGTGCTCGGGCTCAGGAGATCCCGAACTCGGTGGCGAGGAGTTCGAGCAGTTCGTCGTCGGTCGCGGCCTCCACGTCGGTCACGTGGCCTGGTGCCGACTCCGTTTCCTCCGGTTCCTCCGGGGCGAGTTCGGCCAGGAGGAGGTCGACGAGGGCGCGGGGCGAGGGGTGGTCGAAGGCGGTCGTCACGGGCAGGGTGAGTCCGGTGACGGCGCACAGCCGGTTGCGGAACTGGACGGCGGCGAGGGAGTCGAAGCCCTGTTCGCGGAAGCCGCGCCGGGGGTCGACGGCCGTGCTGTCGCCGTGCCGCAGGACCTCGGCCGTGAGGTCCAGGACGAGTTGGGTGAGCAGCCTGCGCCGCCCCGGCCCGTCGGCCTCACCGAGCCGCGCCATCAACGCCTCGGGGCCTTCTCCCTCGGCTTCCTTCGTCTCCACCAGCTCGCCGAGCAGCGGCGGCGGTACGGGTCCGGCGAGCACCGCCCAGTCGACGTCGCACACGGCGACCGTGGTGTCGTCCCGCTCCAACGTCTTGCGCAGCGCGGCCAGTGCGGTGTTCGGGTCCAGGTCCCGCACACCGGGCCGTGTCGCTCCGGCCGCCTCCTCGGTCACGGCCCAGTGCCCCCACGCCACGGCCGTCGCCGGGAGCCCCTCCGCGCGCCGGGCGGCGGCGAGGGCGTCCAGGACGGCGTGGCCGGGCGCGTAGGTGGCGTGACCGGCGGCGCCCAGGGTGCCCCCGAGGGACGAGAACAGCACGAACGCGTCCAGTTCCGGGGCGAGTTCACGCGTCACCCGGTCGAGGGCGAGCGCCGCGCCGGCCCGGGAGCGCAGCACCCTGCGCGCACGCTCCTCGTCGGCGGTGTCGATCGTCGCGTCGTCGAGGACGCCTGCGGTGTGGACGACCGTCCGCAGCGGCAACTCCGGGGGCAGACCGGCGAGTACAGCGCGCAGGGCGGTGTCGTCGGCGGTGTCGCAGAGGATGCCCGGCGAGTTCTGATCGGTCGTCAGGAGGACGACGTTCTCGGCGCCGTTCTCGCTCAGCCACTCGGCGACCAGCCGTCCGACGGGGGTCTCTCCTCCGGTGACCAGGGCCGTGCCTGTCGGCTTCCAGTCGCGGCGGGCCGGGGTGGGCGGGGCGGGGCGGAGGCGGCGGGTCCAGGCGGTGTCGGGGCGCAGGGCGATCTCGTCCTCGTCGGTGGCGCCGGCGAGGGTGGCCAGGAGGCGGCGGGTCGTGGTGGCGTCGAGGGGTGGGGGGAGTTGGGTGCCACTGGCGGAGTGGGCGTTGGCGGCCAGGTCGTTGATGCGCAGGCCGTTGGCGGAGGCGTCGTTGGCGGGCAGGTCGATCAACCCGCCCCAGGATTCCGGCCGTTCGGCCGCGACGACCCGTCCGAGCCCCCACACGGCGGCCTGTGCGGGCGACGGCACCGCCTCCCCGGCCCGCACGGCGACCGCGCCGCGTGTCACGAGCCAGACCGGCGCGTGCGTCTCGGCGTCGCTGAGGGCCTGGAGGAGTCGGAGCGTGGCCCCGAGGCCTCCATCCTCACCGCCGCCGAGTGCGAGCAGCGACACCACTCCGTCGAACTCCCGCACCTGCGCGGCGAGTTCCTGCCGGGTCGTCCCCTCGGACACTTCCAGCACCTCGGCGCCGTCGATGAACCCGCCGAGGCCGAGCCCTTCCGGGACGACCGCCAGCCATCGGCCGTTCAGCCGCGCCTCCTGGTCGAGCCCGTTCACCGGCTGCCAGGTGACCCGGTACCGCAGCGCGTCCCCCGCGTCGCCCTGATGCCAGGACGCCAGCGCGGGCAGCACCGCCCTCAGCGCGTCCAAGGAGACGCCGTCAAGGCCCAGTTGGGTGGCGAGGGTGTCGGTGTCCCCGGCCTTCACGCGGTCCCAGAACTCCCGTTCCCGGTCGTCCCCGGCGGGTGCGGTGGGCTGTTCGGCCCAGTACCGCTGCCGCTGGAAGGGGTAGGGGGGCAGGTCGACGCGGTTGCCCGAAGGGCCCAGCAGGGCGGCCCAGTTGACGTCGATGCCCCGGACGTACGCCTCGGCGGCGGCTGTCAGGAACCGGTCCGTGCCGCCGTCCTCGCGGCGCAGGGTGGCGACCAACGCGGTGTCGGCGCCGACGAGTTCGGCGGTCTCCCCGATCGCGGGGAGCAGGACGGGGTGCGGGCTCACCTCGATGAACGCGGTGTATCCGGCGGCGAGAAGCGCCTCGGTGGCCCGCTGGAAGGCGACCGTGCCCCGGAGGTTGGCGTACCAGTAGCCGCCGTCCAGTTCGCCGTCGCGGACCCACTCTCCGGTGAACGCGGAGAGCATCGGCACGGCGGGTGCGCCCGCGCGGATCGGCGCCAGGTCGCGGTCGAGGGCGTCGCGCAGGGTCTCGACGGCCCGGGTGTGCGAGGCGTAGTCGACGGGGATGCGTTTGACGCGTGCCCCGTCGGCGGCGAAGTCGGCGGCGAGTTCGTCGAGGGCGGGCCCTTCGCCGGCGAGGACGACGGAGTGCGGCCCGTTGACGGCGGCGACGGCGACCCGCTCCCCGTACGCGTCCAGCCGTCCGACGACGGCCCCGGCGGGGAGGCCGACGGAGAGCATGCCGCCGGTTCCGGCGAGGGCGGCGATGGCGCGGCTGCGCAGGGCGACGACGCGGGCGGCGTCGTCCAGGGTGAGGGCGCCGCTCACGCAGGCGGCGGCGATCTCGCCCTGGGAGTGCCCGAGGACGGCGTCGGGGCGGACGCCCTGCGCTTCCCAGAGTGCGGCCAGGGACACCATGACGGCGAACAGCACCGGCTGCACGATGTCGACGCGCTCCAGGCCGGTTCCGTCGCGGACGACGTCGTGCAGGTTCCAGTCGGTGTGCGGGGCGAGGGCCTGTGCGCACTCGGCCATGCGGTGGGCGAACACGGGGCTCTGGTCGAGGAGTTCGCGTGCCATGCCGGCCCATTGGGCGCCCTGCCCGGGGAAGACGAACACGGTCTTGACGTCCGGGAGGGCGGTGCCGGTGACGGCCGAGGGGGTCGTGCGGCCGTCCGCGAGGGTCGTCAACGCCGTGATGTGGTCGTCGAGTACGACCGCCCGGTGGTCCAACCTGGCCCGGTGGTGGAGGAGTTCGCGGGCCGTGTCGGCGAGCGGGGGTGCCGCTTCGGAGTCGAGGAGTGCGGCGAGGCGTCCGGCTGTGGTGCGCAGGGCGTTCGCGTCGCGTGCGGACAGCAACAACGGGAGCGGGCCGTCGGCTTCGGCGGGTTCGGGGGTGTCGGTGGCGGGTGCTTCTTCGAGGACGATGTGTGCGTTGGTGCCGCTCACGCCGAAGGAGGAGATTCCGCAGCGCCGGGTTTCCGCGTCCCATGCGCGGGCCTCGGTGAGGAGGCGGACCCCGCCCGAGGACCAGTCGACGTGCCGGCTGGGCTTGTCCACGTGGAGAGTTCGGGGCATGCGGCCGTTACGCATCGCCATGACGAGCTTCACGAGTCCGGCGACTCCCGCCGCGGCCTGCGCGTGCCCCAGGTTGGACTTGACGGAGCCGAGCCACAGCGGGTCGTCCGCCGGGTGCTGCGTGCCGTAGGTCGCGAGGAGGGCCTGTGCCTCGATGGGGTCGCCGAGGCGGGTGCCGGTGCCGTGGGCCTCGACGAGCTGGACGTCGGCCGGGGACAGCCGCGCGTCGGCCAACGCGGCCATGATGACGCGCTGTTGGGCCGGGCCGCTGGGGGCGGTGAGGCCGTTGGAGGCGCCGTCCTGGTTGACGGCCGTGCCCCGCACCAGCGCGAGGACCCGGTGTCCGAGTCGGCGCGCGTCGGAGAGCCGCTCGACGAGGAGGAGGCCGACGCCTTCGGACCAGCCGGTGCCGTCGGCGGCGTCCGCGAACGGCTTGCACCTCCCGTCGGGGGCCAGTCCGCGCTGCCGGGAGAACTCGACGAACGGTGTCGGGGCGGCCATCACGCTGACGCCGCCCGCGAGGGCCATCGTGCACTCCCCGGCGCGCAGTGCCCGTACGGCGAGGTGGAGGGCGACGAGGGAGGAGGAGCAGGCGGTGTCGACGGTGACGGCCGGGCCTTCGAGGCCGAAGGTGTAGGCGATGCGTCCGGAGGCGACGCTGCCCGCCGTGCCGTGGCCGAGGTAGCCCTCCAACTCGCCGGGGACGTCGGAGAGTCGGCCGATGTAGTCGTGGTGGATCTGTCCGGCGTAGACGGCGACGGGGGTGCCCTTGAGGCCGGCCGGGTCGATGCCGGCGTCCTCGAAGGTCTCCCACGCGGTCTCCAGGAGGAGGCGCTGCTGGGGGTCCATGGCGAGGGCCTCGCGCGGGGAGATCCCGAAGAAGGCGGCGTCGAAGTCGCCCGCGCCGTGCAGGAAGGCGCCTTCGCGGACGTAGCTGGTGCCGGTGCGGTCCGGGTCGGGGTCGAAGAGCCGCTCGGGGTCCCAGCCCCGGTCCGTCGGGAACGGTCCGACGACGTCGCGTTCCTGGTCGACGAGGCGCCACAGCTCCTCGGGGGTGTCGGCGCCGCCGGGGAAGCGGCAGGCCATGCCGACGATCGCGATCGGATCGTCGTCGAACGCCTTGGTGGGCACGGGAGTTGGTGTGGTGGGGCGTTCGGCGGCGCCGATCAGGTGGGCGGCGAGGGCGGCCGGGGTGGGGTGTTCGAAGACGACGGTGGTGGGCAGCCTCAGGCCGGTCGCGGCGCGCAGCCGGTTGCGGAGTTCGACGGCGGTCAGGGAGTCGAACCCCTGGTCGGAGAAGGCGCGTTCGGCGGGGACGGCGTTCACCGAGCTGTGTCCGAGGACGGCGGCGGCGGCCGTGCGGACGAGGTGGAGCGCCTCGTCGAGGGTGGCCGGGGCCTGTCCCGTGGGCGTGTCGGCGCGCCGGGTGCGGGGTCTGGTGGTGGCGAGTGCGCGCAGGAGCGGGGGTACCGGTTCCATGGCGCGGACGTCCAACAGGGCGCCGGTGAGGGCCGGTTCGGCTCCCGTCATGGCCTCGTCGAGGAGTCCGAGGGCGAACTCCGGTTCCATGGGGAGGACTCCGCTGCGGGCGAGGCGTTCCCGGTCGGCCTGTGTGAGGTGGCCGGTCATGCCGCTGTCCGGTGCCCACATGCCCCACGCGACGGACACGGCGGGCAGTCCGAGGGCCCGGCGGTGTTCGGCGAGCGCGTCGAGGGAGACGTTCGCGGCGGCGTACCCGGCCTGTCCTGCGCCGCCGAGGACACCGGCGATGGAGGAGAACAGGACGAACGCGGACAGGTCGTGACGGAGTGTCAGTTCGTGGAGGTTCCACGCGGCCCGCGTCTTCGGGGCGAACACGAGCGGCAGCCGGTCGGGGGCGGCGGCCTGCACGGTCGCGTCGTCGAGGACGCCGGCCGCGTGGATGACGGCGGTGAGCGGCCGGTCGGCGGGGATCGTGCCGAGGAGGGCTGCGAGCGCGTCGCGGTCGGCGGTGTCGCAGGCGGCGACGGTGATCTCGGCGTCCAGGTCGCCGAGTTCGGGGTCGGCGCCGCTGCGGCTGACGAGCAGGAGGTTGCGGACGCCGTGTTCGGTGACGAGGTGCCGGGCGACGAGGCGTCCGAGGGTGCCGGTGCCGCCGGTGACCAGGACCGTGCCGTCCGGGTCGAGCCGTCGGGGCAGGGTGAGGACGACCTTGCCGGTGTGCCGGGCGGCGGCCATGTGGCGGAAGGCGTCGTGCGCGTGCCGGATGTCCCAGGCGCGGTGCGGGGTCTTCGGCACGTCGGTGGCGAGCAGGTCGGCGAGCATCTGCCCGATCCGCTCGGGCCCGGCGTCGAGCAGGTCGAACGCCCGGTAGCGGACGCCCGGTTGCCGCGTGGCGACCGTCTCCGCGTCCCGGATGTCGGTCTTCCCCATCTCCACGAACCGCCCGCCGGGCCCGAGGAGGCGCAGCGACGCGTCGGTGAACTCCCCTGCCAGGGAGTTGAGGACGACGTCCACGCGCCCGAACCTGTCTTCGAACTCCAGGTCCCGGCTGCTGGCGAGGTGGTCGTCCGGAATGCCGAGGGCTCTCAGCCGGTCGTGCTTGCCGGGCGCGGCGGTCGCGAAGACCTCGGCGCCGGCGTGCCGGGCGAGCGCGACGGCCGCCGAGCCGACGCCGCCGGCCGCCGAGTGGATCAGGACCTTGTCGCCCGCCTTCAGTCCGGCGATGTCGAACAGGCCGTGCCAGGCGGTCAGCCAGGCGATCGGCACCCCGGCCGCCTCCGCGAACGTCCAGCCGTCCGGGACCGGCGCGAGCATCCGCGCGTCCGCTACGGCGACCGGTCCGAAGGAGCCGTGGATCACGCCGAACACCCTTTGTCCGACGGCGAGTCCGGTGACGCCGGGCCCGGTCTCCAGGACCACGCCCGCGCCTTCGCCGCCGAGGACGTCGTCCGCGACCTCGACCATGCCGAGCGCGAGCAGCACGTCACGGAAGTTGACGCCGGCCGCGCGGACGGCGATGCGTACCTCGCCGGGGGCGAGGTCGCGCAGGGTGTGCGGGGCGGGGCGGGGGGCGAGGTCGTCGAGGGAGCCGGAGCCGGTGACTTCGAGGAGCCAGGGCTCGTGATCAAAGGGGGCGAAGGGGAGGGTGGGGGCGGGCTTGAGGCGGGCGGTCAGCAACGCTCCGTCGCGGACGCGGAGTTGGGTCTCGCCCGCGTGCAGGGCCGAAGTGACCTGGTCCCAGGGGGTGTCGGTGCCGTCGAGGTCCAGCAGGGCGAATCGGCCGGGGTGTTCGGTCGTCGCGGTGCGCAGGATGCCCCAGGCGGGTGCGGCCGTCGAGTCGTCGAGGGCGTGGCGGGTGACGAGGACGAGGGTGCCGTCGTCGTGGGTGAGCCATTCCTGGGCGAGCAGGAGGGCCTGGCGGGCGGTGGTCTCCGGGTCCCGTGCCGGGGGGAGGGTGGTGAGGACGAGGTCGTGGCCGGTGGCGTCCGCGAGGGTGGCGTGGGGCTGGGCGCCGGGGACGTCGAGGGTGCCGACGGTCGCGGTGCGGAGGTCGGTCGGCTCGGTGGGGTCGACGGGGATCCAGTCGACGCGGTACGGCGGCCTGTTGCCCGAACTCGGCGTCTGGGCGCGGAGGGTGAGGGTGTCGACGTGGGCGGCGAGGTGGCCGTCCGGGGTCCAGGCGGTGAGTTCGACGGTGTCCTTGGAGCGGGCCCGGACGCGGACCCGTAGGTCGCGGGACGTGGTGGCGTGCAGGTGGACGCCTTCGAAGGAGAACGGCAGCGGGGTGGCGCCGGGGGCGCCGGTGACCAGGCCGCCTGCGGCGATGGCCTGGAACGCGGCGTCGAGGAGGGCGGGGTGGCAGAGGAAGTCGCCGGGGGTGGTGCCGTCGGGGAGGTGGGCTTCCGCGTACACGGCGCCGGTGTCGCGCCACAGGCGGCGCAGGCCCTGGAACGCGGGGCCGTATTCGTAGCCCTGGTCGGCGAGGCGGTCGTAGACGCCGTCGAGGGGGACTTCCTCGCCGGCCGGCGGCCAGGCGGGGGCTGCCGTGGCAGGGGCGGGCGCGGGAGCGGCGAGGGTGCCGGTGGCGTGGGTGGTCCAGTCGGTGTCCGCGTCGGGGCGGGTGTGGACCGTGAAGGGGCGGGCGCCGGTGTCGTCGGCGGGGCCGGTGACGGCGCGCAGGGTCAGGGGGTGGTCGCCGAGGACCGCCGGGGCGGTGAGGGTGAGGTCGGTGATGCGGCCCTGGTGCGCGGCGAGTTCGACGAGGGCCGCGCCGGGCAGGAGGACCGTGCCGGAGACGGCGTGGTCGGCGAGCCAGGCGTGGGCGGGGGTGTCGAGGCGGGCGGTGAACACCGTGCCGCCGTCGGGGAGTTCGGCGACCGCGCCGAGCAGCGGGTGGCCGGCGGCGCGCAGGCCGACGGCGGCGAGGTCACCGGCGCCGCCGCGCTGGGCGAGCCAGTAGGGGCGGCGCTGGAACGGGTAGGTCGGCAGCGGCACCGTCCGGGCCGTGCTGCCCGCGAAGTGGGCGCTCCAGTCGACGGGGACGCCCCGGACCCACAACCGGGCCGCCGCCGCGAGGAGTTCGGCCGCGCTGTCCTCGCCGCGCCGCAGCGATCCGGTCACCAGGCCCTCGGTGTCGGCCTGTTCGAGGATCTCGGCGAGGCCGACGGCGAGGACGGGGTGCGGGCTGGACTCGACGAACACGCGGTGCCCGTCGGCGAGCATCGCCTCCACCGCGTCCTGGAAGCGGACCGGTCGGCGGAGGTTGTCGAACCAGTAGGCGGGGGTGAGGGTCGCCGTGTCGGTGAGGGTTCCGGTGACCGTGGAGTAGAAGCGGACGGTTCCGCAGGAGCGCGGGGTGGTCCGGGCGGCGATCTCCAGGACGGCGTCTTGGAGTTGGTCCATGTGCGCGCAGTGGGAGGCGTAGTCGACGGGGATGCGGCGGGCTCTCACGCCCTCGGCCCGGTAGGCGTCGACCAGGGCTTCCAGGGCGTCCGCGTCACCCGAAACCACCGTGCTGCGAGGCCCGTTGACGGCGGCGACGGCGAGCCCGGAACCGAGCCGCTCCGAGACCTCGGCGGCGGGCAGCGGAACCGACGCCATCCCGCCGAGCCCGGCGGCTGCCCTGAGGGCCTTGCTGCGCAGCGCGACGATCCGGGCCGCGTCGGCGAGGTCGAGGCCGCCCGCGATGTGCACGGCGGCCAACTCGCCCTGGGAGTGGCCGATCACGGCGCTGGGCCGCACCCCGAGGGACTCCCAGGTCCGGGCGAGCGCGACCATCACCGCGAACAGCACGGGCTGCACGACCTCGGCCCGCTCCAGCGGGGGCGCGCCCTCGGCCTCGGTGAGGACGTCGAGGACGGCGAAGTCGAGGTGCTCGTCGAGGGCGTGGGCGCAGGCGGTGACCGCCTCGCGGAACACCGGCGAGGTCTCCAGGAGGCGGGCCGCCATGCCGGGCCACTGGGAGCCCTGGCCGGGGAACACGAAGGCCACGGCGCCGGGTTCACCCGCGATGCCGGTGACGAGAGCGGGATGGGCCACCCCCTCGGCGAGGGCCGCAAGGGCCTCGTCCGGGTCCCCGACGACGACGGCCCGCTGGTCCAGCGCGGCCCGCGTGGTCGCCAGCGACAGCCCCAGGTCCGCGCTGTCGAGGCCGAGTCCGGCGATCTGCCGGGCCTGCGCCCGCAGCGCGTCCTCGGTCCGCGCGGAGAGCGGGAGCGGGACGACGTCCAGCTGCCGGTGTCCGCCCTCGACGGCCTCGGGCGCGGGGGCCTGCTCCAGGATCACGTGCGCGTTGGTGCCGCTGATGCCGAACGCGGAGACGGCGGCGCGGCGGGGACGGCCGCCGGTCTCCGGCCAGGGACGGGCCTCGGCGAGGAGGGCGAGGCCGGAGGTGTCCCAGTCGACGTGGGGGGAGGGGCGCTCGGCGTGCAGGGTCGGGG
>DATCQX010000028.1:0-3685 GCA_036569285.1 Streptomyces sp.
CGGCTGCTGACCGGGGTGGCCGGCGCGGACGGGCTCGCGATGCTGCGGGACGCGCTGAAGATGGGCGCCTCGGTGGTGGGCGGCTGTCCCGACCTCGACCCCGATCCGACGGGGTACGTGGAGGCCGTCCTCGAACTCGCCGCCGAGCACGGCTGCCCGGTGGACCTGCACACGGACGCCGCCGACCCGGGCCGGCTCGCCCGGCTCGCCGCGCAGTGCGGGGGCCTGCGTCCCGGTGTCGCGCTCGGCCCCTGCGGCGCGCTGCCCGCCGAGCACGCCTCCCGGACGGCCGATCAGCTCGCCGCCGCGGGCGTCACCGTCGTCTGCCTCCCCCAGGGCTCCTGCGGGGCCGTCACGGGCCGTGGGACGGCTCCTGTGCGGCTTCTGCGGGCCGCCGGGGTGCGGGTCGCCGCCGGGAGCGGCGCTCTGCGGGACGTCTCCAATCCTGTGGGGCGCGGGGATCCTCTGGAGGCCGCCTATCTGCTGGCCTCCCGGGAGGGGTTGCGGCCCGAGGACGCGTACGACGCCGTCAGCGCGTCCGCGCGCGGGGTGCTCGGGTTGCCTGAGGTGCGGGTGGAGGCGGGGTTTCCGGCGGAGTTGCTGGCGGTGCGGGGGGAGCGGCTCGCGGGGGCGTTGTCGCTGGCGTACAGCCGGATCGTGATTCATCGGGGGCGGGTGGTGGCTCGGACGAGTGCGGTGCGGGAGTACTGCAATTCGGCTGCGGCTGCGGAGTTGGGGTTGCCTCGGCAGGGACGGGGGGAGGTGTCTTGAGTGGGGTGGTGTCTTGAGGGGGCGAGGGTAGGGGTAGGAGCGGGCATATTTTCTGATCGGCATACCTAGTGGGAGCCGTGCGGCGGACGGGGCTTCGCGGGCGTACGGTCGAAGGCATGCGCATTGTCATCGCCGGAGGGCATGGTCAGATCGCGTTGCGGCTGGAGCGGTTGCTCGCCGCGCGCGGGGACGAGGTCGTGGGGGTCGTCCGCAAGGCGGAGCAGGGTGCCGACCTGCGGGCCGCCGGTGCCGAACCTGCCGTGCTGGACCTGGAGTCGGCGTCCGTCGAGGAGGTCGCGGAGGTGCTCCGGGGCGCCGACGCCGCGGTGTTCGCGGCGGGCGCGGGGCCGGGCAGCGGGGCGGCCCGCAAGGACACCGTCGACAAGGGTGCGGCGGTCCTGTTCGCCGACGCGGCCGTCCGCGCGGGCGTGCGGCGGTTCCTGGTGGTGTCCTCGCTGGGCGCGGACGCCGAGCGCCCCGGCGACGACGTCTTCGACGTGTACCTGCGCGCCAAGGGGGCCGCCGACGACTACGTGCGGAGCCTCGACGCCCTCGACTGGACCGTCCTGCGGCCCGGCGGGCTCACCGGCGATGCCGGGACCGGGCTGGTGCGGCTGGAGGCGAGCACCGGGCGCGGGATGATCCCCCGCGACGATGTGGCCGCCGTGCTCGCGGAGTTGCTGGAGACGCCGGCGACCGCGGGGCTGACGCTGGAGCTGGTGGGGGGTTCGACGCCGGTCGCGGTGGCGGTGAAGTCGGTGGCCGGGAACTGAGGGGGCGGGGACGCCGGGGCCCTTGCCGGAGCCGGGGACCGCGGGCGGGCCCTCGGGGGGCGCCGGGAACTGGCGGGGCCTCAGCGGCGTTGTAGGGCTTGAGGGGTGGGGGCGCACGGGTGGTGACCGTGGGTCAGAAGAGCGGGAGCTGGCCCGGGAAGTCGGGGAGGGCGAAGCCGTCCAGCGACGGCTGGGCGGCGCCGATCTGGGCGGGGCTGCGGGAGCCGGGGCAGGACGTGAGCGCGCCGGTGTCGCGGGCGCCGGGCGGGTCGTGCCGCGCGAACCGGCCGGCGACGACGGCGATCTCGCGGCGGCACTCGGGGCAGGTTCTGCGGCGGCTGGACATGAGGTCAGTGTGCCTCAGTGGGCCACGCGGGTACGGCCTCGCGGCACGCTGCGGCGCAGCGCGGAAAAGTGCGATCAGCTCCCTAGCATCCGATCCCGTGGCACACACCTTCGAGGAACTGGTGCACCGTCAGCGCGCCGCGGACGAGGCGCACACGCGCGTACGGGAGCTGCGCGACACCTACGGCTCCCCCACGGCCGCCCCCTGGTCGGAGACCCAGACGGATACCTACGAGACCGCCTGGCGGGCCTGGCGCGACCTCGCCCGCGACACCCAGTCCGCGGTCACGGAACACGCCCGCGCCGAGGAGCGGCCCCGCAGCGAGGTCGAGGCAGAGGTGAAACGCACCGCCCGCGAGCGCCCCGGGGGCCAGAGCTCGGAGGAGGGCGAACCGGCGTCGTAGATCCTGATCCCGGCGTCTTCCGGGGGGGTGTGATCTTCTTCATGAGCCACCCCGGAACGCGTTCATGACGAAGGGCCCGTGATCCACTGCTTGAGTGGATCACGAGCCCTTACGTTCCCGTGTGGCGGCGCCAGGATTCGAACCTGGGAAGGCTGAGCCGGCAGATTTACAGTCTGCTCCCTTTGGCCGCTCGGGCACACCGCCGGGGTTTTGTCGCCTGTTCGAACCGCTTTTCGGCGGTGTTCCCTGGCAACGACGTAAACAATACCCGATGGGGAGGGGTGCTTCGCCACTCGATTGAGCTGCGCCCGGAGGTGATCGGGTGGCTAGGCTTGTCCGGACGCGGCCGGGCCCACGCCGGTACAGGCGCGAGCCCGTGAGGACGCCGCCACGCACTCGACACGCACCCCGATACAAGGAGCCACAGGACATGGCCGACTCCAGTTTCGACATCGTCTCGAAGGTCGAGCGGCAGGAGGTCGACAACGCCCTCAACCAGGCCGGCAAGGAGATCTCGCAGCGCTACGACTTCAAGGGCGTGGGCGCCTCGATCTCGTGGTCCGGCGAGAAGATCCTGATGGAGGCGAACTCCGAGGACCGGGTCTTGGCTGTCCTCGACGTCTTCCAGTCCAAGCTGATCAAGCGCGGGATCTCGCTGAAGGCGCTGGACGCGGGCGAGCCCCAGCTCTCCGGCAAGGAGTACAAGCTCTTCGCCGAGGTCAAGGAGGGCATCTCGCAGGAGAACGCGAAGAAGGTCGCCAAGATCATCCGGGACGAGGGCCCGAAGGGCATCAAGGCCCAGGTCCAGGGCGACGAACTGCGCGTCAGCTCCAAGAGCCGTGACGACCTCCAGGCCGTCATCGCCCTGCTGAAGGGGCAGGACTTCGACTTCGCGCTCCAGTTCGTGAACTACCGGTAGTCCACGGACCGGTGGGGCAGAAGGGCGGGCGCCCGGCGGGCGCCCGCCCTTCTGGCGTGTCCGCGTCCTCCACACCCACCGCAACAGGCGTGTCCGCGCCCTCCCTGCCCGCCACCACTGCCGTGTTCGCTCCGCGTCGGCGTGGATGACGCCGTGCCGGAGTGTTCCGTTTCCCCCAGTCACTAGGGTTGGCGTTCATGACGCTCCCCTCCGGTCCCCCTGCCGAACTGCGCCGCTCCCTCGGACTCGGTGACGCGGTCGTGATCGGGCTCGGCGCGATGATCGGCGCGGGGGTCTTCGTCGCCCTGGGGCCTGCCGCGCGGGCCGCCGGAACCGGTCTGCTGCCCGCCCTGGCGCTGGCCGCCGTGATCGCCTACTGCAACGCCAACTCCTCCGCCCGGCTGGCCGCCCGCTATCCGGCGTCGGGCGGTACGTACGTCTACGGCCGGGAGCGGCTCGGCGCCTTCTGGGGG
>DATCQX010000029.1:0-4401 GCA_036569285.1 Streptomyces sp.
GACGAGCTGGTGACCTACACGGTCGCCGCCACCAACATCAGCGACACGGACATCGACGAGGCCGTCCTGTACGACGACCTGAGCAAGGTCAACGACGACGCCGAGTACGTCGACGGCTCGGGCCGGGCCACCATCGACGGCGCGGCCGTCGCGGCGCCGACGTACAACGCCGGGAACCTGCGGCTGACCTGGCAGGCGCCGATCCCGGCGGGCAAGACCGTGTACCTCACCTACCAGGTCCGCTCCCGGACCAAGGTCAGCGGGAACGGGCTGCTCGCCAACCGGATCACCGCCAACCGCTCCAACTGCGAGTTCGACTCCACCGACGCCGACTGCGCGACCGAGGTCAGGGTCGTCGATCCGCCGATGACGGTCACGAAGAAGGCCGACAAGCGGACCGCCGGTGCGCGCAGCGTCGTGACGTACACGGTGACCGTGGACAACCCCGGCTCGGTCAAGGACCCGGTGACGGTGACCGACGACCTGTCGCAGGTCCTGGACGCCGCCACGTTCGTGACCGGCTCGGCGAAGGCCACCGTCGACGGCGCGGAGGCGGACGGACCGGAATTCGACGCCGAGGCGAAGAGGCTGACCTGGCGGCACCGGCTGCCCAAGGGGGCGAAACTGGTCCTGACGTACCAGGTGCGCGCCGCGACCCGCCCCGAGGGAGACCGGCAGCTGGACAACAAGGTCACCGTCACGGGCGACAGCCCCACGGACAAGTCGAACTGCCTGGAGGGCTCGACGGATTCGGCGTGCCAGGTGTCCGTGCCGCTGACGTACCTCTCGCGCACCAAGGAGGGCCGGCCCGAGGTCGTACGGCCCGGCAAGACGTACTCCTACAGCGTGAGCGCCACGAACCAGGGCACGCTGGATCTGACCGGCGCGGATCAGGCCGTCCTCTTCGACGACATGACCGACGTCCTCGACGACGCCGACTACGACCAGAACGCCACGGTCGTCGAGGGACCCCAGGGCACCTTCGAGTTCGTGCCGGGCAAGGGGCTGAGGTGGCGCGGTGACCTGAAGGCGGGCGAGACCGTCAGGTTCACCTACTCCATCACCGTCAAACGGCGGCCCACCGGCAACATGAAGGTCGTCAACACGCTGAGGTCGGAGACGGCCGTGCGGGAGAACAACCGCGCGCGGCGGGCGTCGAACCCGCTGCGGCTGCGGGCGGCCCTCGACCCCGAGCCCGGCGCGGACACCACGGACCCCTCCTACTGTGAGAACGGCGACGGGGACTGCTCCACCACGGGAAACATCCCGTACCTGGACGGCTCGAAGAAGGCGGACCGGACGCGGGCCATGCCGGGTGACACGGTCAACTACACCTGGACGATCAAGAGCACCGGCTCGGTCGACGTGCCGGGCAGCGAGGAGGACGGCGACTGGGTCAAGGACCCGATCACCGACATCCTCAAGTACGCCGACTACAACGACGACATCAAGGTCAGCGAGGGCACCGGCACCGCCTCCTTCACGGACGGCGCCCTGAAGTGGACCGGGCCGCTCAAGAAGGGCGCCCAGGTCGTCGTCAGCTTCTCCGTGACCGTCAGGGAGAACGCGCTGGAGGGGCTCGGGGCGGACGCCACCGCCACGATGCCCAACACGCTGGAGAGCGAGTACAACTGCCCCAAGGACGACCCGAAGTTCCCGGCCGAGGAGCAGTGCAAGGCGACGGTGACGATCGTGCCGAAGCCGCCGAAGCCGTCGCCCACCCCGACTCCGACGCCCAAGCCGACTCCGACTCCGACGCCCACGCCGACGAAGACGCCGGTTCCGCCGTCTCCGTCCCCCTCGCCGTCCAAGACGCCCGTGCTGCCCGACACCGGGGCCGACGAGGACACCCTGATCGGTTTCGCCGGTGCCGCGGCCGGTCTGGTCGCCCTCGGCGGGCTGGCGTTCACGATCGCCCGACGCCGCCGCAGCTGACGTGCTCCGGTGCCCGCGCCGTCACAGGGCGGCGCGGGCACCGGCCCATCCGTTTCTTGGAGTTCGTGTGAATCCGCGACGTGTCCTCACGGGAACACTCCTGTGCTGCGCCGCTCTCGTTCTGTCCGCCGCCCCCGCCACGGCCCGCGCCGGGCGCCCCGTCACGGCGAGCGCCAGCCCCTCGACCCAGGACGTCGTGCGGGGCGGGACGTTCACGGCGACGTACACGCTGACCAACCCCACCGCCGACACCGCGCTGGAACCGAAGATCGACTTCGCGAACAAGGGCACCCCCTACAAGGGGTGGATCGCGAGCTACACCTGCCCGGCCGGCTGGACCGACACCGACTCCGGCAGCGGCAGCAGCCCGACGGCGGGCTGCTCCTCCGCCGACGACTGGACCCCGGGGTCGCGCACCACGTTCACCGTCACCTGGAAGGTCCCCACCGACGCCGCCGTCGGGTCGACCGACGTCTTTCCCGGCACGATCAGCTATGTGGAGCAGGACGCCTCGGGGAACATCGGCGGCGACGTCTCGTACACGGACCGCTACATCGTCAACGTCCTGCTCAACGAGATCCCGCTCGTCGATCTGCGGGTCCTCGCGGTCTTCCTGCTGATGCTCGGGGCGGGGGCGGCCGTCGTGCACCGGCGCGGGGGAGGGTGGGCGATGGTTCTGAAAAATTAGGATATTCAGATTAATTTACGTCCAAAGGATCCGGAGGTCCTTGGCGGTGCTCGTCCTGGCTGGTACTCAGAGTCCCTAAATGATCACGCAGTGTGTTCATAGCGCTGCCGGAACCTCTGGAGAGAAGCAGTGTCGAGCAAATCGGCCCGCGAGCGACGGGTGTCCCCCCTTCTGCCCGCCGCCGTCCTGGGGGGCGGCATCGCCCTCGCGGCCTTCGCCGCAGCCCCCGCCTACGCGGACTCGTCCGCCCCGTCCGGAGCCGAGGCCGCGCCCCCGGTGAGCCGGCCGGCGCAGGAGCGGCCGACCGCGCCGAGGAAGGAGGCGGCGGAGCCGGAGGCGGGCGTTCCCGCCGAGGCGGGACCCGTCGAGCCGGAATCCCAGGCCCCGGCCGCGCCCGCGCGGGACCAGGGCGCCGAGGGCCAGGGCGCCGAGAACCAGGGCGCCGAAGGCGCCGGCGGGCAGGCCGTCGAGCCCCAACTGCCAGCCACGGACGGCGAGAACACGACCCCGGCCGCCCCGGTGGCCTCGACCTCGTCCGCCCCCGCCTCCGGCGCGCCCGCCGCTGCCGGTGACACGACCGCGGACCGGACGACCCCCGGCGCGCCCGGCGCACAGGCCGCCCCCAAGACCCAGGCCGCCCCCAAGGCACAGGTCGCCGCCGCGCAGGGCGGGAAGGCCGCCTCGCCCTTCCCCATCACCGAGACCTTCGCCGGGAGCACCGCGCCGGGCTGGACACTCCAGGGCAACAGCCAGGTCGGCGGCGGATCGCTGTCGCTGACGCAGGGCAAGAACGACCAGAAGAGCATCGCCGTCCTCGACCAGGCGTTCCCGGCCAAGCAGGGCTTCACCGTCGAGTTCGACTACGTCGCCTACGGCGGCCAGCGCTTCACGGACGGCCACACCGGCAACGAGAACTACGGCGACGGATTCTCGGTCTTCCTCCTCGACGGCTCCAAGACCACCGCCCCCGGAGCGCAGGGCCCCGGCCTCGCCTACTCCTGCGTCTACTGCTCGGACCCGAAGGACACCCGCCCGGTCCGCCCGGGTGTCACCGGAGGCCACCTCGGCGTCGGCTTCGACGAGTTCGGCGGCTACGCCAGCGGCACCGCGGGCCACGGGCACGGCCCCGAGCCCTTCGGCGGCTGGGACAACGCCCCCGGGTTCTCCCCGGACACCGTCACCGTGCGCGGCTCGGGCGACGGCACCACCGGCTTCAACTACCTCACCGGCTCGCAGCAGGGTGTGGGCATCGCGGCCGAGAAGTCGGCCCCGAAGAAGGCCAAGCTGGTCTACGACGGCAAGGGGAAGCTCTCCGTCTACCTGGACGGCAAGCAGATCATCAAGGACTACGACGTCAGCAAGGCGAACGGCCGCAAGGCGCTGCCGGACACCCTCAAGCTGGGCTTCGGCGCCTCCACGGGCGGCGCGTCGCGGAACTACGAGATCAGCAACGTGAAGATCAGCGTCTCCGCCGACGTGGCCGTGACCAAGACGGGACCGGCCAAGGTGACCCAGGGCGACAAGGTCACGTACGTCCTGACGATCACCAACCGGGGCCCGTCCAACGCGACGGGCGTCACGGTCAAGGACACCGTCCCGAGCGCCATCGGCAGCGTCACCTACACCTGCGTCGCGGCCGGCGCGTCCGTCTGCGGCACCGGCAGCAGCGGTTCCGGCAACAGCGTCGACGCCAAGGTGGACGTCGCCGTCGGTGACAACGTCGTCATCACCATCAACGGCAAGGCCGTCACGGCGGGTTCGGTGAAGAACACCGCCAC
>DATCQX010000030.1:0-9128 GCA_036569285.1 Streptomyces sp.
CTGGCCCGGTCGTTCAACGAGATGGCGGACACCGTCGAGGACGTCCTGGAGCAGCAGAGGGCTTTCGTCGCCGACGCCTCGCACCAACTGCGCAACCCGCTCGCCGCGCTGCTCCTGCGGATCGAGCTGCTGGCCTACGAACTCCCCGAGGGCAACGAGGAGATCGCCTCGGTCCAGAGCGAGGGCAAGCGCCTCGCCGAGGTCCTGGACGACCTGCTCGACCTCGCCCTCGCCGAGCACTCCGAGGCCGACCTGAGGATCACCGACGTCGGCCTGATCGCCGCCGAACGCGTCGCCGCGTGGGCGCCCACCGCCGAGGCCAAGGGGGTGGTGCTGAGCGGGGAGTGTCCGGCGACCACCGCGTGGGCCGACCCGATCGCCCTGTCGAGCGCGCTGGACGCCGTCATCGACAACGCCGTCAAGTTCACGCCCGAGGGGGAGAAGGTCGAGGTGTCCGTCGCGGTCGAGGGCACCACCGCGACCGTCGTCGTCACCGACAGCGGGCCCGGACTGACGGAGGAGGAACTCGCGCGCGTGGGCGACCGGTTCTGGCGCAGCGGGCGGCACCAGAACATCAAGGGATCGGGGCTCGGGCTGTCGATCTCCCGCGCGCTGCTGGCGGCGGGCGGGGCGTCGATCTCGTACGGGTCGCACGAGCCGCACGGGCTGACGGTGACGGTGCGGGTTCCGAGGACATCGGCGTCCTGAAGGCGGGGAACGGGCTCTCCCGGAAGGCCGATCGCGGAGCGTCGTCCTTCCCCGCCCGTTTGTCGTACTTCTTTACCCGTCCACCTTTTTCACCCGGCTACGGCTTCACCGAGCGGTAGTAGCGTCGGGCGCCGTCGTGCAGGGGGAGCGGGTCGGTGTAGATGGCCGTCCGCAGGTCCACGAGCTGCGCGGAGTGGACGTTGTGGCCGATCGAGTCGCGGCTCTTGATGACGGTTCTGGTGAACCACTCGGCGAGGCGGTCGTCCGTGTCCGCGCGGGTGATCAGGAGGTTGGCGATGGCCACCGTCGGCACGTCCCGGCCGTGCTGGAGTTCCGGGTAGGCGTCCGCGGGCATGTTGGTGGCCCGGTAGAAGCCGGTCGTGCTGTCGTCGTCCTTGTGCATCTTGGCGACGAGATCCGCCGGTATGGACACGAAGCGGAACTTGGAGGGCGTGGTGTCCAGCATCTTGAGCCCCTGGGTCGGCACCCCGCCGGACCAGAAGAACGCGTCGATGCTGCCGTTCTGGAGGTCCCGGGGCCCGGTGTCGATGCCCTCGTCCATGGCCGTGATGTCCTTCTGGGCGACGCCCGCGGCCTCCAGGACCCGGTCGGCCATGAGCCGCACACCGGAGTTGGAGAGCCCTGTGCCGACCCGCTTGCCCTTCAGGTCGGAGACCTTCTTCACGTCCGAGTCGTAGGGCACGATCAGCTGGAGGTAGTCGTCGTACAGCCGCGCCACCGCGCGCAGGTTGTCCGCGCCTTCCTTGTGCCGGCTCTTGTACTCCGCCACGGCGTCGGCGGCGGCGATCGCGAACTGGGCCTTGTTCTCGGCCACGCGCGCCACGTTCTGCTGCGAGCCGTTGCTCTGGACCAGCCGCACCTTCAGGCCGGGCATGTCCTTCGACAGCTCGCTCCTGAGGAGGTCCGCGTACTGGTAGTAGACGCCGACCTGGTTCCCGGTGGTGAACCCGACCGACCCGGACGGCGGGTCGTCCCCCAGGGGCAGCAGCCACCACAGCAGCAGCCCGAGCGCGACGACGACGCCGGCGGCTCCTTCGAGCGCGTGGCGCTTGCCGATACGGGCGGACAGCTTGGGCATGGCGCGATCCTGCCAGGCGGGGCGGGCGGTGACCAGGGCAGGTGGCACAGAGGCGTTGTCAGTGGGCGCCGATACAGTCGGGGCATGAGTTCGTCGCCCGCCGATCTGGTCCGTGAGTTCCACCGAGCCTTCGGGCTCGACGCCCGCAGCACGCCCACCGAGGTCGCCCCCGCGCTCGCCGCCCACCGCGGGGAACTGCTCGCGGAGGAGGCCGCGGAAGTCGCGGAGGTGGCCGTCACCGGCCCGCTGGACCGGCTGGCGCACGAACTGGCGGACGTCGTGTACGTCGCCTACGGCACGGCGCTCGTGCACGGCATCGACCTCGACGCCGTCCTCGCCGAGATCCACCGCTCCAACATGACGAAGATCGGCCCCGGCGGGGAGATCGCCCGCAGGGCCGACGGGAAGGTGCTCAAGGGGGAGCACTACGAGGCGCCGGACGTGGCGGGAGTGCTGCGCAGGCAGGGCTGGGAGTCCGCGCCGTAGAGCGCTGGGTGGGCCGCCGCCGGGGCAGCGGCCCACCCCTTCCTCACGCCGGTGAGCCCGCCAGCTTCCACTCCCGGTGCAGCGCCCCGAGCGAGATGTCCCGCTTGAAGATCGGCGTGCCGAAGACGGACAGCTGGAGCCGCAGGGTGCCGGTCAGGTCGAGGCCGCCGTACAGCGCCCACGTGCCCTTCGTCTCGAAGTCGCCGTCCGTGCCGGTCACCGAGCCCTGGCCCTCGCCGCGGACGTACGGCGCGAGGTCGGCGACGACGCCGACGCTGCCGTAGAGCCCGACGCTGGCCTCCGCGCCCAGGGCCGCCTTGACGGAGCCCGCGCTGGTGAGGGACGTGCGCACCGGAGTGCTCTTCACGGTCGACGAGTTGACGGGCTTCCACCCCTGGGTGAGCCCGAAGGTCCCGCCCGCCTTGAAGTCGCCCTCGACGCTCTGCTCGACGTCGACCGTGACCTTGCCGTCGCCGGTGATCTGGACGTAGCAGGTCAGGTCCAGGTTGACGACGACCGGGACCGGGCCGACCTGGAGCACCGGGTCGGCGTGCAGCTTGGCGAAGGGGATGCGCTGCGCGGTCGCGGAGGCGGCGGCGCGGCCCTTCAGGGCCCAGGCCGAGGACCAGTCGCCGGAGACCCCGAGGTACGCCGAGAGCGGGGAGCTGGCCGCGCCCTCACCGCCGTACGTGAAGTCGACCTGCGGGGCGACCTGGACGAAGCCCGAGACGGACGCGGAGGCCGACGCGGAGCCGTTGCCGACCGTCGGCAGCGCGGCGCTGACGTCGAGCCGCAGGCTGCCGAGCGGCACGGTCGCGCCCTTCGGGCCTATGTGCACGTCCTTGGTCTTCGACCAGGAGATGTCGACGTCCGGCAGCAGCTTGTCGATCTCGAACGCGGACGGGTCGACGGGCACGCTGCCCTTCGCCGTCTCGTCGGCCAGCAGGGCGTTCAGCTGGGCCGGTTCGGTCTCCACCTCCGTGCCCTCGTCCGTCTCGCCGACGACCTTCGTCACCTTGGCGAGCAGGCCGTTCGGGGCGCCGGGGGCGGGGGCGCTGGCGATGACGTCGCCCACGGCGGTGGTCTGCTCGGCGTCGGCGGGCGGGGCCTCGGTGGCCGAAGAGGAGGCCGAGGCCGATCCGGTGGGGGATTCCACGTCGGCCGAGGGCTGCGGGGAGTCCGTGGGGCCGGTGGACTCCGAGGGGATCGAAGGGGATTCCGACGGACTTGAGGGAATTGTGGGCGATGGGGAACTTTCGTTCCGCTTGCCCGCGTTGGAGGAGATGACGGCCCGTCCGGTCCGGCTGTCGTAGGAGGCCACCTTCAGCTTGCCGGCCTTCACCCGCCCTTCGGGCCCGCCGCCGGGGCGCGCGGTGGCGGTCGGGGCGTCGTCGGGCGCGGCGGCGACGGCCAGTGGGGCGTCGTCCGCGGCGGCCGTCGAGAGGCCCGCGGCGATCGGTTCGCCGGCCGGGGCGGAGTGGTCGTTCTGCGGGGCGGAGGAGCAGCCCGCCGCGAGGAGCAGGGCGCTCGCGGCCAGAGCGGGCATGAGGGCGCGGTAGGGCCTCGTGCGTCGGCGCAACGTCAGTCCTGGGGGTGATGGGGGTGAGAGAGAACGACCGGCGGGGCGCGAGTGCCTACTCGCCGGTAACGGTTCACGAGCATGCCACGACAAACACACGGAGGTTCCACGGTTTGATCACAACGAGGTGTGACCTGCGTCATGCCGGAGGCGTTCTCGGCGGCTTGCTGACGGTGTGCGGGGAGATGTCGTCCGGGGGATCAACTCGGCTTCAGGGAAGGCGAGTTCGGAACCGGCCCGGAACGTGCGACGGCCCCCGGGGCGACGCGGGTCACGCGCCACTGCGGGGGCCGTACGGGCGGGCGGGGGCCTCAGTCGCCCACCGGGGTCTGCTCCTGCTTCTCCATCAGGGGCGGCGGCTCCTGCGCCGCCTTCGCGGACTCCCGGCGCAGCGCCCAGCGCGTGGCGAGGGGCTCGGTGTAACGGGCGGTCAGGGGGCCGAGGATCACCAGCAGAAGGACGTACGCGGTGGCCAGCGGACCCAGGTCGGGCTCGATGCCGGCCGTCACCGCCAGACCCGCGATGACGATCGAGAACTCGCCGCGCGCGACCAGCGTGCCGCCGGTGCGCCAGCGGCCACGGACGGAGATCCCGGCACGCCGGGCGGCCCAGTAGCCGGTGGCGACCTTCGTGCACGCCGTCACGACCGCCAGCGCGAGAGCGGGCAGCAGCACGGGCGGGATGCTCGCCGGGTCCGTGTGCAGCCCGAAGAAGACGAAGAAGACCGCCGCGAACAGGTCCCGCAACGGGCTCAGCAGCGTGTGCGCGCCCTCCGCGACCTCACCCGAGAGCGCGATGCCCACGAGGAACGCGCCGACCGCCGCCGACACTTGCAGCTCCTGCGCCACACCGGCCACCAGGATCGTCAGCCCCAGCACGACGAGGAGCAGCTTCTCCGGATCGTCGCTGGAGACGAACCGCGAGATGAGCCGCCCGTACCGCAGCGCGACGAACAGCACGACACCCGCGACACCCAGCGCGATCGCCAGCGTCAGCGACCCCGACAGCAGCCCGGCGCCCGCCACCAGCGCCGTGACGATCGGCAGGTACACCGCCATCGCCAGGTCCTCCAGCACGAGAATGCTGAGGATCACCGGCGTCTCCCGGTTGCCCACCCGCCCCAGGTCGCCCAGCACCTTCGCGATCACCCCGGACGACGAGATCCAGGTGACCCCCGCGAGGACGACCGCCGCGACCGGCCCCCAGCCGAGCAGCAGCGCGGCGACGGCCCCCGGCAGCGCGTTGAGACAGAAGTCGACGACCCCGGCGGGGTAGTGCGACTTGAGGTTGGAGACGAGGTCGCTGGCCGTGTACTCCAGACCGAGCATCAGCAGCAGGAGGATGACACCGATCTCGGCGCCCGTCGCGACGAACTCCTCGCTCGCGCCGAGCGGCAGCAGCCCGCCCTCACCGAAGGCGAGACCGGCCAGCAGGTACAGCGGGATCGGCGAGAACTGGAACCGGGCGGCGACCCGCCCGAGCAGTCCGAGGCCGAGAATGATGGAACCGAACTCGATGAGCAGGACCGCGGAGTGCACCCGTTCACTCCTGACCGAGTATCGCGGCAGCCGCGTCGACGCCCTCCCGGGTGCCGATCACGATCACCGTGTCACCGCCGGCCAGCCGGAAGTCCGGCGTGGGCGACGGGATCGCCTCCGCGCGCCGCAGCACGGCGACGATCGAGGCCCCCGTCTCGGTGCGCATCCGCGTGTCGCCCAGCAGCCGTCCGTTCCACCGGGAGGTCGCCGACACCTCGACGCGCTCGGCGACGAGCCCCAGGTCCGTCGTGTACAGCAGGCTCGGGCTGTGGTGCGACGGCATGAGCGCGTCGATCAGCGAACCCGCCTCGGCGGTGGTCAGCCGCAGGGACTGGGCGCAGGAGTCGGGGTCGTCGGACCGGTACACGTTCACCGTGCGCGTGCCGTCGCGGTGCGCCACGACCGAGAGGTGGCGGTGGTCGCGCGTCACGAGGTCGTACTGGACCCCGATGCCCGGCAACGGCGTCGACCGGAGGCGTGGAGCAGACACGTTTCTCTTCCCCTTGATGCTGATGTCGGGCCGAGCCGCCCGCGAGGTGCGGGAGCCTTGCCGCTGTGATCCGGACACCTGCCCGGAACCGACCATGCTGCCATCCGGCCGTACCGTGACGATATGGGTGTCACGACGGATGGACCGGCTGGGCGGCGGGCGGCGAGGCTTGTCGCGGGTGCGCCGTGTGAGCGAGAGGGATCTGCGGCCCCTGTCGGGCCCAGCGGGATCCGCGGACCCAACAGGCCCTGTGGGCCCAGCCGGACGTGCGGGACCCGCGTGCCCAGCGGGACCTCGCGTGGGCCGAGGAGTCGGAGAGGAGGCGGCGGGGGAGTGTCGTTGTTCTGGCGGATGTTCTGCCTCAACGCGGTCGGTCTGATCGTCGCCGCCGCCCTGCTCCTGGGGCCCGTCACCGTCTCGACGCCGGTGCTGCCCGCCGAGGCGCTCGTCGTGGCCGCCGGGCTCGCCGTGCTGCTCGTCGCCAACGCCGTCGTCCTGCGGATCGGCCTCGCGCCGCTCAGCCGGCTGGGGCGGGCCATGGCCTCAGCCGACCTGCTGCGGCCGGGCGGGCGTGCCGTCGTCGCGGGGCCCGTCGAGACCGCCGAGCTGATCATGACGTACAACGCGATGCTCGACCGGCTGGAGGCCGAGCGGGCCGCCAGCGCCGGGCGCGCCCTGTCCGCGCAGGAGGCGGAGCGCAGCCGGATCGCCCGAGAGCTGCACGACGAGGTCGGGCAGACCTTGACCGCCGTGCTCCTCCAGCTCAAGCGGGTCGCCGACCGGGGGCCGGACGAGCTGCGCGAGGAGATCGGGCAGGCCCAGGAGGCGACCCGGGCCGGGCTCGACGAGATCCGCCGCATCGCGCGCCGGCTGCGGCCCGGTGTGCTCGACGAACTCGGGCTCGTCAGCGCGTTGCGCTCGCTCGCCGCCGAGTTCACCACCCATGGACTGACCGTCCGCCGCGACCTCGCCGCCGGCCTGCCCCCGCTCCCCGAGGAGTCCGAACTCGTGATCTACCGCGTCGCCCAGGAAGCCCTCACCAACACCGCGCGCCACAGCACCGCCGACCGCGCGGACCTGAGCCTGCGGGCCGTCCCGGGCGGCGCGGAACTCGTCGTCCGCGACAACGGCAAGGGGTTCCGGGGGGCGCCCGAGGGGGCGGGGATCCCGGGGATGCGTGAACGGGCTCTTCTCGTCGGCGCGCGCCTCACTCTCACCGATGCTCCCGGTGGTGGTGCCGAGGTCCGGCTGCGCATTCCGGTCGTGCTGCCGGTGGGGGGCGGGTTCGGGGACGGTGGTGTGGGGGAGTCACGGGGCGTGTTCGGGCTGACGGAAGAGCGCGAGGGCCGGACCGGCAGGCAAGGGGGGCGGAAATGAGCGTCTCGTCCGCCGGTCCTCCGGTGGCGCCCATTCGTGTGCTGCTGGCCGATGATCACACCCTGGTGCGCCGGGGGGTGCGGCTGATTCTCGACGGTGAGGCGGATCTGACGGTCGTCGAAGAGGCCGGGGACGGGGCGGAGGCGGTGGAGCGGGCGCGCGCCGGGGACGTCGATCTGGCCGTGCTGGACGTCGCGATGCCCCGGATGACGGGGCTCCAGGCGGCGCGGGAGCTGTCGCGACGCCTGCCCGACCTGCGGATCCTCATCCTGACGATGTACGACAACGAGCAGTACTTCTTCGAGGCGCTGAAGGCCGGCGCGGGCGGGTACGTCCTCAAGTCGGCCGCCGACCGGGACCTCGTCGAGGCGTGCCGCGCGGCGATGCGCGACGAGCCGTTCATCTACCCGGGGGCCGAGCGGGCGCTCGTGCGGTCGTACCTGGACCGGCTGCACCGGGGGGACGGTCTGCCGGAGCGGCCGATCACGGAGCGCGAGGAGGAGATCCTCAAGCTCGTCGCCGAGGGGCACACCTCGAAGGAGATCGGGAACCTCCTCTTCATCAGCGCCAAGACGGTCGAGCGCCACCGGGCCAACCTGCTCCAGAAACTCGGGATGCGCGACCGCCTGGAACTGACGCGCTATGCGATTCGCGCCGGGCTGATCGACCCGTGAACGGCAACCGACCTGAGCTGCACCCGGCCAGACCCGCCCCCCGCCTCGGCCTCACCCCGCCGGATCGAACTCCGGAATCAGCTCGCCGACAAGCCGCATGCTGCGCAGCACACTCTCGTGCGACAGCCCACCCACCTGCTGGAAACACATCAGCCGGTCGATCCCGAGATCGGCATACGCCCGCAGCTTCTTGCGCACCGTCCCGGGCGAACCGACGATCAGAGAGCCCTGCTCGTCGAGCGCCTCGAACAGCTCGTCCTCGGGGACGGTCTCGCCCTGAAGGATGCGGCCGATCGCGAGCTGCGCGGCGTTGGGCCCGGTCGTCGAGTCCGCCTCCGCGCGGAGGAACGCGCCTGTGCGCCCGCCGCCGTCGGGGGACGCCATCAGCACCTTCTCGCGGTCCATGTTCTCCATGAACGCGTCGGCCGCCTCGAAGAACGTCAGCGCGCGGGCCGTGTACCAGGCCGCCGCCGCTGCCGCGCCGTCCCGCACGGCCTGTTCATCGGTCTCCGCGCAGTGCACGAACGTGAAGAACGCGACTTGGTCGTTGACGAACGCCCCGGCGGGCTCGCGGCACTCGGCCGCCGCCGCGCGGTACAGCTCGACCAGTCGGCGCACCCGCTCCAACGGCTCCCACAGCGTCGTCCCCAGCACGCCGACACCCCGGCGCCCGGCCTCCTCGAACGAACCGGGCGTGGACGCGGCCTGCCACAGCGGGGGATGCGGGTCCTGGAAGGGCGACGGGACGACAGGGACGCCCCCGGTGACGGCGAGGTCGCCGCGCCAGATGCGCGGGACGGTGTCGAAGACGTCCGCCACCTGCTCCCGCACGGTCGCCGGGTCCACACCGAACAGCCGCCACTCCGGGGCCGTCGACCGGGTGAGCCCCAACTCGACCCGGCCGCCGCTGAGATGGTCGAGGGAGGTGGCCCGCTCGGCGACCCGGATCGGGTGGTTGATCCGCGGCGGCGCCAGCACGGCGGCGTGGCCCAGGCGTATCCGCGCGGTGCGCTGCGAGAGCGCGGCGAGGAACAGCTCCGGCGCCGACGACAGACTGAACTCCTCGGCGCCGTGGTGCTCGACCTGCCACCAGCAGCCGTACCCCAACGCGTCGGCCAACTCCGCCTGCTCCAGCGCCTGATTCATCCGCAGGTGCTGGTGGCCGGGGGTCCAGGGC
>DATCQX010000031.1:0-5192 GCA_036569285.1 Streptomyces sp.
CGCCCGGCCCGCCGCGTCCGCCGGTCCGTGCGCCACCTGGCCGTCCGTACCCTGACTGGCGAACCCCAACTCCCTTACGGATCCTAGCCTTTGACCGCCCCCTGCATGATCCCGCCCACGATCTGCTTGCCGAAGATCGCGAAGACGAGGAGCAGGGGGACCGTGCCGAGGAAGGCACCGGCCATGATGAGCGACTGGTCGGGGGTGTAGCCCCGGCCGAGGCCGGCCAGCGCGACCTGGACCGTCGGGTTGCCGGTCTGGCTCAGGACGAGGAACGGCCACAGGAAGTCGTTCCAGGACTGGACGAACGTCAGCATGCCGAGGACGGCCATCGCGGGCCGCGCCGTGGGGAACACGACGTGCCAGATCACCCGCCAACTGCTCGCCCCGTCCACCCGGGCGGCCTCGATGATCTCGTCGGGCAGCGCCTGGATCAGGTACTGCCGCATGAAGAACACCCCGAAGGCGCTCACCAGCGACGGCAGGATGACGGACTGGAGCTGGTCGGTCCACTGCAGCTTCGCGACCATCATGTACAGCGGGATGATGTTGAGCTGGGGCGGCACCATCATCGTCCCGATGACGATCAGCATCAGCGCGCCCCGCCCCCGGAACCGGAGTTTGGCGAAGGCGAACCCGGCGATGGTGGACAGGACCACGATGGTGATCGCCGAAGTCCCTGCCACGATCGTGGTGTTGAGGAACGCCTTGCCGAGGTTGGCGTCGGTCCACGCCTTGTCGAGGTTCTTGAAGAGGTTGGAGCCGAACCAGAACGGGGGCGGCGTCTGGGCCAGCCGGTTGGTGTCCCGGGAGGCGGCGACCGCCGACCAGACCAGCGGGGCCAGCGAGAAGAACGTGAACAGCCCGAGGACGATGTAGGCGATCGGGCCGCCGTGCAACTGCCCGCCCGCACGGCCCGACTTGGAGAGCCGGCGGCGCGGGGTCTTCGATGCCGCCTCCTTCGGGGCGGGCTTGGGCAACGTCGTCGTCACCGTCGTACTCCTAACTGCCACTGCTGGCGCGCAGGCGGCGCGAGATGACGTAGTTGACGATGCCGATCACGATGAGGATCAGGAACATCGTCCAGGCGATCGCCGAGGCACGGCCCAAGTGCTGGTTGACCCAGCCCTGTTCGTACAGATAGAGGCCGAGCGTCTGGAACTGGTGCTCCTCGCCGCCGGACGCGCCCTTGCCCGAGTCGAACAACAGGGGTTCGCCGAAGACCTGGCTCGCGCCGATGGTGGAGACGACGACCGTGAAGAGGATCGTCGGCCGCAGCGACGGCAGCGTCACGTGGACGAACTGCTGCCAGCGGCTCGCGCCGTCCAACGCGGCTGATTCGTACAGGTCGTTGGGGATCGCCTGCATCGCCGCGAGGTAGATCAGTGCGTTGTAGCCGGTCCAGCGCCAGATGACGATCGTCGAAACGGCTATCTGGGAGGGCCACTTGTCGCTCTGCCAGTCGACCTTGCCGAACCCCACGGAGTCCAGAACCCAGTTGATCATCCCGTAGTCGCGCCCGAAGAGCAGCACGAAGACGAGCGAGGCCGCGGCGATGGACGTCGCGTACGGCGCGAGGATGACGACCCGGTAGAAAGTCGAGCCGCGCAGACGGTAGTTGAGGATGTGCGCGACGCCCAGCGCCATCAACAGCTGCGGCACGGTCGAGATGATGCCGATCGTCAGCGTGTTCTTGGCGGCGTTCCAGAAGAACTCGTCGTCGAAGATCCGCGTGTAGTTGCGCAGCCCCACCCACTTCATGTCGGTGGGCGCCGTCAGCTCCACCTGGTGCAGCGAGGACCAGCCGGTGTAGATCAGCGGGAACAGCCCGAAGGCCAGGAAGAGCAGGAAGAACGGCGAAACGAACGCGTACGGGCTCCACTTGAGGTCCCGCTGCCAGCGCCGCGAGAGCTTGGCCCGGCGCCGCTGCTCCGCCTCGGAGGGCACACCGGGCGCGGGGCGGCCCGGGGCCGCGCCCCCCTTCGAGGGGGGCGCGGCGGTGTCGTGACTGGCCATCCGGGTCACTTGTCCAGGTTGTTGTCGATGGTCTTGGTCGCGTTGTCCCACGCGTCCTGGATCGACTTGCCCTTCGCGACGAGGAGCACGCCGTTCTTGGTCAGACCGGTCTGGATGATCTGGTCCTTCGGGCCGACCGACTGGACCGGCACCTTCTTGGCGGCCTCGGTGAAGATCGTGCCGATCGGGGCGCTACCGGTCATGTCGTTCTTGGCGCCGGTGACTTCGGGCGAGGTGTACGCGCCGGGCGTGCTCGGGACGCTGCCCTGGACGGCGAAGAGCTTGGCGAGCTGCGCGGGCTGGGTGAGCCAAGTGGCCAGCGCCTCGGCCTCCTTGACGTGCTTGCTGGCCTTCGGGACGGCGAGGAAGGTGCCGCCCCAGTTGCCGACCTGCGGCGCCTGGGCGACGTCCCACTTGCCGACCGCGTCGGGCTTCGACTTCCCCTTCAGGTAGCCGAGCATCCACGGCGGGCAGGAGATCGTGGCGAACTTGCTGTTGGCGATGGACTGGTCCCACGCCGTCTCGAACTGCCCGATCGGCTGCGCGAGTCCCTTCTGCGCGGCCTCCCCGGCGAGGTCGAAGGCGGACTTCACCGCGGGGTTCGTCTTGTAGATGACGTCTCCGGCGGCGTTGTAGTACTTGTCCTTCTGGCTGCTGATGACCGCGTTGAACAGCCCGCCCGGCGAATCCATGAAGTAAGTCCCGCTGGGCGCCTTGCTCTTGTACTGCTCACCGACGGTGAGCACCTTCTTCCAGTCCCCGGCCCACAGCTGGCTCACCTTGTCGCGCTCGGTGGGCAGCCCCGCCGCCTTGAAGAGGTCTGTGCGGTAGCAGATGGCCATCGGGCCGATGTCCGTGCCCAGACCGATCGTCTTGCCGTCCTTGGTCGTCGCCTGCGACCACTTCCAGTCCAGCCAGTTGCTCTTGACGACACCCTCGGCCTTGCCGATGTCCTCGAACTTGCCCGCCTGCGTCGCGACGATCTCCGCGATGTTCCCGACCTCGATGGCCTGGATGTCCATCAGACCGCTGTTGGTGGTCAGGTGGTTGAGCAGCGCGGGGTAGTAGTTGTCGTTCGACTCGATGGTGTTCTCGGCGATCTTGATCTCGGGGTGGAGCTTCTCGTACTCGGTGTACAGCCCGGCTTCCTTGAAGCCCTGCGCACCGAACAGCCCGAGGGTGATCGTCGTCTGCCCCTTGCCACCGCCTCCGCCCGACGAGGCCGAGGGGTCGTCCGAGCCACTGTCGCCGTCGTCGGCACAGCCGGCCAGCAGCCCGGCGCCCAGCGACACGGCAGCCGCCAGGACCACCACCCGACGGGAGGTTCGGGAACCTGCTCGCATTGCGTCCTCCTGTTGCCCTGACGTGCCGACCCCCCGGCCAACTGCATGGTTGGGCCCGTTCTATTCTCGCTGCGGCTCGGGCGGGGAACGTGCGGGATGTGTATGTGTCAGGTACTGTGGGAGCGCTCCCACAAGTGATGTGTTGAAGAGTCGTCGGTTCCGGCGGGGGTGTCAAGGGCGTCGACGCGGAGAGATGCGTTCAGTTATCGGGACGTTAACTGAGAGCGGCGCGCATCGGTTTTCAGCCGGGCGGGGCCGTGGTGGTGCGGGCCGTTCCATGTCAGGACAGGGCTGTTAGATTCCAGGCCAGTGCGTAGTGAACGAGGGAAGGCGGGGCCCATGGCAACCCACGGAGCGCGGGGCCGCAGCGGTGGACGCCCCACCCTTGAGGAGGTCGCCGCGCGTGCCGGGGTCGGCCGGGGCACCGTCTCGCGGGTGATCAACGGCTCCCCGCGTGTCAGCGACGCCACCCGCGCGGCCGTCGAGGCGGCCGTCGCGGAGCTGGGGTATGTCCCGAACACGGCCGCTCGCGCGCTCGCCGCCAACCGCACCGACGCGATCGCGCTCGTCGTCCCCGAGCCGGAGACCCGGTTCTTCTCCGAACCCTACTTCTCCGACATCCTGCGCGGCGTCGGCGCCGAACTCTCCGACACCGAGATGCAGTTGCTACTGATCTTCGCGGGCAGCGACCGCGAGCGGAAGCGGCTCGCGCAGTACCTCGCCGCACACCGCGTGGACGGCGTCCTCCTCGTCTCCGTGCATGCGGACGACCCCCTCCCCGACCTGCTCTCCCAGCTGGAGATCCCCTCCGTCATCAGCGGTCCCCGCTCCGCCGCCGAGACCCTGCCGTCCGTCGACTCCGACAACTACGGCGGCGGCCGGTCGGCCACGGAACATTTGCTCTCGCGCGGCCGGGAACACATCGCCCACATCACCGGTCTGTCCGACGTGTACGGCGCTCAGCGGCGCGTCGACGGGTACCGGGACGCGATGGAGGACGCGGGCCGGGAGCCCCTGATCGAACCCGGGGACTTCACGGAGGAGAGCGGTTACCGGGCGACCCAGCGCCTGCTGTCCCGTAGTCCCCTACTGGACGCCGTCTTCGCCGGTTCCGACGTCATGGCCGCCGGCGCCCGCAAGGCCCTGCGCGAGGCCGGACGCCGTACCCCGGAGGACGTAGCTCTCGTGGGCTACGACGACTCCGCCATCGCCCGCCACATGGACCCGCCCCTCACCAGCGTCCGCCAGCCCATCGAGGAGATGGGCCGCCACATGCTCGACCTCCTCCTCACCGAGATCGCGGACCGCCGTCCGGCGGTGTCGCGGGGGCTGGAGCGGCGGCAGGTGGTGGTGGCTACGGAACTGGTGGTGCGGGCGTCGTCCTGAGGGGGCTGTGCCGGGCCGGGCAGCGCTGGGTTCCATCGACGCCGGGCCGGGGCGACGAGAGCGGCGGGGTGCGGGCGGGGGAGGGGGCTCCGGACGCCGTGCGGAGCGGCTGGAGGTTCTGTTCGTGACGAGCCAGATGACGCCGAGGACGACGACTCCGGCGACCCGGACGAAGATGATGATCTCGGCGCCGAGGGCGGTCCCGACGTCGTCGGCGCCCTGACACCCCTTGTCGGCCCCGCAGCGACCCCCGCCCTCACCCGGCAGTTTCTCGCTGGACGGCCCCGGCAGCGGCTGGAACACTCCCCGCCATGCCCCCGCACCCCCTCCTGGACATCGACGACGTCCCCGTCCCCCTGGAGAGCTACCTCTCCGGTATCGGTGAGATCTTCCGCCGCTTCACCGCACCGGAACAGGACTCGGGGTGCACCTCCTACGGCGTACGGC
>DATCQX010000032.1:0-6777 GCA_036569285.1 Streptomyces sp.
GACGATGGGAAAAGGCCCCGGAAAACAGCAACGCCCGGTGGGCGGCGCGCACTTGAGCGCACCGCCCACCGGGCGTCCGAGCAGCCCCTACGTGAGCCAGGCGTCCACCTTCTCCCGGTTCGCCCTCACCCATTTCTCCGCAGCCGCCTCCGGTGTGATCTTCTCCGCGGCGATGTACTTGGCGACGAGGTTCTGGTCGTCGTTGGTCCAGTGGAAGTTCTTGACGAGGTCGTAGGCGGGGGAACCGGACTTGGCGAAGCGGGTGCTGACGATCTTGTCGAGGTCGTAGAGGGGGTAGTCGCAGGCGATCTTCTCGGCATCGGCGTCACAACCGGCCTTGTAGGCGGGGAGGTTGACCTTCACCAGGGGGACTTCCGTCAGGAACCACTGCGGCTCGTAGAAGTAACCGATCACCCATTCCTTGTTCTTCTCGGCCTTGCGGTAGGCCTGGATGAGGGCGGTCTCGCTGCCCGCGTACACCACCTTGTAGTCGAGCTTGAGGTTCTTGACGAGCGCTTCGTCGTTGGTGACGTAGGACGGGTCGCCGTCGAGGAGTTGGCCCTTGCCGCCGGACTCGGAGGTCTTGAAGTTCGCGGCGTACTTGTTGAGGTTCTTCCAGTCGGTGATGTCGGGGTGGGCCTTGGCGAGCCACGGGGGCACGTACCAGCCGATGACGCCCTTGTTGCCGGTGGAGCCGGCCCGCACGGCGGTCTTCTGGTCGGTGATGTACTTCTTCTTCAGGTCGTCGTGCGCCCAGTTCTCCAGCACCGCGTCCACCTCGCCGGTGCCGAACCCCTGCCAGGCGATCTCCTCCTTCAGGTCCTTCTGGACGACCTTGCAGCCCAGGTCCTTGTCCGCGACGTACGCGACGACCGCCGCGTCCGCCTGGTAGCCCACCCAGGGGTTGACCGCGAGGTTGAAGGTCCCGCAGGTGCCGTGGGCGCCTGCGGCGGGCGCCATGTCGCTGACCTTCGCCCACTCGCACCCGGTGAGGGTCATCGACAGCACGACGCCACCCAGTACAGCTCGCCTCAGTCGTGTCATCGGGTGGTCCTCCGTGCGGCGGCCTGCGTGATCCGGTCGAACATGATGCCGAGCAGCACGATCGCGAGCCCGGCGGCGAGCCCCTTGCCGTACAGCTCTCCTTGCGAGAACCCGGCGACGACGTCGTAGCCGAGGGCGCCCGCGCCGACGAGCCCGCCGATGACGACCATGGACAGGACGTAGATCAGGCCCTGGTTGGTGGCGAGGGTCAACGCTCCCCGCGCCATGGGCAGTTGCACCTTGATGACGAGTTGCCAGGTCCCGGCGCCGGCCGAGGTGGCCGCCTCCACGGTCGTCTCCGGGACGCTCCTGACCCCGTCCGCGATGATCTTGATGGCGACGGGTGCGGCGTACACCACGGCGGCGACGATCGCCGTGAACCGGGTCGCGCCGAACAGCGCGAGGAACGGCACCAGATACACGAACGCCGGCATCACCTGCGCCGCGTCGAGGGAGGGCCGCAGCACGCGGTCGGCGGTGCGGCTGCGGCCCATCCAGACGCCGAAGACGACACCGAGGAGCATCGCCATGACGGTCGCGACGGCCGTGGACGCCAGCGTCGTCATCGTGTCGGACCACAGGCCCGTGCCGACCAGCAGCCCCACACAGACCGCCGTCGTGATCCCGGCGCGCAGTCCGCCGAGGACGGCGCCGATGCCGACGAGGGCCGCGCCGACGAGCCACCACGGGGAGTCGGTCAGCAGCGACTGGAAGGGGTTGAGGAGGCCGGTGGTGACGGCGTCCCGGAAGCCGTTGGTCAGACCCGAGAGGTGGTCCTGCGCCCAACTCGTCGCGGAGTCGGCGGCGTTCGCGATCTTCTCCCCGGTCCGCCCACTGCCGGGGAACTGCGCGGCCCAGACGTAGGTGTGGGACACGTAGACCATCCAGGCGACACCCGCCGCCCCGGCCGCGATCAGGTGCCGGCGCCACCGGAAGTCGGTCCGCTTGCGTTCGGCGGCGGCCGTGGTGACCCGGTCCAGGACGATCGCGAGGACGACGATGGCGAGCCCCGCGTTGAACGCCGTGCCCACGTCGAGGGACTGGAGCGCCTTGACGACGGTCTTGCCGAGGCCGGGCGCGTCGATGAGGGCGGCGATGGTGACCATGGCGAGCGCGGCCATGATGGTCTGGTTGACGCCCATGACGACGGTCCGGCGCGACATCGGCAACAGCACCTTGCGCAGCGCCTGGCCACGGGTCGCGCCCAGGGACTCGGCGGCCTCGACGGTCGCCCGCGGGACGGCGCGGATGGCGTGCGCGGTGATGCGGATCGCGGGCGGGGCGGCGTAGACGAGGGTGGCGATGGTCGCGGAGGCCGGGCCGATCAGGAAGAACAGGGTCAGCGGGGCGAGGTAGACGAAGGTCGGCATCGTCTGCATGAAGTCGAGGAACGGTGTCAGGATCCGGTCGACCCGGTCCGACAGCCCGGCCCACACGCCGAGCGGTATCCCCACCAGCAGGGCGAGGAGGACGGCGGAGAGGGTGAGGGCGAAGGTGTCCATGCTCTCCTGCCACAGGCCCTGGAGCCCGAGGAAGGTGAAGCCGGCCGCAGCGAGCAGCGCGACCCGCCAGTTGCCGACGGCCCAGGAGACGAGGGTGACGATCCCGACGACCCCGAACCAGCCGATCTGCGGGACGGGACGGCCGTCCGGGGGCTGGGAGATCAACTCCTGGACGAAGACGACGAGATGGTCGATCGCCGAGCGGATGTCGTTGAAGAAGTACAGGAACAGCGGGTTGGAGTCGCGGTTCGCGCCGACGGAGTCGTTGACGTCGTTGAACCAGCGGTGCAGGTCGGTGAGTTCGGCCGCCGCGAGCGACAGCGTCTGCTTCCCCTTGAACACGGCGAACAGCAGCAGCCACCCCACGAGGATGGCCAGGGCCGCCCGGGGCCGGGTGAACCTCCTGGGTGACGGTGCGTCAACTCCCTTCGGTTCAGCGGGTGCGGCGGGTTTTTCGAGAGTCGTCGTCATCGCCCGGCCACCACCGCGAGGATCTCCTCGTCCCCGACGATCCCGAGCAGCTTCCCGCCCTCGACGACCTTCACGGGCTTCTCGGCGGCGAGCACGGCCCGGGTGGCTTCGCGGACGACGACGTCGGGCCCGAGTTCGGGGCCGTCGAGGGCGTCGCCGTCCTGCGCGGGGCGCATGATCCAGCGCAGGGTGAGGACGTCCCCGCGCGGCACGTCCCGCACGAACTCGCGGACGTAGTCGTCCGCCGGGGCGCCGACGAGTTCGTCACCGGTGCCGCACTGGACCATCTTGCCGTCGCGCATGATGAGGATGCGGTCGCCCAGCTTGAGGGCCTCGGAGAGGTCGTGGGTGATGAACACCATGGTCTTGCCGACCTCGTGGTGCAGGCGGACGACCTCGCTCTGCATGTCACGGCGGATCAGCGGGTCGAGCGCGGAGAACGGTTCGTCGAAGAACAGCACCTCGGGGTCGCCTGCCAACGCCCGTGCGAGGCCGACGCGTTGCTGCATGCCGCCGGACAACTGGTCGGGGTAGGAGTTCTCGTACCCGGCGAGTCCGACCAACTCGACGACTTCCAGGGCCCGTTTGACGCGTTCGGCGCGGCTCATGCCGCGTATCTCCAGGCCGAAGGCGACGTTGTCGACGACCCTGCGGTGGGGCAGCAGCCCGAAGTGCTGGAAGACCATGGAGAACTTGCGGCGGCGCAGCTCGCGCAGCCGGGCGGGGTCGGCGTCGCGGATGTTCTCGCCCTCGAAGACGATCTCGCCGGAGGTGGGTTCGATCAGCCGGGTGAGACATCGCACCAGGGTGGACTTGCCGGAGCCGGACAGGCCCATGACGACGAAGACCTCGCCCGGGGCGACGTCGAAGTCGATGTCGCGGACGGCGGCGGTGCAGCCGGTGCGGTCCATGAGTTCGCGGCGGCCGAGGCCGCTCAGTTCCTCGGAGCCGGGGACCTTGTCGGCCTTCGGTCCGAACACCTTCCACAGGTCACGCACGGAGATCACCGGGGTCGAGTCCTCGGGTGTGCCGCGCCGCTGCGGCACCTCAGTCTGTGTGGGGAGCACAGTAGGACCTCTTTTCAGGTGTCCCGGCGCCTCAGCCGCTGAACCAGCGCTGGGGCCGGGGTCGGATGTTCTGCCAGATGTGTCTGGGCTCCCGGTATTCGTCGAGGCCGGTCGGTCCCAACTCCCGGCCCACTCCCGAGCGCCCGAAGCCACCCCATTCCGCTTGCGGCACATAGGGGTGGTAGTCGTTGATCCACACGGTGCCGTGGCGCAGCCGCCTGGCGACCCGCTGTGCCTTCCCCGCGTCCTCGGTCCACACGGCTCCCGCGAGCCCGAACTCCGTGTCGTTCGCGATGCGTACGGCGTCGTCCTCGTCGGTGAACCGTTCGACGGTCAGGACGGGTCCGAAGGACTCCTCGTGCACGACGCGCATGTCCTGGGTGCAGGCGTCGAGGACGGTCGGCGGGTAGTAGAAGCCGCCCGAGAGGGCGGGGTCCGCGGGACGCCCGCCTCCGCAGCGCAGGACGGCGCCCTCGGCGATCCCCGCCGCGACGTACGCCTCGACCTTCGCGAGGTGCTGGGCGGAGATCAGCGCGCCGGTCTCGGCCTCGGCGTCGAACGGGCCGCCCAGACGGATGAGTTGAGCACGCCGGACGACCTCGTCGACGAACCGGTCGTGCAGGGAGTCCTCGACGATCAGGCGGGCGCCGGCCGAGCAGACCTGGCCGGAGTGGAGGAAGACGGCGGTGAGCGCGAAGTCGACGGCCGTCTCGAAGTCGGCGTCGGCGAACACCACGTTGGGGTTCTTGCCGCCGAGTTCCAGGGCCGTCTTCTTGACGGTCGCGGCGGCGCTCGCCATGACGCGCTTGCCGGTCTCCAGGCCGCCGGTGAAGGAGACGAGGTCGACGTCGGGGTGGTCGGCGAGGGGGGCGCCGGCCTCGGCTCCGGCGCCGAGGACGAGGTTGCCGACGCCCGCCGGGAGGCCGGCCTCTTCGAGGGCGCGCAGGAGGAGGATCGCGGTGGAGGGGGTGAGTTCGCTGGGCTTCAGGACGAACGTGTTGCCCGCGACGAGCGCCGGGGCGACCTTCCAACTCGCTTGCAGGAGCGGGTAGTTCCACGGGGTGATCAGTCCGCAGACGCCGACGGGCGCGTACTCGACGCGGCTGATCGCGTCGTCGCGGCCGGTGTCGATGACACGGCCCGCGCTGGTGCCGGCGAGGCCGGCGTAGTAGCGCAGGCAGGAGACGACGTCCGCGATGTCGTACTCGCTCTCCACCAGCCGCTTGCCGGTGTCCAGGGACTCGGCGCGGGCGAATTCCTTGGCGTCCCGCTCGATGATGTCGGCGGTGCGCGACAGGACGGCGCCTCGGTCGCGTTCGGGGGTGCGGGGCCAGGGGCCGGTGTCGAAGGCGCGGCGGGCGGCGGCGATCGCCGCTTCCGTGTCGGCGCGGGTCGCCTCCGCGACGCTCGCCACGAGGGAGCCGTCGGCGGGACATCGGATCTCACGGCGGCCTCCGGCGGCCGCATCCCGCCATTCACCGTCCACGTACAAGTCTGCCACGCGCCGTGCCCTTCCGGAAGGAAATGCCCCGTATCGAGATTCGTTGCGCATAGTGCATCTGATTGCTTGTGGTGGAACACAGTGACGAACTGTCAAGGCGTCGTCAAGGGGTTCGGCGGAACTGGTGGGCCAGTTCCGCCCGTTGTCGTATACGACCCTCGGAAGCTAACTCGCCTGCTTCTGCGCGTCCCTGTGCCGGTAGTACACCGCGTCCGACGGCGGCAGCGGCGTCTTGCCCAGGATCAGGTCGGCGGCCTTCTCCGCGATCATCATCACCGGCGCGTAGATGTTGCCGTTGGTGACGTACGGCATGACCGACGCGTCGACCACCCGCAGCCCCTCGACGCCGTGCACGCGCATCGTCGTCGGGTCGACCACGGACATGTCGTCGGTGCCCATCTTGCAGGTGCAGGACGGGTGGAGAGCGGTTTCGCCCTCCTTGGCGACCCACGCGAGGATCTCCTCGTCGGAGGCGACAGCGGGGCCCGGGGATATCTCGCCGTCGTTGTAAGGGGCGAGGGCGGGCTGGTTCAGGATGGTGCGGGCCACGCGGATCGCCTCGACCCACTCGCGGCGATCCTGCTCGGTGGAGAGGTAGTTGAAGCGCAGGGCGGGGTGTTCGCGCGGGTCCTTGCTCTTGATCTTCACCGAGCCGATGGCGTCGGAGTACATGGGCCCGACGTGCACCTGGTAGCCGTGGCCGCCGGAGGGCGAAGAACCGTCGTAGCGGACGGCGACGGGCAGGAAGTGGAACATCAGGTTGGGGTAGTCGACGTCGTCGTTGCTGCGCGCGAAGCCGCCGGCCTCGAAGTGGTTCGTGGCGGCAGGGCCTTTGCGGAACAGCCACTGGAGCCCGATGAAGGGGGCGCGCCACTTCGCCAGGTACGGCTGCATGGAGACGGGCTGCTTGCAGGCGTACTGGATGTAGACCTCCAGATGGTCCTGCATGTTCTCGCCGACGCCCGGCAGGTCGTGGACGACGTCGATGCCGAGGGCGCGCAGCTCGTCGGCGTTGCCGACGCCGGAGAGCTGGAGCAGCTGCGGGGAGTTGATGGCGCCGCCGCAGAGGATCACCTCCTTGGCCCGGACCTGCTGGGGCGCGCCCTTGCCGCGCTGGTACTCGACGCCGACGGCCTTCTTGCCCTCGAACAGGACGCGGGTGACGAGGGCGCGGGTGGTGACGGTGAGGTTG
>DATCQX010000033.1:0-10028 GCA_036569285.1 Streptomyces sp.
GCTGGTGGGCCACGTCGAGTGTGCCGGTGTCCGTGCCGGGCGGCACGATGGCGTCGATCCGGTCCAGGACGTCGTCCGAGAGCGTGACCTCGGTGCCCGCGAGCAGATCGTCCAGATGCGCCATGGACCGCGGTGCGAGGAGCACGAAGCCCAGGGTCAGGTGGGTGAGCGGCATGTCCGCCTCTTCGGCGAGCGGGATGAGCTGTTCGACGGCGTCGAGCCGCCGTTCGTCCTTGAGGTGCGAGAAGTCGTAGTGCGCGCAGTGGTGCGTCTCGGCCTGCCGGCCCTTGCGGTAGCGCCCGGTCAGCAGCCCGTCGGCGAGCGGCGACCAGACCAGGGTGCCCATGCCGAACTCCTGTGCCACCGGGAGCACCTCGCGCTCGATGCCCCGGTCGAGGATCGAGTACACGGTCGGCAGGGCCGAGGTGCCGAAGGTGCGGACCTTGCCGGCTCGCTGGAGGTCGGTGAGAGCCCCGAGTGTCTCCTCGATGTCGGTGCCGGGGTCCGGGCGGTGAATCTGGCAGATCCGAACATCATGGCGCCGAGAGCGCAGGGGCTTACCTTGATCCCGGTCCTGCCGAGGACGCGGAAACGCATGTTCTCTCCGTAAGTTGTTAGGTGGCCCGGGAGGGCCGGATGTGGCTTATGTGCTCTTGCCTTCAGTGGCTTCTCAGGAGTGGCCGTCCGGCTCTCCGGGGCGCCCTGGCTGCTGATTGAGATGTGCGCGCCTTGTGCGGTCGCTGGTTACGGAGCGGACAGCGGGGTGTTCCTCGGGCCGACGGCACACGGTGTGGAACGAGGAGGGGCAAGTGAACGAGCGGCGGGCCCGTGTCTGGGCTGGTGTCGATGCCGGTAAAGGCCACCACTGGGCGGCGGTGGTCGATGTGACCGGCGCGACGCTGTGGTCGAAGAAGATCGACAACGACGAGGCGGCGATCCTGACGGCGCTCGGTGAGATCCTCGGCCTGGCGGACGAGGTCCACTGGGCGGTGGACATCTCCGGCACGTCCTCCGCGCTGCCCTCCGGCTGGCTGCGGCGGCTCGTCGACGAGCGTCTGCGCCCCGCCCTCGACCTGCTGCACGGCTGCCCCGGGCACCCCTGGGGGCTGGAGGAGCCGGCGCGGGCCGCCGTCATGTGCCGGACGACCTTCGCCGAGCGGTTCCGGGAAGCGGCCGGTGTGCCACCGCTGACCTGCCTGGGACGCTGGCGCACGCTGCTCGCCCAGCGCGCGCTCCGCGACGGTGACGCCCGCGTCGCGGCGCTCGCCGTGGGGCTCGGAGAGCGCCTTCAGCACGGCGTTCAAACGGGTCGTCGGCGAGTCGCCGCTGCGCTACCGGGCCCGCGTGCGACAGGACGTCACCGGCCCCGTTCGGCCTCCGGCGATGCCTGAACGACGCGGGCACCGCGTGTGCCCCGAGCTGCCGGCCGGACCTGCAAGGGATCTCCGGTAGCGAGGACGGCCAGGCATCCTGTCGGGGCGGACGGAGGGGGCTCTGCGCGGAAGCTGATCGGGTTCCTGCCGAACTCGCCGAGGCTCTGGCTGCTTTGGCCGGCTCATTGCCGGGCTGGTGGAGTCGGAGGCGGCCGGTACCGAGGGGATCTCAGCGGGAGAGGTCGCCGACCGGCGGTCCATGCCGCAGCCGTCCACCGCGAGACGACGGTGGTGCGGCCCGGTGGGCCGGGCGGCAGGGGCAGTGCGGGCCGGCCGCTGGTGGAGACGTCGGAACCGCCTTCACCCGCACTGCTCGGGGGATCGCCGCTGTCTCCTTCGGCTACGCGCCGTCGAGCGCGCTGATGCCTGCCCGCAGGAAGGCCATGGCTTTGCCGATGTCCGCTTCCTGTGGGCGCTGGCAGACCTCGCTCACGACCGCTGCCGCTGCCGCTGCCGTCATGCGGGGGCCGAAGGCGTCCGGGGAGTCTCCTCTTTCCTCGGCGAAGAGGCGGGTGCCTTCCTGGATGACCTCCATGAGGCGGGTGTTGGTGAGGGCCCGCAGCGGCGGGTTGAGGTCGAGCATGCGCTTGTAGAGATCGGACAGGTCGCTGCGCTCCCAGGTCTCGCTCCGCAGCCAGTGCTCCAGCGCGTCGAGGATGGACTGCCCGACCGGTCGTTCGCGCAGTGCGGTGGCCAGACGGTCCGCGAACGCGTCGGACCGGGATGTCGCCAGCTCCAGCTTCGACGGGAAGTACAGCGTCACCGTGCGCGCGGACACCTCCGCGGCGCTTGCGACGTCGGCGATGGTCGTCGCGTCGAAACCCTGCTCGGCGAACAGCTCGTACGCCGCCCGGAGAATCGCCTCTCTCCGGCGCGCCTTGGAGCGTTCCCGCAGACCCTCGCTCGTCATACCGCGATTTTACCATCCAATGCGGATTTACAGTGGACTGTAAAAATGCGTTACGGTGAAACGAGTCGGGGGGTATCCGATCAGCGCGAAAGAGAGGGAAGACGGGCATGGCCTCACGCCTGTACGACTGGGCGCGATGGGCGGTACGCCGACGCGGCCGTGTCATCGCCGCCTGGCTGCTCCTGCTCGCCGTCGTCGGAGGTCTCGGCGTCACTTTGCACGGCAAGGCGACCACTGAGTTCTCGGTGCCGGGGATCGAGTCACAGAAGGCGCAGGACCTGCTGAAGGCGGAGTTCCCCGAAGCGGCGGGCGGCGTGGCCCGGGTGGTCTTCGCGGCTCCCGAGGGCGGCAGCCTGAGCACATCGAAGACGACGGCGGCCATCGAGGCGAGTCTGAAGAAGGCCGCCGGGATATCCGGTGTCGTCGACGTCTCCGACCCGTTCAGGAACCGGACCGTCTCGGCGGACCGGCGGATCGGTTACGCCGACGTCCGCTTCCACCAGCAGGCGAGCGATGTCTCGCAGGACGCCAAGGACGCCCTGTCACGCGCGATGGCCCCGGCCCGGGCAGCCGGCCTGGAGGCCGAGTTCGGCGGCTCGGTGATGGCGCCCAAGACCGAGGTCGGCGGACCGGCCGAGGTGGTCGGCGTGGTGGTCGCCTTCGCCGTCCTGGCCTGGGCGCTCGGCTCGCTCGTGGCCGCCGGACTGCCGTTGCTCACCGCCCTGGTGGGCGTGGCGACCGGCGTCCTGGGCGTCGAGTTCATGACCCGCTACATCGAGATGACCAACACGGCCACCGTCCTCGCCCTGATGATCGGGCTGGCCGTGGGCATCGACTACGCCTTGTTCATCATCTCCCGGCACCGCGAGCAACTCGCCGACCCGGAGCAGGACGTGGAGGACTCGATCGCCAGGGCGGTGGCCACTGCGGGCGGCGCCGTCGTGTTCGCCGGAGCGACCGTGATCATCGCGCTGTCGGCCCTCTCGGTCACCGGCATCCCGTTCCTGCGGGTGATGGGCCTGGCCGCCTCGGCCACCGTGCTGCTCGCCGTCCTGATCGCCGTCAGCCTCGTGCCGGCGGCCCTCGCCCTGTTCGGCGAACGCCTGCGGCCACGCAGCCGTCGTACGACGCAACGCGCCCCCGGTGCCTGGGGCCTGGCCTGGGCCCGCGCGGTCACCCGCAAGCCTCTGCTGGTCATCCTCGCCGCGGTGGTCGGCCTGCTCGCACTCGCCGTCCCCGTCCGCGATCTGCGCCTCGGCCTGCCCAGCAACGCCTCCCAGCCGGTCGACAGCACCCAGCACAAGAGCTACGACCTGCTGACGGCAGGGTTCGGGCCCGGCTTCAACGCCACGCTGACGGCCGTCGTCGACCTGAAGGACGTACCGGCCGCCGACCGTACGCCGACCGTGACCCACCTGCGCACGGCCCTCGCGGCTGACCGCGGGGTGGCCGTCGTCGCCCGGCCGGTCACCAACGCCGATGCGACCCTCGCCGTCATGGCCGTCGTCCCGAAGACCGGACCCGACGCCCAGGCCACCACGGATCTGGTGCACCGGCTGCGGGACAACGAGGCCACCGTCGACAAGGCGGGCGGCACCCTCTACATCGCGGGGGCGACCGCCGCGGCCATCGACATCGCCGGCAAACTCTCCGGCGTACTGCCGCTGTTCGTCGCCATCATCGTGATCCTGGCCCTGATCCTGCTGATGATCGCCTTCCGGTCGCTCCTCGTACCCCTCAAGGCCGCGCTCGGCTTCCTGCTGTCCGTCGCCGCGTCCCTCGGCGCCACGGTCTGGGTCTTCCAGGACGGCCACCTCAACGGCGTCCTCGACATCCCCTCGGCCGGACCGGTCACGAGCTTCCTGCCGGTCCTGCTCATCGGTGTGCTCTTCGGACTCGCCATGGACTACGAGGTGTTCCTCGTCAGCCGGATGCGCGAGCACTACGAGCACACCGGCGACGCCGCCGAGGCCGTCACCCAGGGGGTGGCCAGCAGCGGACGCGTCGTCAGCGCCGCCGCGCTGATCATGGCCGCGGTCTTCGGAGGCTTCGTCTTCAACCACGACCCGATCATCAAGTCCATCGGCTTCGCCCTGGCCTTCGGCGTCCTCGTCGACGCCTTCGTCGTCCGCATGACCCTCGTCCCCGCCGTCATGGCCCTCCTCGGCCGCCGCGCCTGGGGACTGCCCCGTGCCCTCGACCGGATCACGCCGGACGTGGACATCGAAGGGGCGAGGCTGCCGCAGCGCACAGGGGCCCGGACGGAACCGGAGCGGCACGAAGAGACGGTGTGACCACCCCCTCACGACCAGCACCAACCCCGCCGGACCCGACCCGGCTGCCCGGCCGAGCGCTGAAGCTCTCCGAGGGCGGGGGTTGGTGCCGGGGGCGAGCTCGGCATCACGGCGGCATGTCGGCCGCTCCCGAGCCGCTCGCCACCGCCGACTGAGACCTTTGCCGGAACCACAGGTCCAGCCCTCGGCCCGCACACCCAAGAGCACTACTGCTGCACTCCGACGGGGGGCTGTCGGCCAAGGGGCGCGGGCCGCTCGGCGGCACCCCTGTCCTCGTGGTCGGCCTCGCCCTGCCGGCACTCCTCGGCTGCCTGGCGCTGCGCGAGAAGTGCCAGCGGCGCATCAGCGCCGCTGGGGACCTCGGCTCGGTGGAACGGCGCATGGCCGACGGTCTGAGCGCGCCGACGCCCGGACCCGACGCCGTGCCGGGTACCCCGCGAAGGCGCCCGCCCGCATCCGGGCCGCCGTCGACTCCCTGTGGGGCAGGCCCGGTTCGGTACGCCGCTCGCTGGCTGCGCCGGGTCTCCTCGCGGTCGGGAGCACCGTTCTGCTCGCCCTGGCCGACGGCCTTGCCGCAGCCGCCACCGGCTTGGAGCGCGTCGTGGACCATTGCCGTGCGGTATCCGTCGTCCAACGACTCACAACCCTCCAGCGCCTGCCGGTACCAAGCCTCGGCCTCCGCCAGACGTCCACGGCCCCGGCAGGTCTCTCCGGCCGGAAGCCGTTCCAGGCGGTCTCACGCGGGGCGTCGAGCTGCTCCGGGACGCCCCTGGCGCGGCGGTACCAGTCCTCCGCTGACAACTCCCGGCAGGGGAACGCGCCACCACCGGACCACCGGCCGACGTAGGGCGCGAGCCGTCGACTCCTCAGTCGTCCGCCCGCCCCTGAAGGAACTCGCCGGGGCCCAGGAGCAGGGCGGTCGTCTCGGTGCGGCTGCGGGCGTCGAGCTTGAGGAGGATCTTCGCCACGTGGTTCTTGACTGGCCGGATCTTCCTCTGGGCATCAGCTCGGCCACCTTCACCTCCTGACGGCTGAGCGTCTGGTGAGCGAGGGGGACCCTGGGACGGCGTTGGACGGGGACGCGAACGGCGGGTGTCCCGGATGAGTAACTCGCGTATGGACATGCCCTGATGGTCTGCTTGTCCATGAAGGTCCGCCGGGACGCCTCCACCTGCTCCAGCAACGCGTCCAGCGGGGTGCCGTCGAATCCGCGTTCGCCGAAGAGCGTGACAGCGGTGCGGTCAGGGCTTGGCGGGTGCGGAGCTGCTTGCGTTCGCACATGTTCCCGGTCAGCGCATGCGCGGCCCACTCGGCCCCACGCGTCCATCACGTGGTGGCCCTGTTTGAGTGACGTGCGAGTGGTGGCGGCGCCGACGACCCGCTTGGGCGGGCCGGGCAAAGCGGTGACGACAGGCGGCGGCCAGGCGGCCGGTGCTCCGCTCGGCGGGTGGGGTATCCGGAACCGTTCTTCGGTTTTGTGAAACATGCTCCCTTTATCGGAACAGTAAGTGAAGTATTCATTTGTCCGGAAAGACCCTTCCGAGGCGATCGTTCCGTCACCAGATTAGGGCGACATGAACACGATGAAACGAATCGTCACCGCCGGCACGGCGGTATCCGCACTCGCTGTCGCCGCACTGGCCACAGCTCCCACGGCCTCGGCAGACTCCTACAACGGCTGCGCCTACCCTCGCGTCTGCTTCTACCTCACCGCAGGCGACTGGAACAGCGGGAGCCCCACCGCCGCGTTCCAGGACGTCACCAGCAGCTACCAGAACCTCGGCTCCCAAAGCCGAGGCGCGGACTACGTACGCAACACCCGCAACGACGACCGGGCCTACCTCCGCTACATCCGCCACAGCACCGGCGCCACCGAGTACCTGTGCGTCCTGCCGAACCAGACGGCGTACTTCTCCTCGGCATACACCGTGACCGGCATCCGCATCGACACGGCGTCCTCCTGCCCGTGACAGCCGCGCACCGGTGATCGGCCCTGGCTCTCCGACTCGGTCGGGCGGCCGGGGCTCTTCTCGGTGCGCGACCGAACCTGCCACGTCGGTTCAACGAAGACAGGCGGAACGAGGCGTCTCACACAATGCCGCCCGGATGCGGGCAGCATCTGTTCAGTCGGCATGGCGGCCGTCACGGACGGGGAGATCACGGATCGGTTCTCCACCTTGGTCAGTCCCCCCGGAGGGGGAGGCTTCACCACGTACAACACGTCCATCCACGGCATCACCGCGCAGATGACCGAGGGGGCGCCGTCTTGGCCGACGGCGTTGCGTCGGATCCTCGACTTCGCTGACGGCCGTCCGCTGGTCGCGCACAACGCCGCCTTCGACATGGGGGCGCTGCGTGCCGCCTGCACGGAGACGGGCCTGAGCTGGCCCGAACTGCGCTACGCCTGCTCTCTGGTCGTCGCCCGCCGGACGTGGCGGCTGCCGGCGTACCGCCTCCCGTTCGTCGCCGAGGCGGCCGGCATACCCATGGCGAGCCGTCACCACGATGCCCGGACGGACGCCGACACCGCCGCCCGTGTCATGCTCGCGGCCATGGCGGAGCACGGAACAGACGACCTCGCCGACCTGCTGGGCAAACTCCAGATCCGCTACGGCCGTCAGTCCCCGGACTCCGGTTCCTGGTCGAACTGCCGTCACCGCGCGTACGAGGCGCGTCCACCGATCCCGGCGGCGAACCCGGACGCGGACCCCGAGAACCCCTTGTACGGGCTCCGGGTCTGCATCACCGGCACCCTCAATTCCCTGACCCGCCCCGATGCCCAGCAGCGGCTCGCGGATGCCGGCGCGCAAGCCACGTCCGGAGCGAGCCGCAAGACCGACGTCCTGGTCGTCGGCACCCCCGACCCGACACGCTTCGCACCCGGCATGACGCTCAGCGGGAAACACCGCAAGGCGCAGGAACTGCTGGACGGCGGACACGAGATCGAGGTCATCTCCGAGACAGACTTCCTGGAACTGCTCTCCCTGTCCGACCCTGCACCGGCCATTGAGGGGACTTCAGACATCGTCCGCTGATCATTCCCTCGGCAGGGCGGGGGCCCGAAGACGCCGTCAGGGATAGCGGGCGCCATCCCGCGGGGTGGTACCGGGGAATCAAGGTGCCGGAATCCGCAGGCCGAAGCTGGTGGCCCCGTCGGCTCGGGCGTCCCCCCGGCGTTGCAGCGGGCCTCGCCGTGGCGGACGAAGACGAGTTCCGTGGTGATCATGAGGGGCCCCAGGGAGGCGGTAGCCGTTTCGGCCGAGGTAGGGCGCGGTCAGGACGGCGTGCAGGGCCATGAAGTCGTCGAACCGGGCACGGCTGGTGGCGCCGAGGGCGGGGTGGTGGCGGTGGGCCGCCGCGTTGTAGGCGGCCAGGGCCTCGTCCGTGACGTGGGCGGGCTGCGGGCCGTAGGTCAGGATCATCGACAGGACGAGCTTGGCGAGGTCGTAGCCGAACGGCGCGAGCGTGAGCTGGTCCGGGTCGACGGCGAAGACCGTGCCGTCGCCGGTGATCAGGAAGTTCCGCAGGTTGCTGTCCTTGTAGAAGGCGGCCGGGCCTTCGGCGGTCTCCTCCAGGATCGTCAGCATCGACGCCAGTGCGGCGTCGGACGGCAGGAAGCCGGACCTGCGGCGCGCACGCAGCGCGGCCTGACGGGGCGCGAGGTAGGCGCCGAAAAGTGTGCCGTCCGCGAAGTAGTGGCAGGGCGTGACCATGCTGGTCTGATGCAGGCGGTCCGACCAGGCCGCACCATGCGCGTCACCGAGGAGGTCGGCCAGCAGGGGGAGGTCGTCCGGCGTGGCGTGGCGGCCCTCGACGCGGGTGTACGTCAGGGACTGAGGAGCGATTGCCGTCAGGTCCGGCTGCCGTAGCGGTCCAGCGTGGGAGGCGAGCCACTGGTGATGGCGAACGGCCGCGGCGGCTTCCTCGGCGGTCGGGTAGTGCTTGGTGAAGGTCACCGCTGGGCTCCTTCGCGGGAGCGGGCCACCACATAGGTGACGGTGGAACGGGTGGCGAGCGGGCCGTCAGGCAGGCGGGCGTGGAGCGCTGCGGCCAGTGCGCCAGGATCGCCGTACAGACCGGGTCCGAAGCGGTACTTCGGGGTCGTGGCGAGGTACTCGGCGACGTGGTCGAGCCCGGTGAACAGGAACCGGTGCTCCTCCTCATGGACAGCGAGGACGTCGAGGGAAGCGGCGGCGAGGGAGGCGAGGTTGCCGCTGTGGGCCGTGATGTAGAGACTCTCGCGTTGCGCGGCGTCCGAGTCGAGGCCGGCCGCCGCGACCAGGACGTCTAATTCACGGTAGCTGTCGAGAGACTTGCTCACCAGGACCGCGATCCCGCCCGGCGCCAGGATTCGCGCCATTTCCGCGACCACGTCGCCGGGCCGGCGCGAGTGATAGAGACAGAACGCCGCGACGGCCATGCCGCCGATGTCGTCCGGGAACGGCAGCCGGTGGAAGTCGGCCCGCAGAAAGTGGGCGGGAACCCGGCGCCGAGCCTCGGAGAGCAGAGCGAGCGAGGCATCCACCCCGACCAGCCGCACCGGCTGGAGCCCTTCGTTCAGGGCCAGGGTGCTGCTGCCGCGCCCGCATCCGATGTCGAACACGAGCCCCGGGCGGCCCGGACGGCACTGGCGGGCCAGCCGGACGATCGTCTCCGGGACAGGCGAGCCCTCGATCTTGGCCCGCAGCAGCGCGCCGGAGCGGTTCGCCAGCCGCGACGTGCCGCCGTACAACTCGTCGAGACGGAACGGGTCGAGGAACGGGTTGACGGCGGTCACCCCCACCACCGCCTCAGCCGTGCTCGGCGGCCACCTTCCGCAGCCAGGCACGCGCCTGACGCCGGTTCGCCAGCAGCACCACCCGCGCGTGCCCCGCCGCGTACTCCTCGATCCGCGCCAGCACCCGGGGCCGCATCCTGCGCCGGTACGTCGCCACATACCGCAGCACACCCCAGTGGATACGGTTGTGCACCCCGCCTCCCTTGTGCCCGCCCCCGTGCCGCAGCTGCCGCGAGAACACCCCGTACAACGCCGCCGGTGTGGACACGTCCATGAACACCACGGTGTCGCAGGCTTCCAGCCGGATCGGCAGCGTCGCGTTGTAGTTCCCGTCGATCACCCAGGCGGGCCGGGACGTCAACTCCCGCTGAAGCGCAGCGAATTCGGCCGGCGGCAGCTCGTTCCACTCGGCGTCGTAGAACACCGCGTCCAGATGGGTCACCGGCAGCTGGAGGATGCGTCCCAGCTCGCGTGCGAGATAGGACTTGCCGCTGCCTCCGCAGCCGACGACGGCGATTTTCTTCACGGTGCTCCACTGTAGGGGCGCGCATCAGAGCACTTCCCGGTGCGCGCGGGTGACACGGGCGAGGATGTCCTCCAGGGCTTCGACCTGA
>DATCQX010000034.1:0-7423 GCA_036569285.1 Streptomyces sp.
GCGGTCGATACACATGACCACGCCAGCCGAGACCCCGGGGAGCCCCAGTGACCACCGACGGATTCATCACCTGCCTCTGGTTCGACGACCAGGCCGAGGAAGCCGCCCACCACTACGTGTCGATCTTCAAGAACTCCAGCGTCGGCAAGGTCTCCCGCTACCCCGAGGGCGGCCCGCGCCCCGCGGGCGACGTCCTGACCGTCGAGTTCACCGCGAACGGCCAGCGGTTCGTGGCGCTGAACGGCGGCCCCATGTTCACGTTCAGCGAGGCCGTCTCCTTCCAGATCATGTGCGCGGACCAGGAGGAGGTCGACTACTACTGGACGAAGCTGACCGAGGGCGGCGGACAGCCCGGCCCCTGCGGGTGGCTCAAGGACAAGTACGGGGTGTCCTGGCAGGTCGTCCCGATCCGGTTCATGGAACTCTTCTCCGACCCCGACCCGGCCAAGGCCGCCCGCGTCAACCGGGCCATGCTGTCCATGGGCAAGCTCGACATCGCCGCCCTGGAGAAGGCGGCCGAGGGCGAGTGACAGCGGCGCCGGTACGCGAAAGCTCCGGCCGGTGGACACCCGGCCGGAGCAGGAGCCGTACGGCTCAGACGCGGTCCGCGACGATCATCAGGTACTGGAAACTGCCGTTGCGGTAGGCCGTCAGGAACGTTTCCTCGATCCCGGTCACCAGGTGGTCGGCCTGGCTGCGCAGCTCCCAGTAGGGCAGCGCCGTCTGCGTGAGGTCCTCGACGTGGACCGGCACGAGCCGGTTGCGGGACATCGCCCGGAAGTACTCCGAACGCGGGTGGATGTCGCAGATGTAGTGCGCGTTGATCAGCGACACCTCACGGGACGCCTGCCCGTACGTGTCGTTGTAGCAGCCCGTGATCGTGACGTACCGCCCGCCCCGGCGCAGCAGCCGGGCGTGCTCGGCGAACAGCAGGTCCAGCTCGACATACATCGTCGACTCGTTGTTCCAGGACGCCGCGTACGCGCCCGTCTCGAACCCCGTGTCCAGCATGTTCCGGTGGTGGTAACGGACCTTGCCGTCGATGCCCCGCTTGCGGGCCTGCTCGTTGGCGAAGTCGGCCTGCTTGGTGGAGAGCGTCACGCCGTCCGCGCCGCAGCCGTACCGCAGGTGCGCGGTGACGCTGCCGCCGCCCCGCCCGCAGCCGGCGTCGAAGACCCGGTCCTCGGGGGTCAGCGGGCCCAGCTTGGAGGCGAGCAGCTCCGCCTGCGCGTGTTCGAGGCGGTGCAGCTCGGCCGTCAGCCGCTCACGGCGCAGGACGGGGTCCGGCTCGTCCAGGACGCTCCAGTCGGCCTCGCCGATGCCGTAGTGGTGGTGGTACAGGTCGTCGATCTTGCCCAGGTCGAGGTTGACCGGGTTCTCCTCGGCGTTCCAGTAGTCCGCGACGCGGTTCTGGTACACGGACTGCGTGGGCAGCGAAACGAGACCGGGTCGGGTGTCGTGGGCTGTGGTCAACGGTTGCTCCTATGTCGTACGGGATGGTGCGAGGTGGACCGGGGGTCTCACCAGTAGTCGGGCAGGTGGTAGCGGTGGGTGTTGGTGGCGTGCCACTCGTGGTTGCCCGCCACCCAGTCGTCGAGGCTGCGCGCGTACCGCTCCGCGAGCGGCGAGAGGGCCGCGAGCCGGGCGGCCTCCTCCTCGAACGCCTCCATGATCTGGTTGTGGATCTCGACCGCCTTCAGATAGGCGGACTTCAGGCCGCACTTGTCGTTCGCGGCGATGACCTGCGGCAGGTTCAGGTGCTCGGGGTCGGTGGCCAGCTCCTTGGTGAAGGAGTACAGGTCGTTGACGAGGGTCGTCGCGTTCGAGGCGAGCGCGGTGATCCGCTGGATCTCGGGCCGGACGTAGATCTGCTCCGGCAGCTCGTAGCCGTCCACGGCGTCGACGATCGACAGACAGGGGCGGAAGTTGTTGAACTGCCGCATCACCAGGTACTCCCAGACCTTCGGCATGTACCCGGTCTGCGCCCAGGCCGCCTCGCCGAGGTAGCCGAGGTGCAGGCGGGCCATGTCGTGCACGAACCGGTCCGCCTGGCTCGGCGTGGACAGGGCCGCGTAGTCCTTCATGGCCCAGAAGTAGGAGCGCAGCGGACTGTCCGCCCGCATCCCCGTGTGCCACTCCTCGGTGAGGTCCGCCGGGCCGTGGAACGGGTCGAGCGCGGACTGCGCGATCACGAGCCGCCCGCCGAGCCCCGCGGCGCTGCCGCCCCGCCCCTCGGCCTCCTCGCAGTAGCAGTCGTCGACGATGTTCTCGGCCAGCAGCAGCTTCCCGGCCGTCACCAGCCGCTCCATGTCCAGCGCGTTCGGGTGCTGGAGGACGACGGCCCGGCCGAACTGGAAGCCCGAGAAGTCGCCGTGCCACTCCGGCGGGAACAGCTCCAGCTCGGTGGCCCACTCCTCCACCCGGCGGTCGACCTCGGCGGCCTTCACCGGGTCGGCCGGCTCGACCTGCCGGTACTTCAGGCCCGGTACGGCCCCGGTGCGCCGCGCGTCGAGAGGCTTGAAGGGGGCGGGCGGTCCGGGCAGCGTGAACGATGAGGTGCTCATTGCGGCATGCGTCCGATCTGTACGTTCTCCAGGATGCCGACCGCGTCCGGCACCAGCACGGCCATCGAGTAGTACGCGGTGACGAGGTAGCGGATGATCGCGTTGTCGTCGATCCCCATGAACCGCACGTTCAGGCCCGGCTGGAACTCCTCCGGGATGCCCGTCTGGTAGAGGCCGACGACGCCCTGGTCCTCCTCGCCGGTGCGCAGCGCGATGATGCTGGTCGTCAGGTCCGGGCCGACGGGGATCTTGCCGCACGGGAAGATCGGCACCCCCCGCCACGCGGGCACGTGGTGCCCGTTCACCTCGGCGGGCTTCGGCATCAGACCGCGCCGGTTCAGCTGCCGGAAGAACGCCGCGATCGCCTTCGGATGCGCCAGGAACAGCGTGGTCTTGCGCCGCATCGACAGCAGCTCGTCCATGTCGTCCGGCGTCGGCGGGCCGCCGAAGGTGGGGATGCGCTGGTCGAAGTCCGTGTTGTGCAGGAGCCCGAACTCCCGGTTGTTCACCAGCTCCCACTCCTGGCGCTCACGGATCTCCTCGACCGTGAGCCGGAGTTGCTGCTGGGTCTGGTCCATCGGCTCGTTGTAGAGGTCCGCGACCCGGGTGTGGACCTTCAGGATCGTCTGCGTGAGCGACAACTCGTACTCGCGCGGGGAGAGTTCGTAGTCGACGAACCCCGCCCCGATCGTCGGCTCGCCGACGTGCCCCGCCCGCACGGGCACCTCGGCCTCGCCCCTGCGGTTCATCGGCAGGCGCTGTCTCGCCGCGTACGCCTCGAAGTGCGCCGCCAGCGACGGCACCCGCGCCGTCAGCTCCCGGACGGCGTCCCACGCCAGCGTCAGCACCACGCCCGCCGTGTCCGCCCGCACCGAGGCGCTCCACAGCGGGTCCGTGCGCCCGATCGCCTCGTCGCCCAGCTGGTCGCCGCCCGAGACGACCCCGACGACCTCCTCCTCGCCGTACGCCCCGGCCAGGAACCGTGTGAACCGGCCGTGCGCCACCACGTACGCCTCGGTCACCGGCTGCCCGGCCTCGAAGAGGACCTCCCCGGCCCGCACCTCGCGCGCCCGGAACCGCCCCGCCAGCTCCCGCAGCACCTCGGTGTCCGTGTAGCCGCGCAGCGGCGGGAGTTCGGTGAGCGTCTCGGGGACGATCCGGACGTCGTCCGCGCCGTTCTGTTCGAACCGCACCCGCCCCCGGCCCACCGACAGCTGGAGCCGCCGGTTGACGCGGTAGGTGCCGCCCCGCACGTCGATCCACGGCAGCGAGCGGATCAGCCAGCGCGAGCTGATGCCCCGCATCTGCGGCTCGGACTTGGTGGTCGTGGCGAGCTGCCGGGCGGCGCGGGTGCCGAGGCTGGTGAGCGGGGCGGTGGTGACACCGTCCGGTGTGGACACATTCACTCCCGTCGATCTGGACAGAGCCGCACCGGCGGCGCCGGCCGGATGCGTACAAGCAGCCAACCCGGTCGTGCTACGAACGCGCACCGGCGTGCGGGGGTGGCGCCTTCGCACGCCGGTCGCACGGACGGATCAACTGGTGCAAGGACCGTGATCCACGGCGCTCCCGCGTCACTCTCCTGGGGAATATGTGGAACGTCCGGTTCTGTGTTAGAGGTTGTGTCGACAGCGCTCGCCGCGCGCTCCGGGGACCGCGTGACTAGCGTGGACGGCGACCTGTCGGCCGATCGGAAGGGGCGCGGTCATGGCCGTGCAGCCCGAGGGAACGCCCTGCTGGGCGGATGCGATGTTCACGGACCTCGAAGGGGCCAAGAGCTTCTACGGAGACGTCCTCGGCTGGACGTTCGGGGAAGCGTCGTCCGAGTTCGGCAGCTACACCCAGGCGTACGCGGACGGGAAGGCGGTCGCCGCCGTCGTCCCGCCGATGCCCGGCCAGGAGGGCGCCTCGCAATGGTGCCTCTACCTCGCCTCGGACGACGCCGCCGCCACCGCCGCGAAGGTACGCGAGAACGGCGGAGACGTCCTGATGGAGCCCATGAAGGTGGGCGACTTCGGCACCATGAGCCTGGCCCGCGACCCCGGCGGCGCCGTCTTCGGGATCTGGCAGGCCGGCGTCCACGAGGGCTTCGAGGCCGTCGCCGTCCCCGGCGCCTACTGCTGGGCCGAGGTGTTCACCCGGGCCCCCGAGAAGGCGGACGCGTTCTTCCCCGCCGTCTTCGGCTACACCGTCAAGGAGATGGCCGACGACGCCGTCGACTTCCGGATCTACAGCCTCGGCGACGACATGCTGCTGGGCCGCATGAAGATGGGCGAGGAGTTCCCGCCCGAGATCCCGTCGTACATCAACGTCTACTTCACGGTCGACGACTGCGACGCCGCCGTGAAGCGCGCCGTCGACGGCGGTGGCGTTCTGCGGTTCGGCCCGATGACCATGCCGTTCGGGCGGTTCGCGGCGCTCAGCGACCCGCAGGGCGCGAGCTTCTCCGTGATCGACGTGACGACGACGGAGGGGGAGAGGCCGGCACTCACCGACGTGGCATGATCGAGTCCATGCGTGAACGACTGGTGGCCGCGTGCGACGGCGCTTCCAAGGGCAACCCCGGACCGGCGGCGTGGGCGTGGGTGGTCTCCGAAGACGGCGGGACCCCGGTCCGCTGGGAGGCCGGACCGCTCGGCAGAGCGACCAACAACGTCGCCGAACTCACCGCGCTGGAGCGGCTGCTGGCCGCCACCGACCCGGCCGTGCCCCTTGAGGTGCGGATGGACTCGCAGTACGCGATGAAGGCCGTCACCACCTGGCTGCCGGGCTGGAAGCGCAACGGCTGGAAGACGTCCGGCGGCAAGCCCGTCGCCAACCAGGACCTCGTCGTCCGCATCGACGAACTCCTCGGCGGGCGCACCGTCGAGTTCCGCTACGTCGCCGCCCACCAGGTCGACGGCGACCCCCTGAACGACTTCGCCGACCGCGCCGCGAGCCAGGCCGCGATCGTCCAGGAACCCGCGAGCAGCGAACTGGGCTCGCCGCAGCCGCCGCCGTCGTCCATGGCGCCGTCCTCGGGCGGGGCCAAGCGCGCGAGCAGGCCCGCGCGCAAGGCGGGCTCCTCCTCCCGCACCCTCAAGGCCAAGTTCCCCGGCCGCTGCGTCTGCGGACGGTCCTACGCGGCGGGCGAGGACATCGCGAAGAACGCCCAGGGGTGGGGCCACCCGGAGTGCCGCGCGGAGGCTACCGGCTGACGAGGACACGTGCCGAACGTGCGCTGAGCGACACCCACCGACTGCTACCCTGCGTCGTCTCTTGCCCACGTTCGGTCAATTTCAGAGGTGTGCGTGAAGGTCGCCTGCGTCGGTGGCGGGCCCGCCGGCCTGTATCTCTCGATCCTGCTCAAGCGACGGAACCCGTCGTCCGACATCACCGTCCACGAGCGCAACCCGGAAGGCTCCACCTACGGCTGGGGCGTCACCTACTGGCGTGAACTCCTCGAAAAACTCCACCGCCACGACCCCGAGTCCGCCCGCCTGATCGACGCCGCCTCCGTCCGCTGGACCGAGGGCGTCGCCCACATCCGGGACACCGCCACCCGCCAGCCCGGCGACGAGGGCCACGGCATCGGCCGCCACCGCATGCTGGAGATCCTCGCGGCCCGCGCCCGCGAACTCGGCGTCCGCCTGGAGTTCGAGTCCGAGATCACCCCGGACAGCCTCCCCGACGCCGACCTCGTCGTCGCCGCCGACGGCGTCCACAGCGCCCTGCGCACCCGGCACGCCGACGCCTTCGGCGCCGAACTCGAGGACGGCCGCAACGCCTACGTCTGGCTCGGCACCACCAAGGTCTTCCCCACCTTCACCTTCGCGTTCGTCGAGACCGACCACGGCTGGGTCTGGTGCTACGGCTACCCCTACGACGACGAGCACAGCACCTGCGTCATCGAATGCGCCCCCGAGACCGTCACCGGCCTCGGCCTCGACGGCGAGGGCGGCCTCCCCGTCCTGGAGAAGCTGTTCGCCCACATCCTCGACGGCCACGCCCTGATCGGCCGCGAACCCGGCCCCTGGCCCGCCTTCCGCACCCTCACCAACCGCACCTGGCACCACGGCAACGTCGTCCTCCTCGGCGACGCCGCCCACACCACCCACTACTCCATCGGCGCCGGCACCACCCTCGCCCTGGAGGACGCCATGGCCCTCGCCGACGCCCTCGACACCCACCCCGGCGACATCCCGCGGGCCCTCGCCGCCTACGAGGCCGAACGCAAGGCCGCACTGCTGTCCACGCAGAGCGCCGCCCGCTACAGCGCCCAGTGGTACGAGAACCTCGCCCGGTACATCGACCTGCCCCCGCGGCAGATGTTCGCCCTCCTCGGCCAGCGCCACTCGCCGCTCCTGCCCTACGTCCCGCCCCAGCTCTACTACCGCCTCGACCGCGCCGCCGGCTCCCTGGAACCGCTGCGCCGCTTCAAGCGCTGGCTCGGACCGAAGCTCGCCCGAAACGTCCACGCACGTGTCCTGACCTCGCGGAAGTAGGGGCCGGAAAACCCGGGCGCACTTTGGTGAATGGCGATTCACTGTTACGGTGAATCGCCATTCACCTTCTTTTTTCGCGCTGGAGTTCCCATGGGGTCCCCCGTTCCGATACCCGCCACCAGGCCCGACGGCCTGCGCGGCCGCCTCACCATCCCCGCACTCGCCTTCGGCGGCATCCTCATGGCCGTCATGCAGACGGTCGTCGTCCCCCTCCTCCCCGACCTCCCGCGCCTCACCCACTCCTCCGCCTCCGCCGTCTCCTGGATGGTCACCGCCTCCCTCCTCTCCGGCGCCGTCCTCACCCCCGTCCTCGGCCGCGCCGGCGACATGTACGGCAAGCGGCGCGTCCTGCTGCTGTCCTTCGCGATGCTCTCC
>DATCQX010000035.1:0-7921 GCA_036569285.1 Streptomyces sp.
AGCACCTGGACGCCGTCGCCGCCGAACTCAACGGCCGTCCACGCAAAACGCTCGGCTGGGAAACCCCAGCCGAGCGCCTGCATAAACTGCTCGCGGCCTGATCAACACGACCACGTGTTGCGACGACCCCTAGAAAGCGCCCCTGGCTCGTTAGGGCCTCTGCGACCAGGGCGGAGGCCCCAACCGATCAAAAGACGAGCACGCCGCCCGATCATGAACGCTTGATCTCTCAGAAGTCGACGCCCAGCACCGAGAGTGGCTGGCGTTCCAGGGTCGCCCGCCGAACCTTCTCGCGCAGCCACTCAGCAATATCGCGCTCTTGTTCCAGGAGCAGGAGCAGCTCGCGCACTTCTCCAAGGACCATCACACGTTGACTGAGGGCGCGCTGGCATTCGTCGACGGCTGGCGCGGCGAAGCCTGATGCCGAGATCATCAGTCCCCGCACCTCTGCCCTGCTGAAGAGCCGGACGAGGTGTTCGGACACATCAGGACGCCCCAGTGGTTTGGCCCACCACTTCACTTCGACGGCGTACTGGGAGCCGTCCAGCTCGATGGCTCCGTCGATCTGTTCTGCTGCCTGGCCGTCCTCTCTCCTGAGGACGAACGAGTCCCTGATGGAGAGGCCCTCTGCCGCGAAGATCTTGTTCAACAATGTTTCCAGAGCCGTTCCGCGCTTCTGCGGGTTCGGTATCTGAGAGAGGGCCGACAGCTCAGCGTGAAGGCTCTGGTATCGCCGTCGGCGTTCCAAGACTGCCGCTTCCTTTTGCTTCTGCGCGGCCTGCCGTTTGCGCCGTTCGGCCTCACGTTCTGCTTCGCGCTCCTGTTGAAGACGCGTGAAGGAGTCTTTTACGTTCACGACCCTACGGATGTCCGCCACCAGGCCTTTTGAACCGCTCCGGTTCGAATAGAGACTCGATTTCATGAAAGGATCGAGTCATGGCACGACCTTCCCGTTACCCGCTTGAGCTCCGCCGTCGTGCGGTGCGCATGGTCGCCGAGGTGCGCGACGACTACCCGAACGAGACGGCCGCTCTGCAGGCGGTGGCCGAGAAGCTCGACATCGGTTCCCGCGAGACGCTGCGGAACTGGGTGAAGCAGTACGAGATCGACGCGGGGACGCGGCCGGGGACGACGACGGAGGAGTCCGCCCAGCTCAAAGCGCTGAAGAAGGAGAACGCCGAACTCAAGCGGGCCAACGAGATCCTCAAAGCCGCGGCGTCTTTCTTCGCGGCCGAGCTCGACCGGCCACACGCGCGCTCGTAGCGTTCATCGACGAGCACCGGGACCGCTTCGGCGGCGTCGAGCCGATCTGCAGAACCCTCACCGGACACGACTGCAAGATCGCCCCCTCCACCTACTACGCCCACCACAAACGACGGAGCACGCCATCGGCCAGGACCGTGCGGGACGCCGAACTCAAGGAACAGATCACCAAGGTCTTCGAGGCCAACTACCGCGTCTACGGGGCCAGGAAGATCTGGCGCGAGCTGAACCGACAGGGACGTGCGGTGGCCCGCTGCACCGTCGAACGCCTGATGCGCGAACTCGGCATCACCGGAGCGGTCCGCGGTAAACGCGTGATCACCACGCTGCCCGGCGGGCAGACCGAACGGGCGCCGGACCTGCTGGACCGCGACTTCGTCGCCGCCGCCCCGAACCGCTGCTGGGTCGCAGACTTCACCCACGTGAAGACCTGGGCGGGTGTCATCTACGTCGCCTTCGTCGTGGACACGTTCTCCCGCCGGATCGTCGGCTGGTCCGCGGCCACTGTGAAGGAAACGGTCTTCGTCCTGGACGCTCTGGAGATGGCCGTGTGGCAACGCGATCGTGACCAACACCCGGTCCAGCCAGGCGAGTTGATACACCACTCGGACGCCGGGTCGCAATATACAAGTTTCCGGCTCGCCGAGCATCTGGACGCCGCCGGCATCGCCGCCTCGATCGGATCGGTCGGCGACGCCTACGACAATGCCCTGATGGAGAGCACGATCGGCCTGTACAAGACCGAGCTGATCAAGCCTCGACGGCCCTGGAAGTCGCTCTCCCAGGTCGAGTTGGCCACCGCAGAGTGGGTCGACTGGTACAACCACCGCAGACTCCACGGTGAGATAGGCCACGTTCCGCCCGTCGAGTACGAAGCCAATCACTACAAGGAATCCACGAAACCCCAGGTCACAACCACAACCTGAGATCTCTACCGAAGCCGGGGCGATTCATTTGGCCTTGAGCTGGTCGTCGGGCCAGCATGTGGAGAACTCTTCGAACTCGGTCACACGCCGGATGACCTCACGCCGAGCGGCCAGACCGCGGTCGCCCTGCTGGTTCAGCTCCGCCAGAACTGTGCGGGCAATCTGGTACTTGTTGACTGATGCTCTGTCTTCCGACAGTCGGCGCTGAAACTCGCCCAGTGTCGTGGCATTGGCCCCGGCACCGCGTAGGAAGCCGAGGACGTCATCCTTGCTTCGGCACAGCAGCGGGATGACATCGACGAGCAGAGCCATGAGTTCGGGTGGCCACTGATAGCTGTCGTCCTGCATCGTCATCCTCTGGCCCACCCTGTCCACGCGCTTGCCAACCCGTACCCCACGGGACCTGACCTCAGCATGATGACGCACAGGTTGGCACCATGTACCCAGAGCGTTCCCATCGGATCACGCAGCCTCACGCCCAAGCCCTTCGTGATCGCCGCAGAGTGTTGTGACACGGGAGTCGCTCCCGTTCCGCCCACGGCAGTCCTGGCGTCTCGGTCCGCTCCAAGGGGCCAGGTTCTTCCCGGCGCCAAGAGCAGGATTTTGGGCCCCCTCGCCTGACTTCCTGTAGCGTCCTCAGGCGCGGAACTGGGATGCTGGCGTGTAGAGGAACTTACGAGGACCGGAGGGGGTGGACCATGGCGTACTCGACTCGTATGGCTGCGGCCCTCTCTGGGGCTACGACCGGGCAGCTTAGGTCATGGCGGCAGGACCGAGGCAACGGTCCGGTCCTTTGTCCTGAGCTTGCAGCTAAGCCAGCCCTGTACTCCTTCCGCGACGTACTGGCGCTACGTGCGTTTGCGATCCTGCGCCAGGACGTGTCGCTGCAGAAGATCCGCAAGGCCCTGGCCACGCTGAAGCGGTTCGGTGAAGTCGAGCACCTGTCCAGCTACTCCCTGGTGGCTGAGGGCGACTCCATTGTCCTGGTGGGCGACAGGAACGACGATCACGCGACCGACCTGGTCAAGCATCCAGGGCAGAGAGTGATCGCCACTATGGCTGACATCCTTCAGGAGTTCGCGCCCCGCGCCGGCGTGGTCGTTCCTCACCTCCTACGGCCCAAGCAACATGTCAGCGTCGATCCTGAGACTCAGGGCGGGCAACCGGTCATCACCGGCACCCGTGTCCCCTTCGACGCCGTGGCCGAGCTCGTGGAGGACGGCATTCCTCCCGAGAAGATCGCTGACTACTACCCCGGCGTGACAGCGGAGGCCGCCCGTGACGCGGTGTCGTTCGCTCTCTACGTGGACAGCTACAGCCCGGGACCGCGCGCTGCCTGATGCGAATCCTCATCGACGAGAACGTCCAGGTGCAGATGCTGGAGATGCTCAGGCGGCTGCTGCCTGGGCATGAGGTGCGCCACGTCAGCGAGATCAAGTGGGCCGGGAAGAAGGATCTCGCCCTCCTCCCTGACGCCGCGAAGAGAGGCTTCGAAGCCTTCCTGACGAAGGACGGGCGTCAGCTGGAGGACCCATCAGAGACGGCCGCCATCAAGAAGTCGGGCATACACCACATCCGGTTCAGCCATGGCCACAAGGGCATGGTGGGTCAGGGCCTGGCCATGGGGGCAGTGATCGCCTCGATGCCGCTGATCGTCCGTGAACTCGAAGCAGCGGAAGGCCAGCAGCTTATTCACATCAAAGGGCTGAACCCCGGTAGTAAGCAGCGGTTCGATCTGGTTGACCCTGCTAAGGAGCCACCCCGCTACTGGCCGCGATAGTCCTTGTCGGCGATGCTCCACGCGCCTGGGCGTGCGCGGCGGCCGAGGTCTTGCCCGTCCGCGCTTCGTGCCGGGTGGGGCACCCGCGGCGAACTGGAGTACCACCCTCGTGCGCCCCGACCTGGTGGCGGAGTTCCTGTCCGACACCGCCATCGATGAGGGTTGGTACCGCCGCCCGTCTGCCTCCTGCGATTCCTGGCGGCCCCTGCGCGGGACAACCTGCCGCTGTCGCTTTAGCACAGGCCGAGTTGAGGAGGCATCGTGGGGCAGCCGTGCCGTTAGAGTCGGGGCATGTCACTGGTGCGCGCCGAAGCCGACTGGATCCGACTGTGCGGAGTAGCCGGACTGGATGACTGTCAGCGGGGCCTGCTGGAGGGCGTGCTGGCAGCGTGCGACCCAGAATCGGTCTTGACCCGGCACGTCAGCGGTGCCCAGACGGCGGTAGCCGCGATCGCACGGGCCCACTCCGCGCTGGAGTCGCGAGCGCGGAAGGGCCGGAAGAAGCCGCAGCCGTTCGAGAGGCCGACGCTACAGCTGGTCAGCAGCGCGCTGGCAGCCCTCGCCGCGATGAAGCCGCACTTGCTGGCAGGCGCGCTCGACGGTGCCATGCGCGAGCTGAGCGCCATCAAAGCAGGCGGTGAGGCCGGGATACGTGATCCGGAGGACTGCGACGAGTTGGCCACGCTCCTGGCTGCCCGGGTAGCCGACGTGCGTGCCGCCATCGAGTGCGGCTTCGTGGCTGCCTGGCGCGGGACGCCTGCGCTGGACACCAGGGAACGGCTCGCGCTGGAAGTGGCTGCCCTGTGCGTGCTGGAGGGCCGGTGGCACGCCCAACTGACCGACGACGTGCGCTCCGCGCTGAGCAGCCGGAGCCCGCTCGATGCCAGCCAACTGCTGCGTGTGCTGTTGCCTGCGGAGCGGGACTTCCGAGTGGCCGTGGTCGTCGAGGGCACCTCCCGGCTGGAGTCGATGGTCGGGCTCATGGACCCAGCAGCGGCAGCGGCGGCAATCGCGCCGGGAGGACCAATAGCTGGTTGGGGCCACGCCACGGCCGACCTGGAGGCGCTCGCCGACCTTACTGCGGACGCGTCCACCATGCGCCGCGCCTGGTCTAGAAATCAGGCGGACGGCCACGTTCTGCTGACCCTCACCGTGCGTGCTCGGGACCTGGGCGGCGCCGCGTTGCTAGGCCGGCGCATAGCATCGGAGTCGCTCGACCAGTACGTGGCGGGCCAGCGTCTCGCGGAGATTAGGCTCCGGCCCGAGACCCTTGCGCACACTCCTGGTTCGCGCCGCGTGCTGCGGCTCACTGTGCCCGTCCTGGGAGCGGGCCCGGTACGACCATTGACCACCGGATGGCCGCTTGCGCTGCGCGAAAGCCTGCGTACCGCGCACATCGCCCGGATCATTGAGGCTCCAACGACTGCCGCCGGACTGTGCTGGACCGCGCTGGAGGCGCTGGACGTCAAGTCCAGGGACGGCAGGATCCGCGCGTTGGCCCGGGCGTTGAGTCTCCAGGCCATCCGTCAGCAGGTCGTCGACTTGCACCAGCGGACGCGCACAGCGGTGGCAGCTGAAGTCGCAGCCGCGCGCACCGCCCAACGCAAGGCGCAGGACGAGGCTGACCGGCTGGAGGATGCTGCTGCCAAGGCCGCGGGTAGCGATCATGCTGCGGCCCTGGGAGCGAAGGCGGCGACGGCGCACGCCGCCGCACTCGATCGGCATGCCGCGCTGGACCGTACCAAGGAAGTGGAGGCGTACCGCACGGCAGTGGACGTCTGGACAGGTGTCGGGGATGACGGGTTTCTGCGCGATCCGGACCGCTGGCTCGACGTGTTTGCGCCGCCTGCCGACGCGGACCCAATATTGCGCGCAGCCGCCGACGGCTTGACCGCACTCAGCGACCGACTAGGCGGGGAGACATCCGCCCGACTGCGAGCCTGGCGCGCGCTGATGGCCGCTCCCCACTCTCTTGCCCAGTGGATCGAGGAGACCGCTGAGCGTTTCGAGAAGTGCCTCGACTGGCTGTACGCGCTGCGCAACACTGCGCTGCACGACGGCCGGGTCGGCTCCACCACCGATCTACTGGATGTCCACATGGGGCGTTCCCTGGTCGACCTGACGCTGGAGTTCCTGGGCAACTGGTATCAGCATGCGGTCACGCCCACGCCAGAGCAGACCGGAATGACCGCGTTTGAGGTCATCGAGCACCTTGCCAATCGGCAGCAAACCGTGCTGGACAAACTACGCCGTGGTACACGCGCGGGAATGAATGTGACTCGGCTTACGAGCCCGGCCTCGGACGGATGGGACCGATCCTGACTTGGCGATCCAACGCTGAACGAAAGGAAGGGAGTGTCCTGCCAATTGAACGAGCGCGCCCACGTGGACGGCCGGGGGCTCGAACCCCGATCTCTCCCAGGTGAACCGGTGCGATGGTGAATCGCCGCACCTGACGTGCTCCGGCCCAGCCGCCTATCCTACGGCCATGACAGCTCTGATGACAGACGACCAAGGGCCAAGCACGCCTGTTACCTAGACGTTCGATCCTCGTCGCCTGCCGACGGCTGCGTGGGACGGGGTGGTGGGTTGGCCACTCCGCACAGAGCTGCCGCCTCGTCACCGGGAAGTGTCTGTCTGTCAGCTATCTGCTCGGCCAGTACGAGGACCTTGGGCCAGGCACCGTCCAGCACGGAGTCAGCCAGGCCGTGCGCCCGCCACCAGTCGGCCGCATCCGGCTCATCGGGAGTACTCGTGCCGAACCGCAGATCCTGGCCGAACTCGGTCAGGCGGCCTCGTGCAGTTTCACGATCGCCGAATCCCGCACGCTCGACAAAGAATGCCCGAGTTTCTGTCCACTGACCGGTCTCGTGCAGCCATCGCTCCTCGGCTCGTTCGCCAGCTGCAAGGACGGTCATCATCTGTCCCACGGTGAAGCCGACCAGCCGCACGTTGTCGACAGCGCCCACGATCGGCGATAGGTGCCCGCACGCACTGGTCCCGGTCGGTTCGGTGATGGATACCGACGGTACGTGCAGTCCGAGTTGGAGCGCGACGGCAGCGTGTCCCGCTTCGTGGACGGCTACAGCCTGACGCTCTGTGTCACGGTCGAATCCCAGGCCGTCGGTTTGGCAGCAGACCATGCGGCCGGGCGGACGGTGCCGGTAGGGGCCCTCGCCACACCACCAGTAACCCCCGGGTCCTGTTGTCATGGTGACATAGTGTCAGCCCGCTGCGGCGCCGACCGAACCGGCATCCGCCCTCCCCTGCATCTGTTCCTAAGCGCGCTCCGAGCCCGCTCTCCGCTCCCATCGGCCCCCTGGGAACGACGGTCGGACCGGGACCGGGCCGTCACGTGTGTGTTCGTTCCAGCATTCAAGAACTACGGGCTGTAGGTCCTCACGGCCACGTCGACCGTTAGGACATCGCGCCGCCCTCGAACTCGCTCACAGGAGTCCCGCCGAAGAGCACAGGTACGCGCACCGGTGCATGAGCACGAGGCCCCAAACAACGCCACAGCACTACGTATGCACACTCAAGCCCTTGGCTGACAACACCGAGTATCGATGATCCCGACCCACACCAGATCCCCCGGATTGCTTCCGAAGATCAATAATTAGGGACACAGGGGAATTATCGAAGAGATGGCGTTCCCAGAATGTTCCCATCAAGGCATAGGAAAGGTCCTCCATGATCTCCATGGAGGACCTTCAGGGTCCTGACCTGGTCCTTCTTGAGCCGCCTTCGGGATTCGAACCCGAGACCTACGCATTACGAGTGCGTTGCTCTGGCCATCTGAGCTAAGGCGGCAAGCTGTCCACACCATGGTGCGATCAGCGACAGAGGTAAGTCTACACAGTTTCGGAGGGTGCTCTGACCACGCCCGGGGCAGGTCAGGAGCAGCGTTTGTCGGTGGGTGGGACGGTGCCACGGAGGAGGTAGGTGTCGATCG
>DATCQX010000036.1:0-4812 GCA_036569285.1 Streptomyces sp.
GCGGGCACGGCGGTGGCGTGGGCGGCGGGAAGTCCGGTGGCGGCCATGGCGGCGGCGGTGGCGCCGGGCACGGCGGTGGTGGCGGACACGGCGGTGGCGGCGGGGCGCGTCCCCAAGGCGGCGCCGGGTCGGCCGTCATAACGTCCTGACCTGCTATTTCTCCCGGGCTGAAGATTTTTTCCCCGAGGGTGTGACATTTTCCGGCGCCCCGGCGCAGTACCAAGTGAGCCGACTGGTCATCGGCCCTCGCACGGAGCCGGGGTTCCCCCCGTACCTTCGGCTCCGTGCACCTGGCGCGGGCGGGACACGTTCCCCCGGTCCCGTCCGCGCCTCTTTCTGCCACACTCGCATCCATGTTCGGTGTGATCGACCTCCCTACGTACCTCCTCGGCCTGACGCTGATCATCCTGCTGCCCGGCCCCAACTCCCTGTACGTCCTCTCCGTGGCCGCCCGCCGCGGCATACGCCCCGGATACACCGCCGCGGCCGGAGTCTGGTGCGGCGACACCGTCCTGATGACCCTCTCCGCCGCCGGAGTCGCCTCCCTCCTCCAGGGCAACCCCCTGCTGTTCGGGATCGTGAAGTACGCGGGCGCCGGTTACCTGGGCTGGCTCGCGCTCGGGATGCTGCGAGCCGCGTGGGGAATGTGGCGGACGAGGCGCGAGGCATCCGGCACCGAGCCCGACACCGCTTCCGGCACCGAGGAGCGCCCGTTCCGCCGAGCCTTCGTGGTGAGCCTGCTCAATCCCAAGGCGATCCTGTTCTTCATCGCCTTCTTCGTGCAGTTCGTCGACCCCGGATATGCCTACCCCGCCCTGTCGTTCGTCGTCCTCGGGACGTTCGCGCAGCTCGGCAGCGTGCTGTACCTGAGCGCGCTGATCTTCGGCGGGACGAGGCTCGCCGCCGCGTTCCGCAGCCGCAAGAGGCTTGCCGCCGGGGCGACTTCGGCGGCCGGGGCGCTGTTCCTCGGGTTCGCCGTGAAGCTGTCGACGGCGAGTGCGTGAACTCGGAGGGCGTGCAGGTGAGTTGTCAGGGGGTGTGCGGGTGAGTTCAGGCGCCGGTCTCTGCCGCGTATTCGGCCAGGCCCTCGCGAGAGGTTCCCGCCCAGCCGACGTACCCGTCCGGGCGGACGAGGAACACGCCCTCGGGGAGGGTGAGTTCGGTCCAGTGGGGGCCCTGGATCAGGGCGTGGAGGTCGATGCCGTGCAGGGTGTCGGGGACGCGGTCGCCGGGGCGTAGGCCGGACGGCGCCTGCCTGGTCTCGCGGGACAGTGTCGACTCCCGGTAGTTCAGGTCGAGTTGGCGGGTGGCCCGGCCCCGCCGCACCTCCCCGCGCTGGACGGCCGTCGCGAGCGCGAGCATGCCGGTGGCGTTCGCCCTGCGCTCCTCCTCGTACGTGTCGAGCAGCGCGACGGGCGCGTCCTTCAGTACCGCGCCCAGTTTCCAGCCGAGGTTGTAGGCGTCCTGGACACTGGTGTTGAGGCCCTGGCCGCCGGTCGGCGGGTGGACGTGCGCGGCGTCTCCGGCGAGGAAGACGCGGCCCGCGCGGAAGCGGTCGGCGAGGGCGGTGCGGGGGCGGAACACCGAGTGCCAGGTGAGGTCGGTCGCGCCGGTGAGGTGGGTGCGCTCCCGCAGGAGCGCGTCGACTGTCTCCAACGAGGCTTCCCCGGAGGGGCGTTGGACGATCAGCTGGAACTGGTCGGTGCCGGCGAGCGGGCACAGGCCCAGGATGCCCGCCTCGGCGTGGAAGAAGTGCCAGCCGTCGCGGGCGAGGCCCGGGACGCGGACGTCTCCGACGAGGAACAGGTCCGCCTCGGGCGCCCCGTCGCCGGTCATCCCGATGCCGAGGGACTGGCGCAGGGGTGAGCGTCCGCCGTCCGCCGCGACGACGTACCGGGCGCGGATCGCCGTCCCGCCGCTGAAGGTGACGGTGACGCCGGCGTCGTCCTGACGATGTGTCAACGCCTCGTGCGAGAAAAGGACTTGGCCGCCGAGGGCGCGCAGTCGGTCGTGCAGGATCTCCTGGGTGCGCCACTGGGGGATCATCCACGGGATCGTGAAGCGGGAGCCTTCCTCGCCGTCCTTCGCGGGGTCGAACATCTGCTCCTCGTCGAGCCGGACGCCGTCCTTCCAGTTCGCCCTGAGGGGGTAGGGGCCGCCTGCCGCGAGGATCTCTTCGACGACGCCGAGGTCCTCGAAGACCTCCAGGGTGCGGGGTTGCAGGCCCTTGCCGCGAGAGCCTGGGGAGAGGGTGTCGCCCTTCTCCACGACGAGGGCGTCGACGCCGCGGCGGGCGAGGTCGATGCCGAGGGTGAGGCCGGTGGGGCCGGCGCCGATGACGAGGACGTCGGTGTGCTGCACGGTCGTCTCCTTAACGTTGTTAAGTTCCCGTGCCTACGAAGGTGCCCTTAACGCCGTTAAGCTGTCAAGCTGTTTCCCGTGACGACAGAACGCCGGACGACCGAACGCCGCGCCCCCCTGGACCGCACCCGCGTAGCCGAAACCGCCCTGGCACTGCTCAACGACGTCGGCCTCGAAGGGCTCACCCTGCGGGCCATCGCCAAAGAGCTGGACGTCAAAGCACCCGCCCTGTACTGGCACTTCAAGGACAAGCAGGCGCTGCTGGACGAGATGGCGACGGTGATGTTCCGCCGCATGGAGTCGGGCACCGTCCCCGACCCGGGCGACACCTGGCAGGACCGGATCAGGGGCGCCTGCGTCTCCCTGCGCGCCGCCCTGCTGTCCTACCGCGACGGCGCGAAGGTCTTCAGCGGCTCACGCTTCACCAGCACCGAGCACGCCGTCCGCATGGAGGTGAACCTGCGCTTCTTCCTCGACGCGGGGTTCTCGATGGCCGACGGGGTGCGGGCCTGGACCACCGCCACCCACTACACCGTCGGCTTCGTCATCGAGGAACAGGGCATCGTGTCCCTCTCCGGCGAACGCCGAGCCGACTACGACCGGCACTTCGCGGAGGGCGTGGAGATCATCGTGGACGGGATCGCCGCGAGGTACCGCCAGAAGGACTAGCGGGACTTCAGAAGTGCCGTCCGCAGCTTGGGAGTCAGCGGCTTCTCGATCAACCGGTAGATCAGGTACGCCAGTGTCAGCATCCCCCCGATCGTCAGGAAGAACGTCGGGATCGCCGGGATCTCCAGCTTGCGGTGCAGGGCCCAGATGACGACCCAGCCCAGGTGCTCGTGCAGGAGGTAGAACGGGTACGTGAGGGCGCCGGCGAGGGTCAGCCAGCGCCAGTTCGCCCAGTTGAGCCAGCCCAGGGCGATGACGGCGACCGAGATGAAGGCGAAGGCGACGATCGCGACGATGCCGAGGGTCGTGCGGTGGGCGAAGGCGTTCGGGTCGTCGGCGTTCCACAGGCCCTTGACGGCGTAGTGCTGGCCGATGAGGAAGCCGGCGCCCGTGAGGCCCCAGGCGTAGATGTCGCTCCGGTCGCGGTGGACCAGGTAGAGGCCCATGCCGCCGATGAAGTAGGGGGCGTACTCGGGCATCACGATCAGGTCCAGCAGGGGCTGGTGCGCGGCCTGCGTGATCGCTATGGCGAACAGCCAGCCGATCGAGAACGTCAGGACCCGGCGGCGGTTGGCGCCCGGGATGACGACGAGGAGCGCGAACAGGGCGTAGAACCGGATCTCCACCCACAGCGTCCAGCACACCCCGAGCACGCGCTCGGCGCCGATCGGCTGCTGGAGGAGCGTGAAGTTGACCAGCGCGTCGCTGGGGGAGACCCCCTTGAACGGCACGCCGGGCAGCGCCATGACCACGATGAGCAGGGCCACCGCGAACCAGTACGCGGGCATCAGCCGCGACACCCGGGACGCGAAGAACGACTTCAGGGACCGCCCCCAGCCGCTCATGCAGATCACGAACCCGCTGATCACGAAGAAGACCTGCACGCCGAGACAGCCGTACGTCGCGAAGGTGTGCAGCGTCGGGAACTCGTACCGGGGATCCGCGCCCCAGGACGTCGAGACCTGCGCCCCACGCCCCGCGTAGTGGTACACCGCGACCATGAGCGCGGCCACGAGCCGCAGCCCGTCGAGGGCCCGCAGCCGGTTCTCCCGGGGCGGTTTGGGCGCCGCCGCGGCCTCGGCGGGGGGCTGCTCGGTTCGTACGACCGTCTCGGTCACGCTGATTCCCTCGTAAGGCGGGGTGGTCATGGGGATGTTAGGACGCCGGGCGAGCGCCGCCGGTGCGATCGGATGACCATTCGCCCGCCCGTCGCCGTATGTTCATCGGAGCCGGGGTTTCACCCCTGTACCGGCTGCCCTCACTTCCGCACAGCCTTCTTCTTCAACGCCCGAGCCCGCCGGACGACCCTCCGCGCCGCGGCGTTGCGCGGCAGGAACGCCAGCCGCGCCGGAATCCCCCCGGGCAGCCCCAGCGCCGTCAACCGCCGCCGCCGGAAGAACCGCTGCGTACGCGGGCTCAGCCGAGTGCTCAGGTACCGCTCCGCCGTGTCCCGCAGGTGCGGATAGATCTGCGCCTGCATCACGAACCCCATCGTCTCGATCAACTCGTCGATCGCGACAGGTTCGTCCTTCTTCTCCAGATCGGGCAGCAGCGCGTCCGCGAGGACCACCGGCACCCGGTTGCTGTTCTGGAACGGGGTGAGCCGGTCGAGGAGCAACTGCGTGCCCACCCGCGCCACCAGAATGTCGTAGAACTCCTTCGCCGTGAACAGCGCGGTGGAGAAGCAGCCGACGACGAGCGCCGGCCGGGCCGTGGCGAACAGCACCTCCGCGAGCACGGGACTGTCCAGCACCAGCAGATCCGCCCCGAGCTTCGCCGCCT
>DATCQX010000037.1:0-5151 GCA_036569285.1 Streptomyces sp.
GGTGGTGGCGGTGGTTCTGGTGGTGTCGGGGGTCGCGCCCACCGCGTCCGCTCTCGACGATCCCGCCGCTTTCGTGGATCCGTTCGTCGGGACCGCGCCGGGTGGGACCGACTTCGGGCACGGGGGCGGGGCGGGCAACACGTTTCCGGGGGCGGCGGCGCCGCTCGGTGGGGTGCAGTGGAGTCCTGACACGGTGACCTATCAGCACGGGGGGTACGCGTACGGGGATCACCGCATCCGGGGGTTCAGCCTGAAGCACCTCTCGGGAGCCGGGTGCGCCGCCTACGGCGACATCCCCTTCCTGCCGTCCCTCGGCACCGGACCGGCCGCGTACGGCACCTTCTCCCACGCCGACGAGCAGGCGGCGCCCGGCAGTTACCGGGTCACCTTCGACGACGGCATCACCACCGAACTCGCCGCCACCCGCCGTTCGGGCATCGCCCGCTTCACCTACCCGCTCGACGACACCCGCCCCGCCGCGCTGAGCGTGGACGCGGGCCGGGCGTTCAACGCGGCGACCGGAGCCGTCGACATCGGCAGGCGCACCCTGTCCGGGTACAGCGACAGCGGACGCTTCTGCAAGAAGCGCAACCGCTACCGCCTCTACTTCCACGCCGAGTTCGACCGCCCCTTCGCCCGCGCCGTCCACCCGGACGGCAGACCGGGCGCCGCGCTGCTCTCCTTCGCGCCCGAGGTCCGCGAGGTGACCGTCCGCGTCGGCGTCTCCTTCGTCGACGTCGAGGGCGCCCGCCGCAACGCGTGGACCGAACAGCGGACCCTGCCGTTCGACACGGTCCGGACGACCGCACGCGCCCGCTGGAACGACTGGCTGTCCCGCATCGCCGTCACCGGCGGGACGCGCACTCAACGCCGGGTTTTCTACACCGCCTTGTACCACTCGCTGCTGCACCCCAGCGTCTTCAGCGACACCGACGGCCGTTACACCGGCATGGACGGTGACGTCCACCGCACCCGCCCGGGACACGACCAGTACGCCGACTTCTCCGGCTGGGACGTCTACCGGGGCCAGGTCCAGCTCCTCGCGCTGATCGCCCCGCGCGAAGCCTCCGACATCGCTCAGTCGATCGTCGAACAGGGCCTCCAGGCGGGGTACTTCGACCGCTGGACCCTCGCGAACGGCGGCACCGGCGTGATGGTCGGCGACCCGCTGCCGACGATCGCCGCCGCCGTCCACGCCTTCGGCGCCACCGACTTCGACGCCCGGGCCCTGCTGCGCGCGGCGCTGGCCGGCCGCCGGGACGACCGTCAGCGCCCCGGGCACGAGCGGTACGACACCCTCGGCTACATCCCCACCGGCACCCGGGGTGTGTGGGGTTCCGTCTCCACGACCCTCGAATACGCCGTCGCCGACCACGCGCTGGCCCGCCTCGCCCAGCGCCTCGGCGACCAGGACGCGTACGACATGCTGCTGCGCGCCTCAGGCAGTTGGCGCAACCTCGTCAACCCCGCCACCGGCACACTCCAGCCCCGCGCGGCGGACGGCACCTGGCCGCCCTACGACCCCGCCCAGACCGCCGAGTACGTCGAGGGCAACGGCGCCCAGTACGCGTGGCTCGTCCCCCACGACCTGCCGGGCCTCTTCGCGACGATGGGCGGCACCGACGCCGCGACCGCCCGCCTCGACACGTTCTTCACCGAACTCAACGCGGGCCCCCACCGGCCGTACGCCTACCTCGGCAACGAGCCGTCCTTCGGCACCCCCTGGGCCTACGCCTACGCCGCCCGCCCCGACCGCGTCCGCGACACCGTCCACCGCGCCCTCGCCACCCTCTTCACGGACGACCCCGCAGGCCTCGTCGGCAACGACGACCTCGGCGCACTGTCCGCGTGGGCGGTGTGGGCGAGCATCGGCCGCTACCCGGATGTGCCGGGCACCGCCCACCTCGTCCGCACCACCCCGGTCTTCACCTCGGTCACGGTCCACCGGCGGTGATGTCCGGCATGCCTTGCCCTGCACGTGGAAGTACCAGCGACAAAGGGCCGCGTGCCGCAGAGTGGTTCCCGTCCGCCGAGCATCAGGAGGCCGTCATGCCGTTCACGCCCTGCATCAGCGTCCGCGACACCGCCGAGAGCATCGGCTTCTACATGAGTCTCGGCTTCGAAGTCGACTCCAGCCTTGCCCGGCCCGGCGATGACGTCCATATGCTCCTGTACCAGGGGGAGTTCTGCGGGCTGATCCGGAGCAACGCGGAGCTGAAGGAGTGGCTGCCGCAGCTCGCCGGGGTGCCGGTCGGGATGGCTGGGGTGCTGTATTTGACCGTTGACGACTTCGACGAGTTCTACGAGCGGGTGCGGTACCGGGCCGGGGCGATCAAAGGGCCGTTGACGGACGAGCTGGGTCAACGGGTCTTCTACTTCAGGGACATGGACAAGTATGTGATCGGGGTGCGCGACAGGGCGACGTTGCGGGCGGGTGAGCTGGGGCGGTACGCATAACTCACGGGCCCGCCGACGGCAGGAGATCGAGATGCTCCCTGAGCCGCCGGTTCGTGAGGGAGGTCAGCGGGATTTGCTCCAGCCGGAATGACGACGCAGCGGCGGGCGCGCGCCGTGGCTGTCCTGACCCGCAAGCCGGGCACTGTGGTGGCCGGGCCAGGAGCCGTAGAACATGGCTGGGCGCATGTGCGGTGCGGGTTTGTGTCGCACCGGAGCCGGCGGAAAGAGTGCGGCAGCGACGCCGTCAGCGCGCACCCCAAGGTTCGGTCCAGGCGGACGCCAGTCTTGTGATCTTCGTCATTGGGAGGGAGTCCGGTCCCTTGGCCCGGCCGGTTGATGGCCCTGGTGTGCCCCTCGCCACCTCTGGGGCTCGAATATTGCCCTTCCCGTTCTGCCGCTCCTGAACTTCCTTGATTGGCACGTGAGTTCGATAAGGGTGAGGGTGTCTCGGGCACTCTCGTCGCTGCCGCACCCCGCCGGGTGCCCGCCAGTCACGCCCTCCGGGATGCGACGGCCGAGCGTCCTCGCGGACGGTAAATATTCCTTGACCGCAGGTAAGTGTGTGGTTTGAATGTGCTTACTTTTTGTGAATCTTGTTGATTCTGGGGGCGGAGCTTCATGCAGTTCGGGTGGGGAAACAGGGGCACGGCCGGACGTCTGAGACGCAGACGGCGAACAGGGTCGGGCGCCGCGCTCGCCGTTTGCATGGCCCTGACCATCACGGCGTTCCCTGTTCCACAGGCATCCGCGTCCGTGACGGACGACCAGACCTCGCCGAGTGAGGGCCAGACAGCGCTGGCGAAGGCCCAGGAGTCGGGCCGGCGTGTGGAGGTGACGGGCGAGCGGACCGAGCGGGCGACGGTCTACGCCAACCCCGACGGATACACGTTCACGCTGGAGGAGTCGGCCGTCCCGGTGCGTGTGGCGAAGCCCGACGGCACCTGGACGACGCCCGACGCGACGCTGGAGAAGCGCGCCGACGGTTCGGTGGCGCCGAAGGCGGCTGCCGTGCGGATGGCGCTCTCCGCCGGAGGTGACAAGACCCCCCTGGCCCGGATCGAGGACGAAGGCAGGTCTCTGGAGCTGCGCTGGCCGGGCGCGCTTCCGGCACCCCAACTGGACGGCGCCAGCGCCGTGTACGCCGATGTGCTGTCGGGCGTCGACTTGAAGGTGACGGTCACCCCGGAGAGCTTCCAGCCGGTGTTCGTGGTCAAGACCCCCGAGGCGGCGGCGAGCGACGCGGTCAAGAAGCTCACGTTCGGGATGAAGTCCGAGGGCCTGGACGTCCATGAAGGCGCGTCCGGCAACCTCATGGCGGTCGACGACAGCGGCCGTACGGTGTTCAAGTCGCCGCCCGCCCGGATGTGGGACTCGGCGGGGTCGGCGTCGGGGACGCAGACGCAGTTCATGACGGTGCGGGCTGCCGACTCCGGTACGGGCGATCCGTCCGACCCCTCGGAGACGGCGCCGTCGGGTTCGGGCCGCGAACCGGGTCAGGGCGACACGGTGGCCCGCATGGACGTCGAGGTCGCCGAGAACTCGCTGTCGGTCATCCCGGACAGCGACATGCTGACCAAGACCGCCAAGTCCGCGTTCCCCGTCTTCATCGACCCGGTCGTCTCCTGGGGCGAGTCGGAGCGCACGCTCCTGCGCAGCGACGGCTACGAGTCGTACGGGTGGGACAACGGCGACGACAACCAGGGCAAGGGCGCCGGCAAGTGCGGTACCTGGAGCGGGTACTACTGCGGTCCGGGGTATGTGCAGAAGCTGTACTTCGAGTTCGCGCCGGACAACCTGAGGGGCAAGAAGGTCCTGGACGCCACGTTCCGGATCACCGAGCCGTGGGCGTTCCAGTGCTCCCCGCGTGTGGTGGACCTGGTCCGCACCGACGACATCTCGTCCTCCACCACGTGGTCGACGCGCCCCAAGGAGCGGGACTGGATGGCGGACGTGAACGTGTCCGCCGGGCGCGGTTCCCTGTGCGACCCGGATTCCCCCAACGCCCAGATCGAGTTCAACGACGACCCGAAGAAGTCGTGGCAGAACCTGACGCCGACGGTCGCGGACTTCGCGGCGGGGAAGTTCTCCCGGCTCACGCTGGAGATCCGGGCGCACGACGAGTCCGATCCGTCGGCATGGAAGCGTTTCAAGAACAACGCGACGCTCGCCATCAACTTCGTGGGCCTCCCGGACAAGCCGACGGGCGTGGGCCTGGCCACGGGTTCGGGCACGGCGTGCGAGAAGGACAGCAAGAAGCCGGCGGTCGTCTCCGACCCCGAGCCGTTGCTGCGGGCCGCAGCGCAGACCAAGCCGGGCGGTGAGAAGGACGCGCAGCTGCGGATCTTCTTCGACCTGGACCAGCAGAACAGCAACGGCACCTGGTCGGACACGACAGCGGGCAACGGTTCGCTGCGTCCCTCGACGGGATACACGGCCGACAACGCGACGGTGGCGCTGAAGTGGTCGAAGCTGACCGACGGCGTCCTGTACCGGTACCACGCCTGGACCTGGTCGTACTACAACAACGGCGCCAGCTACCTGATGAGCCCCGAGACGACCACGTACTGCTACTTCAAGGTCGACACGACGGCGCCGAAGCCTCCGCGGATCGCGATCGGCGCCCCGTACACCGAGTGCCTCCCCAACTCCTGCGTGGCGAACGGCCGTCCGGGCCAGGCGGTGACGTTCTCGCTG
>DATCQX010000038.1:0-4993 GCA_036569285.1 Streptomyces sp.
CGCGGGGGCGGTGTGCGCGCTGGGGATTCCCCGGGACCGCAAGCCGTGAACTCCCGGGGCCGGAAGCCGCAGATGGGCGCCACGAACCCCGCGTTCTGCTCATATGAACACCGGGTTACCATATGAGCACCGCAGATGAGCGTCGTCTAGCTCGAAAGAGAGCCCTGTGACTGTCAACGAGGACTCGTTCACCAACTGGATGAACCGCGAGGAGACCGCGGAGTCGATGATCCCGGTCATCGGGAAGCTGCACCGTGAACGGGACGTGACCGTCCTCGTGCACAGCCGCTCCCTGGTGAACAAGTCGGTCGTCAGCATCCTGAAGACCCACCGGTTCGCCCGGCAGATCGCGGGCGAGGAGCTGTCCGTCACCGAGACCATGCCGTTCCTCCGCGCGCTCACCACGCTCGACCTCGGCCCCTCACAGATCGACCTCGGGCTCCTGGCGGAGACCTACCGCACCGACGAACGCGGCCTGAGCGTCGAGGAGTTCACGGCCGACGCGGTGGCCGGGGCGACCGGCGCCGACAAGATCGAGCGCGGCGCGGGGAGGGACGTCGTCCTGTACGGCTTCGGCCGCATCGGACGGCTCGTCGCGCGCCTGCTGATCGAGAAGTCCGGCTCCGGCAACGGCCTCAGGCTCCGCGCGATCGTCGTGCGCGGCGGCGGCCCCGGCGACCTCGTCAAGCGGGCCTCGCTGCTGCGCCGGGACTCGATCCACGGCCAGTTCCACGGCACGATCACCGTCGACGAGGCGGCCGGCACGATCACCGCCAACGGCAACGAGATCAAGGTCATCTACGCGGACGACCCGTCCGAGATCGACTACACGGCGTACGGCGTCTCGAACGCGATCCTCATCGACAACACCGGCAAGTGGCGCGACCGCGAGGGCCTCAGCGCGCACCTGCGGCCCGGTGTCGACAAGGTGCTGCTGACCGCGCCCGGCAAGGGCGACGTCCCGAACATCGTGCACGGCGTCAACCACCACACGATCAAGCCGGACGAGCGGATCCTGTCCTGCGCGTCCTGCACGACGAACGCGATCGTGCCGCCGCTGAAGGCGATGGACGACGCGTTCGGCGTGGAGCGCGGGCACGTCGAGACGGTCCACTCCTTCACCAACGACCAGAACCTGCTGGACAATTACCACAAGTCCGAGCGCCGGGGCCGGTCCGCGCCGCTCAACATGGTCATCACCGAGACGGGCGCCGCGTCCGCCGTCGCGAAGGCGCTGCCCGTCCTGAAGGCGAGGATCACCGGCAGCTCGATCCGGGTGCCCGTCCCGGACGTCTCCATCGCGATCCTCAACCTCCAGCTCGCCCGCGAGACCACCCGCGAGGAGGTCCACGACTACCTCCGCGAGGTGTCCCTGACCTCGCCGCTGCGCCGTCAGATCGACTTCACGACCGCGCCGGACGCCGTCTCCAGCGACTTCATCGGCTCCCGGCACGCCTCGATCGTGGACGCGGGCGCGCTGAAGGTGGAGGGCGACAACGCGATCCTCTACCTCTGGTACGACAACGAGTTCGGGTACTCCTGCCAGGTCGTGCGGGTCGTCCAGCACGTCTCCGGGGTGGAGTACCCGACGTTCCCGGCGACGGCCGTCTAGAGGGGGTTCCCCTCCTTCAGGCAGACGGTCGTACCGGTCGCCGCCGCCTCGTACAGCGCCCGCAGGGTCCGCAGGTGGGGCGGGGTGAGCAGGTCGCCGAGGTCGGCGAGGTGGTGGAAGGCGTACCGGTCGTGTTCGTCGCTGAGGCGGACGGCGGCGCCCGGGGCCAGCGTCCCGCCGTGGAAGTAGCAGTCGAGGACGGGGCCGGTGCCCTGGACGTCCGCGCGGTGGTCGATGCCGATCAGGCGCGGTCCGCCGGGGAGGCCGAGGCCCGCCTCCTCGCGCAGTTCGCGGCGGGCCGCCGTCCAGGGGTCCTCGCCGTGGTCGAGCATGCCGCCGGGGAGCCACCAGTCCCCGGCGGCGGGCTGGCCGGGCCCGTAGCGCAGGAGGAGGACGCGGCCCTCGCCGTCCAGGAGGAGGACGCAGGACGCCATCAGGGCCTGCGGCTGGGTCTTCACCCACTCCTCTCTGGGCAGCCACTCTCCCGGCATCTCGACGGTGACGGTCTCGTCCACGGCGGTTCCTTCCTGCGCAGGGGTCGGTTCGTCCTGGTCAACGACCGAGTTCCGTCCGGGGGACGGCCTCCCGGACCCCGGGTGAAGGATTGGTAAGGCTTGCCTTATAAGGTGTGATCGTCCCGGGCGGTCGTACCGACATATGTCCGTACTCCGGGGCGTGTTCGTTCCCCGTACGACAGGACACCCATGCGCACCACCTCCCGCGGTCTGCTCGCGGCGCTCGCCCTGACCCCGCTGCTGGCCGGCTGTTTCTCCTCGGGCGGTGCGCAGTCCGCTCAGGGTTCGGGGGACGGCCGGCTGCGAGTCGCCCTCGCGGTCCCCCCGGTGCAGGCGCTGTCGCCCTACAGCAACGACGCGACCGTCCTGAGCAAGCTCTCGGTGACCGAGGGCCTCACCGCCCTCGACGAGAACGGCGCCGCCGCGCCCGCGCTGGCCACGTCCTGGAAACAGGCGAACCCGACGACCTGGACGTTCGAGCTGCGCAAGGCGACCTTCCAGGACGGCACCCCGGTGACCGCCGAGTCGGTCGTGAACGCCCTCGGCCACGCCGCCTCCGCCGCGCCCAGGCCGCGTGTCCTCAGCGACGTCACCCTGACGGCGAAGGCCGACGACGCCGACACCGTCACCCTCACCACGAAGACCCCCGACCCGGTCCTCCCCCTGCGCCTGGCGAGCCCCGCCCTCGGCATCCTCTCCGCGAAGGCGTACGGCGCGAACGGCTCCGCCACCCCGGTCGGCACCGGCACCGGACCCTTCGAGATCACCAAACTGACCGGCAAGACCGGCGCCACCCTCGACCGCTACGACGGCTACTGGGGCGGCAAGGCGAAGGCCCCCGGCATCGACGTCACCTGGATCGCCGACGGCACCGCCCGCACCAACGCCCTGCGGAGCAAGGACGTCGACATCGCGGAGTGGATCCCGACGGCGCAGGCGAAGCTCCTCGACGCGACGACCCGGCACGAGGTGCCGTCGGTGCGCACCGACAGCCTCGTCCTCAACACCCGCGGCGGCACGTTCGCGAACGCCGGCCTGCGGGCCGCCGCCCGCGCCGCCGTGGACGGTTCGGCGCTCGTCGGCTCGGTGTTCGGCGGGTACGCGGACGCCGCGCAGGGCCTGTTCGGGCCCGCCGTGCCGTGGGCGAAGGCCGACCGGGTCGCCGTGACGGGACGTCCGGCCGCCGCGAAGGTCGCGAAGGGGACGACCGTCCGGCTCGCCACCTACACCAACCGGGCCGAACTGCCCGAGGCCGCGACCGTGCTCCAGCAGCAGCTGGAGAAGGCCGGGTTCACGGTGAAGCAGGACGTCCGCGAGTACACGCAGATGGAGGCCGACCTCCTCGCCGGGAAGTACGACGCGCTCGTGTTCTCCCGGGTGACGCTCCTCGACACCGGGGACGCGGTCGCCTACCTCGCGAGCGACTTCACGAGCGACGGCGTGTACAACATCGCCGGGCTGAAGGACCCGAAGGTCGACCAGGCGATCAAGTCCGCCGCCGTGGAGGGGAATCCGGACGCGCGGCACAAGAAGATCATGCGGGCCGAGGCGGAGATCCTGCGGACGGACGCCGTGGTGCCGCTCGTGCACGAGAAGGTCGTCCAGGGGATCGCGGCGAACGTCGAGGGCGTGTCGCTCGACCCGCGTGAGCGCTCTCTCGTCGACGCCGGTACGCACCTGAAGTGAGGCCGTCCCGCACGGCGCTGGGCCGTCTCCTGGCCGGCGGCGCCCTCCTCGCCGCCGTCACCTCACTGCCCTGGCTCTCCGGAACCGACCCCGCGCTGACGGTCCTTCGCGCGCGCTCGGGCGACCAGGACCCGACGCCGGGGCAGTTGGCCGCCGTCCGCCGTCAACTCGGTCTGGACGAGGGGCCGTTCGCGCATCTCGTGCGGTGGCTCGGCGGGGACGCGGGGACGTCGTGGGTGTCCGGGGAAGCGGTGTGGCCGCAGGTCTCCGACGCGTTCGCGGTGTCGGCGACGATGATGCTGGGCGCGCTCGCGGTCACCGTCCTGGTGGCCGCGCTGGTGTGCGGGCCGGCCCTGTACCGGGGGCGGGCGAGTGGCGGGGTGACCGCCGCCGCGCTCGCCGCGCTGCCGAAGTTCCTGCTGGCCTCCCTGCTGGCGCTGGTCGGCGGGGTGTGGCTCGGGTGGTTCCCGTCCAGCGGGTGGGAGGGGCCGTCGTCGATGGCGCTGCCCGCGCTGGCGCTGGGGGTGCCGTCGGGGGCGATGATCGGGGGGCTGCTCCAGCAGGCGTTGCCGGGGGCGCTGCGGGAGCCGTGGGCGCGGACCGCCCGCGCGTTCGGGATGCCTCGGCGGTATGTCGTGCGGAACGCGCTGCGGCGGGCGTTGCCCGGGGTGCTGCCGGGGCTGCTGCCGACCGTCGTGGGGCTGGTGGGCGGATCGGTCGCCGTCGAGAAGATCTTCAACATTCCCGGACTCGGGCGGCTCGCGCTGGACACGGCGCTGGCACAGGATCTGCCACCGCTCCAGACGGTGACGCTGGTGCTGGTGCTGCTGGGGGTGGGGGCCGGGCTGGCGATCAGGGGAATGTGCCGGGTGCTGCTCGGGCCCGCCCTGCGGGACGGGGCGCTGCCCGCGCTGCCGGTGGTGGAGGTGCGGCCCCTGCGGGGGCTCGCGGTGGGATGCGCGGCGGTGTTGACGGCCGTCGTCGTCGCCGGGCTGTCGCGGGATCCCTCTCAAGTGGACACCGCGGCACGGTTGTTGGCGCCGTCTCTTCAACACCCCCTGGGGACGGACTCGTTGGGGCGGGACATGCTGGCGCGGCTCGGGCACGGGGCGGTGCGGACGGCTTCCGTGGCGGGAGTTGTGACCGTGGTGAGTGTGCTGGTGGGGCTGGTGCTGGGGGT
>DATCQX010000039.1:0-5426 GCA_036569285.1 Streptomyces sp.
TCGGTGTTGTTGCCGGGTACGGCGTTTGTGGAGTTGGCGGTGCATGCGGGGGTGGGTGTGGGGTGTGGTGTGTTGGAGGAGTTGACGCTTGAGGCGCCGTTGGTCCTGCCCGAGCGTGGTGGTGTCCATTTGCGTGTCACCGTCGGCGAACCCGACGACGCCGGTGCGCGACCGGTGCGGGTGTACTCCCGGCCCGCACGCGCCGACGAACAGCCCTGGACCCGGCACGCCGACGGCCTGCTGATCCCGGACGCGGTGGCGCCCGGCGGGCTCGGCGGGACGTGGCCGCCCGCTGACGCTGTGGCGGTGGACGTCGATGGTTACTACCGGCGTCTGGTCGATTCCGGGTACGGCTACGGGCCGGCGTTCCAGGGGCTGCGCGCGGTGTGGCGGCAGGGGGACGACGTCTTCGCCGAGGTCGCTCTGCCGGACGAACTCCAGGGTGACGCCCGTCAGTTCGGGCTGCATCCGGCGTTGCTCGACGCCGCGCTGCACGCGGTCGGCAAGGGTGACTTCTTCGCCGACTCGGGTCCGGCCCGGCTGCCGTTCGCCTGGCGTGGTGTGGCTCTGCACGGGCAGGGCGCGGGCGCGTTGCGGGTGCGGATCTCGCCCGCCGGGCAGGACGCGGTGTCGGTGCTGGTGGCCGACGGCACCGGTGCGCCGGTCGCGTCCGTCGCGTCGCTGGTGCTGCGTCCGCTGTCCGTGGAGCAGTTGAACAACGCCAAGGCCGTGCACCACGACGCCCTGTTCCGGGTGGACTGGGCCGAGGTCGCGGCCGGACCGGCGATCGGCCGGGTGGCGCTGCTGGGCGCCGCCACCGAACCCGCCGCCACCAAACCCGCCGCCACCGAACCCGCCGCCACCGAACCCGCCGACGACCTCGCCGCCGGGCTGCGGGACGGCGGCTGCTCCGTCGAGACGTGCCAGGACCTGGCCGCGCTCGCCGCGACCGAGGTCCCTGAACTGGTGCTGGTCCGCGTCGGCGAGACGGCGGGGAAGGCAGGGCCCGCGCACAGTGACGCGGTTCGCGCCGCGACGCACCAGGTGCTCGACCTGGTTCAGCAGTGGCTGGCTGAGGAGAGGTTCGCCTCGTCCCGGCTGGTGCTGCTGACTCGCGGTGCCGTCGCCACCGGCGCCGACGACGAGTTGTCCGACCTCGCCGGTGCCGCCGTGTGGGGGCTGGTCCGTTCGGCGCAGTCCGAGCACCCCGGCCGGTTCGTGCTCGTCGACACTGACGATCACGCCGTCTCCCATCAGGCTCTCGCCGCCGCCGTCGCCACCGGCGAACCGCAGCTCGCCGTCCGTAAGGGAACCGTGCTCGCGGCCCGGCTGGCCAGGGCCGGGCAGCCGGAGGAGGGCGCGGCGCCGGTCCTCGACCCGTCCGGTACGGCGCTGGTGACCGGGGCCACCGGTACCCTCGGCCGGCTGGTGGCCCGGCATCTGGTGACCGCTCACGGTGTCCGGCATTTGCTGCTGACCAGCCGTCGGGGTGAAGCGGCGCCCGGTGCCACCGAACTCGTGAAGGAACTCGGCGAGTTGGGTGCCGAGGCTCGGGTGGTCGCCTGCGATGTGGCCGACCGTGATGCGCTGGCCGGCCTGCTGGCCGGGATACCCGGGGAGCACCCGCTCACCGCCGTGGTGCACACCGCGGGCGTGCTCGACGACGGCGTGCTCGAAGGGCTGACGCCGCAGCGGATGGACACCGTGCTGCGGCCCAAGGTGGACGCCGCGCTCAACCTGCACGAGCTGACCGGTGACGCGGACCTGGCGATGTTCACGCTGTTCTCGTCGGCCGCGGCCACCATGGGCAGCGCCGGCCAGGCCAACTACGCCGCCGCCAACGCCTTCCTCGACGCGCTCGCGCACCACCGCCGCCGACAGGGGCGTGCCGGGCTCTCCCTGGCCTGGGGCCTGTGGGCGCAGGACGGCGGCATGGCGGGCGACCTCGGCGACACCGACCTGACCAGGATGCAGCGGTCCGGCGTCGCCGGGCTCACCCCCGAGCTGGGCCTGACCCTGTTCGACGCGGCCCACGCCCTGGCCGAGCCCGTGGCGGTACCGATCCGGCTGGACCTCGACGCGGTCCGCGCACCGGTGCCCCCGCTGCTGCGCGGCCTGGTCCGCACCCCGGCCCGCCAGACGGCCGGCCCGGCCGACGGCGGCTCCCTGCGGGAGCGGCTGGCCGGACTCACCGAGCAGGAGCGCGCGGCACTGCTGCTCGACCTGGTCAGCACCCACGCCGCCACCGTGCTCGGCCACGCGAGCGCACAGGCCGTCGAGGAGGACAAAGCCTTCGGCGACCTCGGGTTCGACTCGCTGACCGCGGTCGAACTGCGCAACGGGCTCAGCGCGGCGACCGGACTGCGGCTGCCGGCCACGCTGATCTTCGACTACCCGACCCCGGCCGCACTCGCCGGCCACCTGCTCGCCGAACTGCCCGTGGAGCAGGCGCAGCCGGCGGTGTTCGCCGAACTCGACCGGCTGGAGGCCGCGTTGTCCGCGGTCACCGCCGAGGACACCCGCACCCGGCTCGCGGCACGGCTGCGGAAACTGCTGGCGAAGGTGGACACCCCCACGGAGGACCACCCCGCGGCCGTCGACCTCGACGAGGCCACGGACGACGAGCTCTATGCCCTGCTGGACGGTGATCTCGGTGCGTCCTGAGCAAGCCCTCCAAACCACCGTGGATTTCAGTACGCACCAGGGGGAACGAAATGTCACCGACTGACCGCGACATGGCACAGACCAACGAGGACAAGCTCCGCGCCTACCTCAAGCGCGCCATCGCCGATCTCCAGCAGACCCGCGACCGGCTGGCCGAGGTCGAGGCGGGCGAACAGGAGCCGATCGCGATCGTCGGCATGGCCTGCCGCTACCCCGGCGGCGTCAGCTCGCCCGAGGACCTCTGGCGGCTGGTGACGTCGGGCACCGACGCGATCTCGGCGTTCCCCGACAACCGGGGCTGGGACGTGGACGGCATGTACCACCCCGACCCGGACCACCCCGGCACCACGTACGTCCGGGAGAGCGGATTCCTCTACGACGCCGCCGAGTTCGACCCCGCCTTCTTCGGGATCTCCCCGCGCGAGGCCATGGCCATGGACCCGCAGCACCGGCTCCTCCTCGAAACCTCCTGGGAGGCGTTCGAGCGGGCGGGCATCGACCCCGCGTCCGTGCGCGGCAGCCGTACCGGCGTGTTCGCCGGGATGATGTACCACGACTACGCCGCCCGGCTGAACGTCGTGCCCCAGGGCTTGGAGGGCTACCTCGGCAACGGCAGCGCGGGCAGCATCGCCTCCGGCCGCGTCTCCTACACGCTCGGGCTTGAAGGGCCCGCGGTGACGGTCGACACCGCCTGCTCGTCTTCCCTGGTCACCCTGCACCTGGCCGTGCAGTCCCTGCGCAAGGGCGAGTGCGAACTGGCACTGGCCGGCGGCGTCACCGTCATGTCCAGCCCCGGCTCGTTCATCGAGTTCAGCCGCCAGCGCGGGCTCTCCCCGGACGGCCGTTGCAAGGCGTTCTCCACGGACGCGGACGGCACCGGGTGGGGTGAGGGTGTCGGCATGCTGCTGGTCGAGCGGTTGTCCGACGCTCGGCGGAATGGGCACCCCGTGCTCGCCCTCGTACGCGGGTCCGCGGTGAATCAGGACGGGGCGTCGAACGGGTTGACCGCCCCCAACGGGCCTTCGCAGCAGCGGGTCATCCGTGCGGCGCTGGAGAGTGCTCGGCTGTCCGCGGAGCAGGTTGACGTCGTCGAGGCGCACGGGACCGGGACCAGTCTCGGGGACCCGATCGAGGCGCAGGCGATCCTCGCGACGTACGGACAGGACCGGCCTGCCGAACGGCCGTTGTGGCTCGGGTCGTTGAAGTCGAACATCGGGCACACGCAGGCTGCCGCCGGTGTCGGTGGTGTGATCAAGATGGTTATGGCGTTGCGGCATGGGGTCATGCCGAAGACGCTGCACGTGAGCGAGCCGACGACTGAGGTCGACTGGTCTGCCGGTGCGGTGTCGTTGTTGACCGAGCAGGTTGAGTGGCCGCAGACCGGGGAGCCTCGGCGGGCGGCTGTGTCGTCGTTCGGGGTGAGTGGGACCAACGCGCACACGATCCTTGAGCAGGCGCCGGTGGTTGAGGAAGTTCCTGCCGTTGAGGTGGTGGGGGTGGTGCCGTGGGTGCTGTCGGGGAAGACCGAGGGGGCGTTGCGGGCGCAGGCAGCGAATCTGTTGGCGTTCGTTGATGCGGTGCCTGGGGTGAGTCCGGTTGATGTCGGGTTCTCGCTGGCTGTGGGTCGGGCTGGTTTTGAGCATCGGGCGGCGGTGGTGGGGGGTGATGTGGCTGCCCGTCGTGCGGGTCTGGTGGCGCTGGCGGAGGGGGCGTCGGCTCCTGGGGTGGTGCAGGGGGTCGCGGGCGGTCGCAAGGTCGTGTTCGTGTTTCCGGGGCAGGGGTCGCAGTGGGTGGGGATGGCGGTGGAGCTGCTGGGTTCGTCGCCGGTGTTCGCGGAGTCGATGCAGGCGTGTGCGGAGGCTCTGAAGCCGTACGTGGACTGGTCTCTGCTGGATGTGCTGGACGATCAGGCCGCTTTGGAGCGGGTTGATGTTGTTCAGCCGGTGTTGTTCTCGGTGATGGTGTCGTTGGCTGCGTTGTGGCGGTCCTATGGGGTGGAGCCTGCTGCGGTTATCGGGCATTCGCAGGGGGAGATCGCGGCGGCTGCGGTGGCGGGTGCGTTGTCGTTGGAGGATGCGGCGCGGGTGGTGGCGTTGCGGAGCAAGGCGCTGCTGGCCCTGTCGGGCCGGGGCGGGATGGTGTCCGTTTCCCTCCCGGTGGATGCGGTGGAAGAGCGGCTGGCTCGTTGGGAGGGTCGTGTCTCGGTCGCCGCCGTGAACGGGCCGGGTTCGGTCGTTGTTTCCGGTGACGTCGACGCTCTTGATGAGCTGCTGGCTGAAGCGGAGGCGGAGGGCTTCCGCGCACGCCGGATCCCCGTCGACTATGCCTCGCACTCCGCCCATGTGGAGGAGATCCAGGCCGAGTTGGCCAAGGTTCTCGCCGGTATCACCCCGCGTCCGTCGCAGGTGCCGTTCTACTCGACGGTGACGGTCGAGCGGATCGACACGAGCGTGATGGACGCCGGGTACTGGTACCGCAACCTGCGCCAGACGGTTCGTTTCGAGGAGACCGTCCGCCTCCTGGTCGAGCAGGGTCACAAGCTGTTCGTGGAGTCCAGCGCTCACCCGGTGCTGGCCATGGCTGTCCAGGAGACGTCCGAGGAGATCACCGCGATCGGCTCCCTGCGTCGTGACGAGGGCGGCCTGGAGCGCTTCCTGTTGTCCCTGTCCGAGGCTCACGTCCACGGCGCCGACGTCGACTGGTCGGCCGTCTTCCCGGGTGCCCGCCGAACCGACCTCCCCACCTACCCCTTCCAACGCCAG
>DATCQX010000040.1:0-7262 GCA_036569285.1 Streptomyces sp.
CTCCCGGCCGGCCTCGATCACGGCGTCCTCGGCCTCCCAGGACAGGTCACGGTCGTCGAAGTAGAAGACGTCGTAGTCCTTGATGCCATGGGCCGGCGGCCGGTCCGTGACGACGTTCCACACCGTCTGGAACAGGCACCCGGCGGTGAGGTACCAGCCGGGCAGCGCCATCGTCGCGGTCCGCTCCAGCACCTCGGTCAGGACGCTGTTGCGGGACAACACCGCGCGCAGGGAGTCGAGTTGGTCATCGAGAGGGAGACGGCTGATCACCCTCCCGGCATATCACGGCCGGGGCCGTCAGAAGTCCTCGTCGAGGTCGACCGTGCCCTCCACCGCCACCTGGTACGCCGAAGGGCGGCGCTCGAAGAAGTTGGTCAGTTCCTGGACGCCCTGGAGCTCCATGAAGGAGAAGGGGTTCTCGGAGCCGTAGACCGGAGCGAAGCCGAGGCGGGTGAGGCGCTGGTCGGCGACGCACTCCAGGTACTGGCGCATCGAGTCGGTGTTCATGCCGGGGAGGCCGTCGCCGCACAGGTCGCGGGCGAACTGGAGCTCAGCCTCGACAGCCTCCTTCAGCATGTCGGTGACCTGCTGCTGGAGAGCGTCGTCGAAGAGCTCCGGCTCCTCCTTGCGGACCGTGTCGACGACCTCGAACGCGAACGACATGTGCATCGTCTCGTCCCGGAACACCCAGTTGGTGCCGGTCGCGAGGCCGTGCAGGAGACCCCGGCTGCGGAACCAGTAGACGTACGCGAAGGCGCCGTAGAAGAACAGGCCCTCGATGCACGCGGCGAAGCAGATCAGGTTCAGCAGGAAGCGGCGCCGGTCGGCCTGCGTCTGGAGGCTGTCCAGCTTCTCGACCTCGTTGATCCACTTGAAGCAGAACTCGGCCTTCTCGCGGATCGAGGGGATGTTCTCGACGGCCGCGAAGGCGGCGGCACGGTCCTCCGGGTCGGGCAGGTACGTGTCCAGCAGCGTCAGATAGAACTGGACGTGCACGGCCTCCTCGAACAGCTGACGGCTCAGGTACAGCCGCGCCTCGGGGGAGTTGATGTGCTTGTACAGCGTCAGCACGAGGTTGTTCGCGACGATCGAGTCACCCGTCGCGAAGAACGCCACCAGCCGCCCGATGAGGTGCTGCTCCTCCGGCGTCAGCTTCGCGAGGTCCGCGACGTCCGAGTGGAGGTCCACCTCCTCGACCGTCCACGTGTTCTTGATCGCGTCCCGGTAGCGCTCGTAGAAGTCCGGGTACCGCATGGGCCGCAGGGTCAGCTCGAAGCCCGGGTCGAGCAGGTTCTTCTTGGCTTCGGTCGTCATTACTGGCATGCCTCGCAGGACTCGGGGTTTTCGAGGGAGCAGGCGACCGCGTCGGGGTCGGCGGTCTGCTGCACCGGGATGGGGGTCTGCGCCTGGGCGGCGCGGGCGATCCGGGTCGCCGGGCGCGAACGCAGGTAGTACGTCGTCTTCAGCCCGGACTTCCAGGCGTACGCGTACATCGAGGAGAGCTTGCCGATCGTCGGCGTCTCCAGGAACAGGTTCAGGGACTGCGCCTGGTCCAGGTACGGCGTCCGCGCGGCGGCCATGTCGATCAGGCCGCGCTGCGGGATCTCCCACGCCGTGCGGTACAGCGCGCGGACGTCCTCCGGGATCCAGACGAAGTCCTGCACCGAGCCGTTGGCGTCGCGCAGCGCCTCACGGGTGCGGGCGTCCCACACGCCGAGGTCCTTCAGGTCCTGCACCAGGTACGAGTTGACCTGGAGGAACTCCCCGGAGAGGGTCTCGCGCTTGAACAGGTTGGACACCTGCGGCTCGATGCACTCGTAGACGCCCGCGATGGACGCGATCGTCGCCGTCGGGGCGATCGCCAGCAGCAGCGAGTTGCGCAGCCCGGTCGACGCGATCCGCTCCCGCAGGGCGGCCCAGCGCTCCGGCCAGGTGAACTCGACGCCGTAGTGGTCGGGGTGCAGCACGCCACGGGCCGTCCGGGTCTTCTCCCAGGCGGGCAGCGGGCCGGACCGCTCGGCGAGGTCCGCGGACGCCTCGTACGCGGCGAGCATGATCCGCTCGGCGATCCGCGTGGACAGCGCCTTCGCCTCGGCCGAGTCGAACGGCAGCCGCAGCTTGAAGAACACGTCCTGCAGACCCATCGCGCCCAGGCCCACCGGACGCCACTTCGCGTTGGAGCGGCCCGCCTGCTCGGTCGGGTAGAAGTTGATGTCGACGACGCGGTCCAGGAAGGTGACGGCGGTGCGGACGGTCTCGTCCAGCCGCTCCCAGTCGATGTCCCCGCCGGTCACGAACGCGCCCAGGTTCACCGAACCCAGGTTGCAGACGGCCGTCTCACCGTCGTCCGTGACCTCCAGGATCTCCGTGCAGAGGTTGGAGGAGTGGACGACGTTGCCCGGCTCGGCGGTCTGGTTCGCCGTGCGGTTCGCGGCGTCCTTGAACGTCATCCAGCCGTTGCCGGTCTGCGCGAGCGTGCGCATCATGCGGCCGTACAGGTCACGCGCGGGGATGGTCTTCTTGGCGAGACCGGCGGCCTCCGCCTTGCGGTACGCCGCGTCGAACTCGTCGCCCCACAGGTCGACCAGCTCGGGCACGTCCGACGGGGAGAACAGCGACCACTCCTGGTCCGCGTTCACGCGGCGCATGAACTCGTCCGGGATCCAGTGCGCGAGGTTCAGATTGTGCGTACGGCGGGCGTCCTCACCGGTGTTGTCCCTGAGCTCCAGGAACTCCTCGATGTCGGAGTGCCAGGTCTCCAGGTAGACCGCCGCCGCGCCCTTGCGCCGCCCGCCCTGGTTGACGGCCGCGACACTCGCGTCCAGCGTCTTCAGGAACGGCACGATGCCGTTGGAGTGCCCGTTCGTGCCCCGGATCAGCGAACCCCGGGAGCGGATGCGGGAGTACGACAGGCCGATGCCGCCGGCGTGCTTCGAGAGGCGGGCGACCTGGTGGTAGCGGTCGTAGATGGAGTCCAGCTCGTCGATGGGGGAGTCGAGGAGGTAGCAGGACGACATCTGCGGGTGCCGGGTGCCGGAGTTGAAGAGCGTCGGGGACGACGGGAGGTAGTCCAGGCGGCTCATCAGGCCGTACAGCGCGGAGACCTCGTCCAGGGCGCGGACGGTGTCGTCCTCGGCGAGCCCTGAAGCCACCCGGAGCAGGAAGTGCTGGGGCGTCTCGATCACCTTGCGGGTGATCGGGTGGCGGAGCAGGTACCGGCTGTGCAGGGTGCGGAGGCCGAAGTAGCCGAAGCGGTCGTCGGCGGTGGGGTCGATCAGGCCGTCGAGGTGCTCGGCGTGCAGGCGGACGAAGTCCGCGGTGCGGTCGGCGATGAGGCCCTCGCGGTGGCCGACGGCCACGGACTCCGTGAACGTCGTCACACCCTGGGAGGCGGCCTCGGCGCGGACGCTGATCGTCAGGAGGCGGGCCGCGAGGCGGGAGTACGCCGGGTCCTCGGAGATCAGGCCGGCGGCGGCCTCCGTCGCCAGCTCGCGCAGCTCGGCCTCGTCCGCCCGCGCGGAGCGCCCGCGGAGGGCTGCGGCGGCTACTCGGCCGGGGTCCGCGTCGGGGAGGTCGGCGGTCAGCTCCGTCAGGGTCCGCAGCAGGGCGGTTCCCGGACCGTCGTTCTCCACGGGGGTGACTGCTGAAGCCGGTTCGGCTGGCGCGATGGTCACGTGAGGCTCTCCGCTCGCTCGGCAAGGGGTCTCGCCGAGGGCAGGGGGCAGCACGAGCACACAGCACGTTTCGCACCCCGGCCCACTCCGCGAGGCCCGGACGTCAGGGCGCGCCGGGCCGTCCTGGGGCGGCCGGGCGCGAATCGCTGCCGACAGGTCCTCGGACTGACTCTTGCCGGTCCGCGTGGGGCGGATACGACAAGTACACCGTTGCGGGACAGTTCCGGATTCGCACCGGATTCCCCTGCGGCGACAGCGAGCATGAGCATACATCTAGTGCCGGGTCGTGGTGGCAACCCCAGATGTTGTGTCGCGTCGGCTTCGGAGCGTCAACTTGTGGGCGGGGAGAGTGAAGATGCGGGCCGTCGAGGAGGGTTCTCCGGGTGGGCCGCTGCGGGTGCGTCGTGGCCGTTCGCGCAGTTCCCCGCGCCCCTTAGGGGTGGTTGCTGACGGTGGTCTGCTGCGGGTCCGTTGTGGTTGCTCGCGCAGTTCCCCGCGCCCCTGGATGGTGGCTGGTGTCGGCTGTCTGCTGCGAGTGCGTTGTGGCTTGTCGCGCCCACGCCGCGGAGCCGCACATCGATACAGCCCCGCGCCCCTGGATGTGGCCGATGCCCGCTGTCTGCTGCGGGTCCGTAATCGATACAGCCCGCGCCCACAGCAACGCGCCCCTGAAAGTGCGCGTCAGCGCATCTTTCAGGGGCGCGGGGAACTGCGCGACAAGCCACGACGGACCCGCAGCCGCCCTCCGGCATCGCCCGCCGAGCTAGTGGGCCGCTCCCGAGGTCGCCGGCGGCAGCTCCGTCTGGACGCCCGGGTCGCCCGCGTCCGCCGTGTAGTCCTCTGGGCGCGTCTCGTCCACGCCGTCCGGGGCCTTTGCCGCCCGCAGGACGAACGTCAGGACCACCGTCACCGCCACGTTCAGGACGAACGCTGTGAGGCCGATGTAGCCGATCTCGCCGATTCCGGGGATCTCCTTCGAGCTGCCGCCGAAGTGTTTCTGGGTGGGGGAGGCCACACCGTACGCCGCGAACGTGCCGTAGATCATGCCGACCGCCCAGCCGCCCAGCAGGGCCCAGCGGTGGAACCAGCGAGTGAAGAGGCCGCCGACGAGGGCGGGGAAGGTCTGGAGGATCCAGATGCCGCCGAGGAGCTGGAAGTTGATGGCGACGGTTTTGTCCATGGTGAGGACGAAGACGAGGGCGCCCACCTTCACCAGCAGCGAGACCAGCTTGGAGATCTTCGTCTCCTGCTCCGGCGTCGCGTCGGGGCGGATGAAGTCCTTGTAGATGTTGCGGGTGAAGAGGTTGGCCGCGGCGATGGACATGATCGCGGCCGGGACGAGCGCCCCGATCCCGATCGCCGCGAACGCGACCCCCGCGAACCAGTCGGGGAACATGTTCTCGAACAGCTGCGGGATGGCCAGCTGCCCGTTCTTCACCTTGACGCCCGCGGCGATCGCCATGAACCCCAGCAGCGCGAGCAACCCGAGCATCAGGGAATACAGCGGCAGGATCGTCGTGTTGCGCCGGATGACGTCGCGACTCCGCGAGGAGAGAGTCGCAGTGATCGAGTGGGGATACATGAACAGCGCCAGCGCCGACCCGAGCGCGAGCGTGGCGTACGTCCACTGCGCCCCCTCGGCCGGCACCAGCCCCCCGGCCCCCGCGGCCGTGTACTTCTCCCCGGCCTTCGCGAAGATCTCGTCGAACCCGCCCAGCTTGATCGGGATGTAGATGATCGCGACGGTGATGACGATGTAGATCAGCGTGTCCTTGACGAACGCGATCAGCGCCGGCGCCCGCAGCCCCGAGGAGTACGTGTACGCGGCCAGCACGCCGAAGGCGATCAGCAGGGGCAGGTCCTTGACGAACCAGTTCGTGTCCTCACCGCCCCCGACGCCCATCACGTCCAGCACGGCCTGGATGCCGACGAGCTGGAGCGCGATGTACGGCATGGTCGCGAGGATCCCGGTGAGGGCGACCGCGAGGGACAACCCCTTGGACCCGAACCGCCCGCGCACGAAGTCGGACGTGGTGACGTACCCGTGCCGGTGCGAGACGGACCACAGCCGGGGCAGGAACGTGAAGATCAGCGGGTAGATGAGGATCGTGTACGGCACGGCGAAGAACCCGGCCGCCCCGGCCGCGTACACGGCCGCCGGCACCGCGACGAACGTGTACGCCGTGTAGAGGTCCCCGCCGAGCAGGAACCAGGTCACCCAGGTCCCGAACGACCGCCCGCCGAGCCCCCATTCGTCGAGGGACTGCTCGTTCTCCGCCTTGCGCCAGCGCGCCGCGAGGAACCCCATGACCGTGACGGCCAGGAAGAAGAAGATGAAGACGCCGAGCGCGACGCCGTTCACACCGTCCTTCACTTCGCCGCACCCCCCTTGCGGGCGCGCTGGTCACGCTGCCACAGCCGGTACGCGGTCATCGTCAGCGCGGTCGAGATCACGACCCACAGCATCTGGTACCAGTAGAAGAACGGGATGCCGATGAACGTGGGCTTCACTTCGGCGTACGAACCGACCCACAGCAGGGCCACGAAGGGCGCGAACAGGCAGAGGCCGATGACGACGCGCACGGGCGTCACCACCGGATCTCCGGCCTTCGGTGGGGTGTCTGACATCGCGGATCCGTCCCCTCACTGTGATCACCAACGCAACGCGCTGGCAATCTAAGTGACGGATAAGCACAGGGGAACCCCTATTCCCGGATCGTCCTGATCCTGTGCCGTTCCCACGTTTACTCCACAGGACGCTTCAGCCGCGCCACGAACTTGTACCGGTCCCCCCGCCACACCGACCGCACCCACTCCACCGGCTCCCCCTTGAGGTCGAGGGAGTGCCGGGACAGCATGAGCATCGGCAGCCCCACGTCCGTCCCCAGCAGGCCCGCCTCCCTCGGCGTCGCCAGCGACGTCTCGATCGTCTCCTCGGCCTCCGCGAGCCGGACGTCGTACACCTCGGCGAGGGCGGTGTACAGGGACGTGTACTTGACGAGGGAGCGGCGCAGGGCCGGGAAGCGCTTGGCGCTGAGGTGGGCCGTCTCTATGGCCATCGGCTCGCCGTTGGCCATCCGCAGCCGCTCCACGCGCAGCACCCGTCCGCCGGCCGCGATGTCGAGCAGCTCGGCGAGACGGTCGTCCGCCGTGACGTACCCGATGTCGATGACCTGCGACGTCGGCTCGAGACCCTGCGCGTGCATGTCCTCGGTGTACGAGGTGAGCTGGAGGGTCTGGGAGACCTTCGGTTTCGCGACGAACGTCCCCTTGCCCTGGATCCGTTCGAGCCGGCCCTCGACGACGAGTTCCTGGAGGGCCTGGCGGACGGTCGTGCGGGACGTGTCGAACTCGGCCGCGAGCGTGCGCTCCGGCGGGACGGCGGTACCGGGCGCCTGGGTCCGCGTCATGTCCAGAAGATGCTTCTTCAGACGGTAGTACTTGGGTACGCGCGCGGTACGGACGGTCGCCCCACCCTCGTTCTCCGCACTGCTGACGTCGGCGCTCATGGCCTGCCTTCCCGGCTCGCACGGGCCGACCTCCCGTCGGCCGCGACTTCACATCGTGGCACGGGATCGTCCGTACGGG
>DATCQX010000041.1:0-9036 GCA_036569285.1 Streptomyces sp.
TCGGACACGCAGATCGACTGGACAGCGACGCGAGTGGACATGCTCTGCGGGCGCCTGATCCATCCGACCACCTACCGGCTGAGCCTCTTCGTGCCGAACTCCGCGCCCGATTCCGGTCAGGGATCGAGTTGACCGACGCGACTCCGGCACGACGACGTCGGACGCGACCGGTTCAGGAAAGGACACCTGCGGGGGCGCGCACGCTGTCGCGCAGGCGGGCGGCGTCCTGACTCGGGGGCGCGCCGAACTGTCGTCGGTATTCGCGGCTGAACTGTGACGGGTTGTCGTAGCCGACGCGGTGACCGACTCCGGTGACGTCGCCCGGGTGGGTCGCGAGCAGTAGCCGGGCTTCCTGGAGGCGGATCTGCTTCTGGAACTGGATGGGGCTCATCGCCGTCACCGCCTGGAAGTTGCGGTAGAAGGCGGAGACGCTCATGCCGGACAGCCGCGCCACGTCCTCGACCCGGAAGGGTTGCGCGTAGTGCTCGCGGATCCAGTGCACGGCCCGGGAGATGTGGCTGAGGCTGCTGTCGGCCAGGCCCAACTGGCGTACAGCGGCGCCCTGTTCACCGGTGATCAGGCGCCACAGGATCTCCCGTTTGACCAGCGGGGCCAGTACGGCCCGGTCCCGGGGCTCGTCCAGGAGGCGCAGCAGCCGGACCACCGCGTCGAGGAGCGGGGCGGAGGCGTCGCTGACGGCGATCCCGGACGGTGTTCCTCCGCCGGTGCGGGGAGTGTCTCCGGGACCGGCTTGAAGCAGCAGCTCCGCGACGGCGGACGGCTCCAGCACGAGGCCGAACCCCAGCGCCGGCGCCTCGGGGGCGGCTTGGGTGAACTGGCCGGTGACGGGCAGGTCGACGGATGCGACCAGGTACTGCCCGGGGCCGTACTCGTACACCCGGTCGCCCAGGGCGAGGCGTTTGGCGCCCTGGGCGATGACCGCCAGCACCGTGCCCGACATCGAGGGCGCCGGCGGATCGGAGCGGTCGACCTTCGAGATGAGGACGCCGTCGATGGCGGTGGTCCAGTCGGGACGGGCGTACCGGGCCAGGAGGTCGCGCAGCTCTTCGAGGTACATGCCCCCATTGCAGCACCTTTCGGTGCCAGGAATCTCATGGTCGAGAGGATCGTGCAAGCAGGAGCGAGCATCGGTCTAACGTTTCCGCAGGTCACGCCAGTTGAATGGAATCACCGCACTCCACCACCGCAGAAGAGAGAACCCGTGACCGTCCCTTACGGCTTCAACGCCACCCTGACCGCCAAGCCCCGCATGGGCGACCAGCTGGTCGACCTGCTGCTGACCGGCCTCGACGAGGGCAGCCCCGGCGCGAGCGAACACTGCGTCGTCTACCTCGTCTCCCGCTCCGCGTCCGACCCGGACGTCGTCCACGTCACCGAGGGCTGGACCAGCGAGGAGGACCACCACCGGATCTTCGCCGGCGAGGCCGCCCAGTCCATCGTGGCGCGGATCGGCGGGCTGCTGGCCAAGGACGCCGAGTACACCGACTACGTGCCGGTCCGCGGCAAAGCCACCTTCTGAAAGGCAGTCTCATGACCACGACACGCCCCGCTCTCGACCCCCAACTGCGTGAGCTGCTCGCCGACATGCCCCTCATGTCCCAGCTCAGTCCAGAACTCCTCGCGCAGCTGCGCCGACTCCCGTCCACGCCCGTCGAGCCCCTCCTCGCCCACCGGCACGTCGACCGGCGCGAGGTCACCGTGCCCGCCGAGGACGGCGCCCTCATCCCCCTGTCGGTCTTCAGCCCCGCACACACCGACCGCGCCGCCGCCGCGCCCTGCGTCTACTGGATGCACGGCGGCGGGATGGTCATGGGCGACCGTTTCTCGCAGATCGACATACCGCTGGAGTGGCTCGACGAGTTCGGCGCGGTCGTCGTCTCCGTGGACTACCGGCTCGCACCCGAGGCCACCGGCACCACCCTCGTCGAGGACTGCTACCAGGGGCTGCTCTGGGTCGTCGAACACGCCGCCGAACTGGGCATCGACCCGGCCCGGATCGTCGTCGCGGGTGTCAGCGCGGGCGGCGGCCTCGCCGCCGGCATCAGCCTGCTGGCCCGTGACCTCGGCACCCCGGCGATCGCCGCGCAGATGCTGATCTGCCCCATGCTCGACCACCGCAACACCAGCACCTCCAGCCGCCAGTACTCCGGCGTGCCCGGCGTGTGGACCGCAGAGATGAACGAGTTCGGCTGGCGCGGCGTCCTCGGCGGCCTCACCGACGGCACGGTGTCCGCGTACATCTCGCCCACGATGGCCGACGACCTCTCGGGCCTGCCGACCGCCTACGTCGACACCGGCTCCGCCGAGGTCTTCCGCGACGAGGACGCCGACTACGCCACCCGCATCTGGGCGGCCGGCGGGCAGGCCGAACTCCACATCTGGGCGGGCGGGTTCCACGGGTTCGACGCGCTGTACCCGCAGGCGCACATCTCGACGACGGCCCGCCGCACCCGTACCGACTGGCTCGCCCGAGTCCTGTCCCCGAACTCCGCCGTATAGCGCCGGCCGCTCACCCACCACAGGAGGAACACCATGAAGGTCGCCATCATCACCGGGGCCAGCTCCGGCATCGGACGGAGCGCCGCGATCGAGATCGCCCAGCGCGGCACCGGGGTCATCCTGACCTACGGCAACAACCCGCAAGGCGGGCTGGAGACGGCCGCGGTCATCGAGAAGGCGGGCGGCACCGCCGTCGCGCTGCCCCTGGACGTCGGTGAGACCGGCTCCTTCGCGGACTTCCGCGACACGGTGGCCGGCGTCCTGCGCGACACCTGGCAGCGCGACACCTTCGACCACCTGGTCAACAACGCCGGTTTCGCGCACACATCGTTGATCGAGGACACGACCGAGGAGGCGTTCGACCGGCTCATGCGGGTCCTGCTCAAGGGCCCGTACTTCCTGACGCAGAAGCTGCTGCCCCTGATGGCGGACGGCGGAGCCATCGTCAACACGAGCAGCAACGCGGCGGCGGCGTCCGGTCTGGAGCCCGGCTACTCGGCCTACGCCTCCATGAAAGGCGGCCTGAACGTGCTGACTCGCTACATGGCCAAGGAGTTCAGCCCCCGCGGCATTCGCGTCAACGCCGTCTCCCCCGGGTCGACCCGCACCCGGATCGGCGACGACGCCTTCACCCGGTTCCCCGAAGTCGTCCCCGCCCTCGCCGCGCGAACCGCCCTCGGGCGCGTCGGTGAACCGGACGACATCGGCGCGATGATCGCCACGCTGCTGTCCGAGGACAGCCTCTGGGTCACCGCTCAGAACATCGAGGTGTCGGGGGGTTACAACCTCTAGTGCGGTGACCGTGTCGGTCAGCCGGGGGAGCTCGGGAAGAATTCCGGCCCCCGGCTCACGGCAGACGTCCTGCTCGCCACCCACCTCTGAAATCAACTCTGCCCGCTTCATTGACATCCCCCTCAGAAGGCCTACGTTGGGAGCGCTCCCATGACAGCCTCGTCACTGGAAGGAGTCCCCCACATGCGCACAAAGAGTCCGTTCAACAGGCATCCGCAAGCGCCTCTCCGCCGGTCTCTCCAGGCGCTCGTCATGCTGTTCGCGGTGGTGGCCGGCGCCCTCGCCTGGTCGACCCCCGTGCAGGCCCACGGCACCGTCGTCGGCCCCCCGACCCGCGCGTACCAGTGCTGGAAGACGTGGGGCAACGACCACCTCAACCCAGCCATGCAGACCCAGGACCCCATGTGCTGGCAGGCCTTCCAGGCCAACGCCGACACCATGTGGAACTGGATGAGCGCGCTTCGCGACGGCCTCGGTGGGCAGTTCCAGGCGCGGACGCCCGACGGGACGCTCTGCAGCAACAACCTCTCCAGGAACGCGAGCCTGGACAAGCCGGGGGCGTGGAAGACGACCACCATCGGCAGCAACTTCTCGGTCCACCTCTACGACCAGGCGTCCCACGGTGCCGACTACTTCAAGGTCTACGTGAGCAAACAGGGCTTCAACCCGAAGACCCAGACCCTGGGTTGGGGCAACCTCGACTTCATCACGCAGACCGGCCGCTTCGCCCCGGCGAACGACATCACGTTCCCCGTGCAGACCTCCGGCTACACCGGACAGCACATCCTGTTCGTGATCTGGCAGGCCTCGCACCAGGACCAGACGTACATGTGGTGCAGCGACGTGAACTTCAGCTGAGCCGCACAGCACCGCACACGGCTCGGGCCTCCGTCGGGGCAGGGCGACCCACTCGGTCACCCTGCCCCGACGGGACCACCTCACATCCGGGCTCTCAGCACATCCACCTCACACCCCGGCGCGAACGGATCGAAGCCGTGCTCGGCCAGCCAGCGGACGGCCTGCAGGCTGCGCAGGGACCACAACCCGTGGATGACGTCGAGGTCGACGTCGGCGTCGTAGCCGGTGAGGACGTCGTCGAGGTGTTCCTCGTGGCCGAGTGTGAAGGTGGCGAGGTCGTAGAGGGGGTCGCCCTGGCCCGCCTCGGACCAGTCGATGATGCCGGTGACCTCGTCGCCGTCGACGAAGAGGTGGGCGATCTGGAGGTCGCCGTGTGTGAAGGCCGGAGTCCACGGGCGGAGCGCGGCCTCGGCGATCCGGCGGTTGCGGGTGACGAGGTCGGCGGGCAGCAGCCGGTTCGCCACGAGGGACTCGCACTCGTGGTCGAGCTCCGCCGCCAGCGAGACGACACTCCGCCCGGCCCGGCCCGTCCAGGGCGGCAGGGGCGCCTCGTGCAGTTTCCGGATGGCGGCGCCCGCCGCGGCCCACGCCGCCGGTGACCCGGTCGACGGCCCGCCGAGGCGCCCCAGCGTCGTCCCCGGGAGGGCGGCGATCGCGAGCACGGGCGGCTTGCGCCACAGGACTTCCGGGGTCGGGACCGGCGCGAGGGCCATGGCCTCGACCTCGACGTCGGTGTGCGCCTGATCGGGGTCCACCTTCAGGAACACGTCACCGACGCGCAGGGTCGCGCGCTCGGCATGGGCGACGACGACTTCGACCTCATCCATGGCCAACCAGTATCCCGGGACGGCCGCCGACGTCGCATGCGATTACACCAGCAGATCGATCACGCCCGTCAGCCCCTCCTCACCGCTCCCCTGCGCCAGGCGACGGCGCATCAACTCGAAGTAGGGGACGAGCAGTTCCGTGCTGACGCCCTGTTCCTCGGCGGTGGCCAGGAAGGTCGGTGTGCCGGCCACCTGCATGGCGAGGTTGGAGGCGACGTCCTTGGTGTAGTCGCCGGTGCGGAGGTGGTCGGCGGTCTGGTGGACGGCCGGGGCCATGGCGACGAGCCAGTCCGCGAGCAGTGGGGCGAGTGTCGCGGGGTCGATGGCCTCCTTGCGGATCAGGGCGAAGGCGTGCGCGACCCCGGCGAACATCCCGTACATGGCGCTGAGGAGGGCCACGTCGTGCAGGGCGGCGAAGCCGGCGTCGTCCCCGACGTAGGTGGTTCCGGCCGGAACCGCCAAGGTCTCCCGGTGCTGCTCGAACAGTTCCCGCGAGCCGCTGTAGAAGACGTAGCCGCCGGCCTCCGGAACCCCGATCATCGGTGGGACGGCCATGATCCCGCCGTCCAGGTAGCGGGCACCTCTCCCCTGCGACCACTCGACACGGGTGCGGGCCTGGGCAGGGGTGCTGGTGGTCAGGTTGACCAGGTCCTTGCCGGTCAGGTCGGTGTCGGCCAGCGCTTCGCCGACCGAGGTGTCGTCCAAGAGGCAGACGACGGTCAGGGTGTTCGCCGCGACCGCCTCGGCGACGGTGTCCGCGACCCGCGCACCCTCGGCGGCGAGCGCCTCCGCGCGGGCCGGGGTGCGGTTCCAGACGGTGAGCGGGTGGCCGGCGGCGAGCCAGGTGCGGGCCAGCGCGGTGCCCATCGCGCCGAGGCCCAGCAGGGTGACGGGAGTTTTCTCAACGGTGTTGTGTGTCATGCCGATTAGGCTGGTCACCGGGCCTGAGGTGATCAAGTACGCACTTGGTTGTGGGTGGTTACCCCGGGGTGAGTGAGCACGTCGGAAGGGTGGGGCATGACGACGCTGAACCGGCCGGGGACACCTGACGGACACGTTTGCGGCATCGACACCGCGATGGAGGTGATCGGCGGCAAGTGGAAGGTGCTGATCCTCTGGGCACTCCACGAGCACCCCTGCCGCCGCTTCGGCGAACTGCGCCGCATCCTCCCAGGGATCACCGAGAAGGTGCTCGCCTCTCACCTGCGCGAGATGGAAGCGGACGGCGTCGTCCGCCGCGTCTCCTACGACGAGGTGCCGCCCCGCGTCGAGTACTCGCTCACCGAGGACGGCCGACGCCTCAACGACGCGCTGCAGCCGCTGGCCGCGTGGGGGCGCGAGCGGTCGGTGACCGGGGGGTGAACGTGCTGGTCGACGGCGCGCACGAGCGTCGTGTCGCCGTCCAACGGGTGATCCGGAGTTTGCCGGGCGTGCGCGCGTAGGCGGTGACCTCGTGCCCGGCGTCCGGAGCCAGTTGCAGGCGAAGCCCCTTGCCGGCCGGGGCGACGTGCACCGCCGGCTCCGGGCACACCGTCGCGGCCGGCCGCATGAACCCTGATCGTTTTCTGGAGTGTCACTCTGTGCGCCCGTCCTGTCGCGGTTGATCGTTGCTCTGCCCGGCGTCCGGCAGACGCGGCGACAACGTGACAGGAAAGAGAACAGCGTGCAGATCAGTCGACGAACCGTTCTGCGCCGGGGCGCGGCGGTGGCGACCGCGGTCTCCCTCGCGTCGGGGTACGGCAGTTCCGCGTCGGCCGCCTACGCGGTACCGGGCATCGATGAGGGCGCGTGGCGGGAGCTGCGCCGCGGCCTGAGTCCGGCCGCCCGCCTGTACCGGCCCGGTGAGCAGGGCTACCCGGCCCGGGCCACGGCCGACAACCAGCGGTACGCCTCGGTGGCGCCGGCGGGAATCGTCGCGTGCGCCGCCGAGAGCGATGTGCGGCAGGCAGTGCGGTGGGCCGCGAAGCACGGCGTGCCCTTCGCTCCCCGCTCCGGCGGGCACAACTACGCCGGCTACTCGACCACCAGCGGTCTCGTCATCAGCCTGCGTGCCATGAATCAGGTGGCGCCGCGAGGGCGCCGCCTCCACCTGGGCGGCGGGGCGACCAACTCCGACGTCTACGCCGCCCGGGACGCCGGCCTGTACTTTCCCGGCGGGCGCTGCCCCGGTGTCGGCGTCGCCGGTCTCACCCTCGGCGGCGGGCTCGGCTTCAACGACCGCAAGTGGGGCCTGACTTGTGACCGCCTCGCCGAAACCCGCCTCGTGCTCGCCGACGGCACCCTGGTGCGCGCCGCCGGGAACGAGAACGCCGACCTGTTCTGGGCCTGCCGGGGCGGCGCGGGGGGCAACTTCGGCGTCAACACCGCCTTCACCTTCGACGCCGTACCCGTGGGGCGGCTGCGCGCCACCGTCTTCGACCTCGTCTTCCCCCTGACGTCGGCGGTGGACGTCGTGGAGGAAGTGCAGGACATCCTCGCCGCGGACACCTCGGGCGACTTCGATGTGCGTGTCGGGCTCAAGCACGCGGGGAACGGCACCACCAGCGTGTGGGTGCTCGGCCAGTTCCTCGGTCCCGAAGACCGGCTGCGCCGTCTCTTCACCTCGCTGCTGACACTGCGGCCCACACGCACCTTCATCGAGGAACGCGGCTTCTGGACCGCCCAGGAGTACCTGATGGAAAACCCCGGTGCGAAGGACTGCTACGCCTCCAAGTCCCTCGTCCCCGACCGGTGGCTGAGCCCCAGCACCGTGGCGGACATCGCCGAGTGGACCCGCGCCTGGCGCCCCGGTCCCGCGAAGGCGACCGGTTACGTGACGCTCTTCGCCATGGGCGGCACCAGCGACGTGCCCCGGCCCCATGAGACCGCCTACCCGCACCGCGACGCCACCTATGTCATCGACATCGGCACCCACTGGCGCCCCGGGACGGCGCCCGCCGCGGTGGACGACCTGCTGGCGCAGAGCCGTACCGTCCACCGGATGCTGCGTCACCGCCTGGACACCCACGCGGCCTACGTCAACTTCCCCGACCCCGACCTCCGCGACTGGCAGCACGCCTACTACGGCGCCAACTACGAGCGCCTCGTCGAGGTCAAGCGCCGCTACGACCCCACCGGGCTGTTCCGCTACGCACAGTCCATCGGCAGGAACTGACGCCGTCCCCGCCGAGCGCCTCTGGACGCGATGGGGCTCAGCCGGCAGCTCTTGGTTTTCCGGATCGGCCGTTCCTAGAGTGGGCACGCGGCCCCGCCGACGACCTCGGCCTGCGAACCGCCCACAGCACATCGAAGGAGCCCTATGAAGACCTTCACCCTGCCCGGCACCGACATGACGGTCCCCAACGTCGTCCTCGGGCTGATGCGCATCCAGGACATGTCCGACGAGGCTGTGCGGACGCTCGTGAACACCGCGCGCGACGCCGGTATCACGTTCCTCGACCACGCCGACGTCTACGGTTCGGACGACCACGGTTGCGAGCGCCGGTTCGCCAAAGCCATGAAGCTCGGCTCGTCGGAGCGTGAGCGGTTCGTCATCCAGTCGAAGGCGGGCATCGTCAAGGACGGTCCGTACTTCGACTTCTCCTACGACCACATCGTCGAATCCGTGAACGGTTCACTCCGGGCGCTGGACACGGACTACCTCGACATCCTGCTCCTGCACCGCCCCGACGCCCTCGTCGAGCCGGAGGAGGTGGCCCGCGCCTTCGACGAACTGTCGGCGGCGGGCAAGGTGCGTGCCTTCGGCGTCTCCAACCAGACCCCTCGTCAACTCGACCTGCTGCGCAAGTACGTGACGCAGCCGATCGTGGCGAACCAACTGCAACTGTCGATCACCCACGCCCCGATGATCGCGCAAGGCGTCGCCGCGAACATGCAGGACCTCGACCAGTCGGTCGTCCGTGACGACGGCATCGTCGACTACTGCCGCCTCCACGACATCACCGTTCAGGCATGGTCGCCGTTCCAGGCCGGCTTCTTCGACGGCCCGTTCCTCGGTTCATCCCGCTTCCCCGAACTGAACGCCGTGACCGACCGCCTG
>DATCQX010000042.1:0-16883 GCA_036569285.1 Streptomyces sp.
GCCGTGAGCAACCAGTAAGTCAGGGAAGCCAGTTGGTACACGTCGGTGGGCGGGCCGATCAGGACCGGGCGGTATGTGGGGTACTCCTGCTCGGGGGCGCGGTGGGTCGGGGGTCCCTCGCCGGGGGTGGGGTGGCGGAAGGCCGCGCCCAGGTCGCGTAGGCGCAGGTAACCGGCCTGCGGTACGAGCACGGATTCCGGGGACAGGGCGCGGTGGGCGAGTCCAGCCTCGTGGAGGGCGGCGAGGGTGTCCGCGAGGCGGGCGCACCCTTCGAGAGCACGGTGATAGGCGATGCTGAGCAGGGGGGTTGTCCCGCGGGCTTCCGCGAGGGTGAGGATCGGACGGCCCTTGCCAGGGCCGGTGCTGAGCCAGCGCAGGGCGAGGAGGGTGGTGTCGCCCCGGGCCTCGTAGGCCTCGGGGCGGACGAAGCCCGGGCAAGGAGGGTTCGTCAGGAACTCGTTCTCCCGGCGCAACGCCTCCCGCCCCTCCCCCGGCCCATCGGCCCGGCGCAGCCACACGTGCCGCGCCCTCGCCCCGACCCGTAACGCCCGCCCCCAGAACTCCCCGTCCTTCTCCCCCAGTTGCCCCTCCTCCAGCAGGAACTCCGCCTTCGCGAACCGCACGGACGCCCCGGCCCGCCACCCCCGGGGCACCTCGACCGGACGCTCGACGACCTGCGGCATCGCCGTCCGCTCGGAGCCGTCCTCCAGTTCCCGGATCACCGCCACGGCGAACGCCGCCGCGTTGCGCGCGGCCGTCTCCTCCCCGCTCCCGGACCCGTCGCCGATTCCCCGCACGGTCACCGAGCACTCCCGGTGCATCTGCATCGCACGCGCGACCCCGGCGCTCCCTCGCACGTAGGCGACAGCGTCCTCGTAATGAAGACGCACCCTCGCGTGGAGCGCCGTCCCCTCCCCGCCGAGAGCCGTCTCTCCTGCGGCGACCGGCGTGAAGTAAACGGCGGGCGCATCAAGTTGGCGACGCCATGCGCGGCGTGCGGCGAACGCCGTCTGCTCCACCTCGTGGGGGAGCCGCCAGGTCTCGGGCCGGGCGTGGAAGCCGCTGTCGGTGAGGATGCCGCTGTGGATGGCGTACACCTTCGCCGCGACGACCACATCCCCGGTGGCCACGCTCTCCTTGAGCCGCTCGGCGGTCCCCACGAGCATCACCAGCCGGGGCCGGAACAGGCTCACGGCGTGTGTCACGACGACCGCCGCGTCCATGTCGCCGCGACCGATCTCGGCGAGGGCGACCCGCCAGGGCGTCCCGTTGACCCAGCCGAGCCGGTAGCGGGTCCCCGAGTCGTCGCGGGCCTCACCTTTCCGGCCCCCCGTCAACAGCCTTTCCACCGCGTCGAATTCGACGTCCGACGCGGTCAGAATGACGACCGTGGGCCCGCCTTTCCCCTTTTCCCGCGCGTCACGCACGCGCACACCCCCTCGCCCTGGCCGATTCACGGCCACTTTAGCGAGGGGGACCCAGGGGCCAGGGAGGAATTCGGCAATCACCGGGGCCCGACGGAATACGAACAACCGATCCCTTTTCCGAAAGCGTGCCCCTCCGAGGCCGCCCCTCCCCTGAACCCCCTTCCGTCAGGCGGAAGTTCCCTTGCCGCACCCCGCACGCCCTGAAGACGATGACGACAGGACCGAGAGACGGGAACCCCGATGCCGCACATCACCGCCTTCGCCAGGAACCAGTGGTATGTCATCGCCTACAGCAACGAAGTCGGCCGCGACCTCCTCGGCCGGACCGTGCTCGGAGAGCCGATCGTGCTGTACCGCACGGAGGGCGACGGCACCCCGGTGGCGCTGCACGACCGCTGTGTGCACCGGCGTTACCCGCTCTCGGAGAGCGGCCTGGACGGCGACCGGATCGTGTGCGGCTACCACGGCTTCACCTACGACACGACCGGCACCTGCGTGTACGTCCCGGGCCAGAAGCGCGTTCCGCGCACGGCGCGCGTCGCCTCGTACCCAGTGGTCGAGCAGGACTCGCTGATCTGGGTGTGGATCGGGGACCCGGCGCTCGCGGACCGGGCGACGATCCCGCGCGCCCGCCACCTCGACTCCCCGGGCTGGACGACCGTCCGCGGGATGGAGCCTATAGACGCCGACTACGGTCTGCTGGTCGACAACCTGCTCGACCTCTCGCACGAGACGTACCTGCACGGCGGGTACATCGGCACGCCCGAGGTCGCGGAGACGCCGATCACCACGGAGGTCGACGAGGGCGCCGGGATCGTCCGGGTCAGCCGGCACATGGACGACGCCGAGTGTCCACCGTTCTACGCCCGTTCGACCGGTATCACGGGGCGGATCACGCGCTGGCAGGACATCGAGTACCAGGCGCCGTGCCTCTACCTCCTGCACAGCCGGATCGCGCCGGTGGGTGTGGTGCCGGAGGCCGACGGGAGCGATCCGAACGGCTTCCACACGGAGATCACGTACGCGATCACCCCGTCCGGCGACGGCAAGGTGTACGACTTCTGGATGGTCTCGCGGGACTGGGCGACGGACGACGAGGAGGTCAGCGGGTTCCTGCGGAGCAACAACCACACGGTGGTCATGCAGGACGTCGATGCCCTCAACCTCCTTCAGCGCACGCTGGGTTCGGAGCGCGAGGGGTACCAGGAGCTGAGCATCAACATCGACACCGGCGGGCTCGCGGCACGCCGCATCCTGGCCCGGCTGGTCGAGGAGGGCGCCAAGCCGGTGGAGCGGGCCCTGTGACCGGCGAGGTCTACCGCGTCGCCTGGCTCCCCGGCACGGACGTCCTGCACGGCACCTGCCACTGCGGCCGTGAACACACCGCGCAGGACCCGGTGGAGATGTGGGAGTGGATGCTGGCGCACCCGCGCGGGCACGAGACGGAGGACGGCAAGTGAACGCGTACGAGGGAGAGTTGACGGTTCATCAACTTGATACCCCCGCCGAGGGAGTTCGTCTGCTGGTCCTGCGTCACCCTCTCGGTGAGCCGCTGCCCGAGTGGGAGCCCGGCGCGCACGTGGACCTCCTCCTCGCGCCCGGTCTGGAGCGGCAGTACTCGTTGTGCGGTGATCCGGCGGACCGGCACGAATGGCGGGTCGCGGTGCTGCGGGAGCCCGACGGGCGGGGCGGATCGGCTTTCGTGCACCGGGAGTTGGCGGTGGGCGACAAGGTGCGGGTGCGCGGGCCCCGCAACAACTTCCCCCTGCTGCCCGCGCCGCGCTACCGCTTCGTCGCCGGCGGGATCGGGATCACCCCGCTGCTGCCGATGCTGGCCGCCGCCGAGGCGTCCGGCGCGGAGTGGACCCTGCTGTACGGCGGGCGTTCACGCCGGTCGATGGCGTTCACCCGTGAACTCGGGCGCTACGGACGGCGGGTGACCGTCGCTCCGCAGGACGAGACCGGGGGGCTGCTCGAACTCGGGCCCGTGCTCGACGAGTTGCCCGAGGGCACCCTCGTCTACTGCTGCGGCCCGGGACCGTTGCTGGACGCGGTGGAGAGCCGCTGCCCGTCGGGGGTGCTGCACGTCGAGCGGTTCCAGCCCAAGGAGCAAGCCGCCGCGGACGGCCGTGAATTCGACGTCGTCCTGGAGCGCAGCGGCCTCACCGTCACCGTCCCGCAGGACACGTCCGTGCTCGACGCGGTGCGGGCGGCCGGGGTGGACGTCCTGTTCTCGTGCACCGAGGGGACGTGCGGGACCTGCGAGACGGACGTCCTCGACGGCGAGATCGACCACCGCGACTCCGTGCTGACGGCGGAGGAGCGGGAGGCCGGGGAGACGATGATGATCTGCGTGTCGAGATGCCGGGGGAAGCGGCTGGTACTGGACCTCTGAGCGCCGACGGGCCGGGCCGACTCCCGGCACTCCCCGCCCCGCCCTCGGCAGCCCGGACTCCCCCGCCTCACCCCTCCGTCGACGGAACCACCGTGAGGTGCCCCCCGGCGCGCCTGCCCGCCCGCGCCCCGGCCCGGCGTGCCGTGTGCTGGGGGCGGGCCTTGCGGGGCTCGCGCAGGACCAGCGTCAGGCGGACGCAGCCGAGGTCCTCCTGGAGGGTCTCGGTCGCCTCGGTGACGACACGGCAGTCGGTGGCGCCCCAGCGCGGGTCGGGGTGCAGGAGGGGGCGGACGGCGCCGTCGAGCGCGACGCCCGCCGGGCCGGCCTCGCGGATCCACAGCGGCAGGCCGTGCCGGTAGGCGGCCTCCATGATCGGGTCCTGGGCGATCTCCCGCCGGATCGCCTGGAGTTCATGGTCGTCGCCCGACCGCTCCAGCACCGCCGCGAACTGCGCGAGCATCGGCAGGCACCAGCGCGCCTCGTGGTCCCCGAGGACCGTCGAGGCGTCCGGGTGGAAGAGGACGAAGCGCAGGAAGTTGTCCTCGGGCATGGCCGTCGGATGCGGACCGACCTCACGGAAAAGTGTCCGGAAAGCGGTGTTCGCGATGACGGTGTTCCAGCGCTGGTCGAGGACGACGGACGGAAACGCCACCGCCTCCAGCAGCGCGGCGTAGTCCTGAAGGTACGCGCGGGCCTCGTGCCCCTCGGGGAAGGGCCGCGGTACGTACCGCTGCCCGCCTGCCCTGTATGCCATCGGGAGGTCACCCCTCTTGCCTGATGCGGCCATCTCACGGCGCCCTGATCCTCCGGCCCCCGCACTCGTCATGTCAACTATCGTGGCATTCGGCGATGGTTGACAGCTGAAATTGGCCACAGTTGTGGCGAGACCTGGATGTGAGTTCGAAAAACCCGCTACCCTCCGGGCAGTTGACCGTGACTGCCGGTGTGGACGAATGTGACCGTCGGTGCGGGGAAGGCGGTTTCGGCCGGTAGGTCGCGGGGCGTCCGCGAGAGATGTAGGAGACCTGTTCCGTGACGGATGGCTACGAGGTTGCGAGCGACCCGGCGACGGCTTCGCTGTCGGCGCTCGTCGCCCGTGTCACCGCGCTCGCCGGCCGGCTCGGCGTGCCGTCCGCGCAGGTCTTCGACGTCCCCCGGCTGTCGGTGCAGTCCGGCGTCCCCGAGTCCGTCGTCAAGGCGCTGCTGAGCGGACGTCCGGCCGGGGAGCCCGACGTCCAGGCCCGGTTCCTCCAGCGGCTCGACCTGCTGCGGCGCACGCGCCTCAAGCCGAACGGCCGCAAGTACACGCAGCAGGAGATCGCCGACGGCGCGGGGATGTCCCGGCAGCAGGCGGGCGCCCTGATCAACGGCGACCGGCGGCCCACGATGGAGCACTGCGACGCCATCCAGCGGTTCTTCCGCGTCCACGCGGGCTTCCTGACGGCGGACGACCACGAGGCGCTCACCAGCGTCCTGCTCCACACCGAACAGGAGCTTCTCCAGCAGCTCGCCGCGCGGGAGGCGGCGTCCGCGGCGGACCCCCTGGAGCGGCTCCTCCAGGACCACGGCGTGCGCGGGATCGCCTGGCGGGCCGCCCAACTCCCCACCGACCAGCACCGCGACAAGGTCGCCGAGTGGCTGGACATGCTCCTGGAGAGCGTCAAGCGACCCGAGTCGTGAACGAGCGGAGGGCGGTGGGTATGAGCAGGCGGATGCGGCGGCTGTGCGGCGAACTCGTCGAGGGGCTCGCCCTCGACGCACCCGCCGCGCCCCAGGAGCTGTACGCGGGGCTGTGTGCCGGGATGAGCCGGCGGCGCGGACGGCCCGTGCACTTCCGTACGGCCGCGTTCCCGGTCGGGACGGCGAGCGGGCTGTGGCTGGACATGACCGATCAGGACCTCGTCGTGATCGAGGAACGGACGGCGCCCGATCATCAACTGGTCATCCTCGGACACGAGCTGTGGCACATGACCGCCGGGCACCACGGCCATCACGTCGAGGGGGCCGTCGTCGCCGCGCGGCTGCTGTGCGACGGCGCCGACCTCCAGGAGACGGTCCGCGCGGTCGCCGCGCGCACGCGGTTCGACGAGGCGGAGGAGCGGGAGGCCGAGACGTTCGGGCTGCTGCTGGCCAGCCGCTGCCGGAGCCTGCTGGCGGGGGGCCCGGAGAAGGGGCAGCGGGACCGGCTCGCGGGGCGGATCGAGGCGTCGCTCGGGTATCTGCGGCAGGACGCGAAGTAGAGTCCCGGCGGGCTTGAGGTCGAGCCGTTGACGGCGGGTCCCAAAAACGGGGTCCTGGGCCTCTTTTGAGGGGCCGGTGGGAACCTGCCGTGCGCTATGCAGGTGAACCGGAGCGCATCGCAACGGGGTTGAGGGCGATTGTCAGTGGCGGGAGGCAAGCTGGAGGGTACGTCGTCGCCGATCAGGGGAGAGCTGCCCGATGCCCACCGCCGCCGTACTGACCGACCGTGAACGTGCCGCCGTCCAGGCGTACTTGAGGCTGCTGAACACCGTCGCCGCCGCGTACGACGGGGAAGTGCGCGTCGTCCCCGCGTCGGTGCTGGCCGAGGCGGAGGACGCGCTCACCGAGGCGGGCCTCACGGGCAACGAGGAGGAGTTCTTCAGGCTCGTCCGGGGGTGGTGCCCCTGACGGTCACCGCGTACGCGGCACCGTGATCGCCGTCGCCAGCACCCCGTCCCGCACCGTCCAGTACCCCTCGAACCGCCCGACCTTCCGGCCGTCGACCACCGGGCCCGGCACGAGGAGGGTCGCCGAGAGGGTGCCGAAGGTGTCGTCGGACGGGGTGAGGACGATGTCCGCCTCGGAGAAGTCCAGCCACTTCGCGGTCAGCGGGAACCACGCCTTGTACACGGACTCCTTGGCGCTGAACAGCAGCCGGTCCCAGTGGACGCCGGGATGGGCGGCGGTGAGCGCGGCGAGCCGCTCCTCCTCGGCGGGCAGCGCGATCGCGGACTGCACGCCCTCCGGCAGCCGGTCGTGGGGCTCCGCGTCGATCCCGAGGGACGCGAGGTCTCCCTCGCGGACGAGGGCCGCCGCACAGTACCCGGCGCAGTGCGTCATGCTGCCGCGCAGCCCCTCGGGCCAACCAGGGGCGCCGCGCTCACCGGGCAGGATCGGCCGCGGCGCGACGCCGAGCTTCTCCATCGCCTGCCGCGCGCACGCGCGCACGGTGGCGAACTCCCGACGGCGCTTGTCGACGGCCCGCGCGATCACCGCGAGCTCCTCCGGGAAGAGTCCCGCCTCGGCGCCCGGATCGGCGGCGGCCGGCCCGATCGCCTCCACCGCCACCACCGACGCCGGCAACAACCGCTCGATCACGCGCCCTCTCCCTTCACGAACACCGACCGCCCACTCACTGACCGTCGCCCTGCCCCGGCAGCGAGCCCGCTGACTGCCCCTCCGGCTGCCCAGCCGACGAACCCGCTGCTCACGGGATCTCCGCCTGCACGGCCGGCACACCCACGGACCGGCTCTCCGGCTGCCCACCCGGCACACCCGTTCACGGCGCCTCCCCCTTCACCGGCAGAACCGGCAGCGACCACTCACCCACCGGCCCGCGCCTCGCACCGGCAGCACCCCCGCTCACCGTTCCCCGCCCGCCACCGGCAAGATCACCCGCGGACGCCCCGGGGCCTGCCCGCGCTTCTTCCACTCGCGGGGGTAGCCCACCGAGACCTCCTCGAAGCGGATGCCCTCGTGCCAGGTCGTGCGGGGGATGTGGAGGTGGCCGTAGACCATGGCGGCCACGGGGAAGCGGCGGTGCCAGTCGGCCGTCAGCGTCGTCCCGCACCACATCGCGAACTCCGGGTACCACAGGACTTCGGTGGGGTGCCGGTCCAGCGGGTAGTGGTTGACGAAGACGACGGGGACGCCGGGCGGCAGCTCCCGCTCCAGGCGCCGCAGCGTCTGCTCCACCCGCGCCCGGCACCACGCCTCGCGGGTCGGGTAGGGGTCGGGGTGCAGGAGGTACTCGTCGTTGCAGACGACGCCCGTGCCGTGCGCGTACTCCAGCCCCGCCTCCTTCGTCGCGCTGCCGGCGGGCAGGAACGAGTAGTCGTACAGGAGGAACAGCGGGACGATCACCACGGGCCCGCCGGGTCCGTCCCACACGGGGTAGGGGTCCTCGGGGGTGATGACACCGAGGTCGCGGCAGACGGAGACGAGGTGCTCGTAGCGCTCGACGCCGCGCAGCGTCACCGGGTCGGAGGGGTGCGTCCACAGCTCGTGATTGCCCGGCACCCACACGACCTTGCGGAAGCGGCCCGAGAGGGTCTTGAGCGTCCAGCGAATATCTGCGACATTTTCTGAGACATCACCTGCGACGAGCAGCCAGTCGTCCTCGCTGTCCGGGTGCAGTTCCTCCACCAGAGCCCGGTTCTCGGGGTATCCGATGTGCAGGTCGCTGATGGCCAGCAGTCGCCCGGCGCCCCCGGCCGTCGTCGTCACCGCGTGCCCCCGTCCCTAGAAGTCTCTCGATTCCGGAAGTCCCTCGACATCCGGCACCTTCCAAGGTCACCACGACAACACATCCCGCGCCCCACGACAAGAGCGGGCCACCCCACCACGGGCACCCGGCGGTCACCGCCCGGGAATCCGTAACACGCGTGTTGCACGCGAGGCCCCTCCCAGGCCGTATGATCGCCCCAACACCACCGCCATGAACTTCCCTTCGCGCAGGGCGGTTTGGTGTCCCCTCCTCTCCCCTGCCCGGGCCGGGCTCGCTTCGCCCTGCCCGCGACCTTTGAAAGGCGGCCTCGCATGGTCTCTCGCGTACGCGTCTGGCTCAACCGCACGTACGCGGAGAACGTCTTCTTCATGGATCAGCTGCGGAGAAATCCCAGCGACCGCGCCGTGGAGATCCATGCGACGCACGGCGACGCCGACTCCCCCGTCCTGGCCGCCGCCGACACCGCCGACCTGGAGCCCGAGGGCCTCTCCCCCGCCGCGTACGTCGAGTTCGCGCTCGACCAGTGCGCGCGCCGCTCCATCGACGTGTTCGTGCCGCGCCTGCACCAGTCGGCGATCGTCCAGCACCGCGCGGACTTCGAGGCCGTCGGCACCGCGCTGCTCGCGCCGACGCCGCAGGCCGTGGCCGTCTTCGAGGACAAGATCGTCGCGTACGAGGCCGTGCAGGCGATCGGCGTGGGTGTTCCGCCGTGGTTCCGGGTCCATAACGCGGAGCAACTCGTCGCCGCTGTCGACGCGTTGGAGGCCGACGGCCACAAGGCGTGCTTCAAGCCGGCGTCCGGTGCGGGCGGGGTGGGCTTCCGCGTCGTGACGCGCGCCCCCTTCTCCCTCGTGCACCTCAGCGGATTCCCCTCGCCCTACGTGCCGTTGGACATGGTGACGGCGGCGCTGGAGGAGGCCGACGAGGAGGTCGACTGGATCGTCATGCCGCGGCTCGAACAGCCGGAGGTGTCGGTGGACTGTCTCACCGGCCCCGACAACCTGGTCCGGATGGCGATCGGGCGCACGAAGAACGGGCGCCGGCGCGGGTTCACGCAGGACAAGCGGTGGCTGGAGCCGGCGCAGCGGATCGCCGAGGGCTTCGGGCTGCACTACCTGTCCAACATCCAGTTCCGGATGTTCGGTGACGAGCCGGTCCTCATGGACGTCAACACCCGGCCCGCCGGCGGGCTGCACCAGCTGTCGCTGTGCGGCGTCAACGCCCCTTGGGCGGCTGTGCAGTTGGCGCTCGGCGAGGACCCGGGCGAGATCACGCCGCCGTTCCTCGGGCAGGACTACACGGTCGTGTCCGGGCCGCGCCAGCTGCGCCCGGTGACGCTTCCGGCGCAGCGCCTCGACGAGCAGGTGATCACGCCGGTACCGGCTCCGGCGACGGCCGTGCAGAGCGAGTCCGTCGAGACGTCCGTGGGCTCCGAGGCGGGCGCCCCCGCCTAGTGGTCCGGCATCGGCGCAGGTCACGCGGGTAAGTGGCCCCGAAGAAGCGCAGTCTCCCCCAGTCGTCGCGGCAGCCGCGGAAACTGGGGGAGATTTTTTTGTCCCGGGGTGTATCAGGGGGCGGGGTGGGTGCTCTTACTGATGTAAGCGCAGGGGGCTCCATGGGGGAAGCACCAGCGTTTTCCAGGGGGAAGCACCACAGCTCCGCGGAACTCACGGGGGACCGAACGGGGTACGGGAGGTCCACGGAGCCATCGGGGGATCGGGTCGGTCGGCCGCTGTCACGGGGAGCGACCGACCGACCCGAACGACGTCCTGGGGCGGCGAGGTCAGAAGCGGCCCGCCCCCCGGTACAGCTCCAGCTCCCCCTCCAACTCCACGGCCAGGACGGTCGCGTACGGATCGAGATCCGCCTCCTCGGGCCGGTCGATCCACAGCACGCCCACCGCGTCGTGCAGCCCGCCGACCACCCGGTGGCCCAACTCCTTGCCGCAGCCCACGACGCGCACGCTCCGCACTCCGGTCGCGAGCCCGCGCACCCCGATCTCCGCGCGCGGCGCGTCGAAGAGGACGAGGTAGAGGGTGCGCCGGTCGGCGGAGAGGGTGCTCGGCCCGTAGTGGTGCCCGGCGGGCAGCCCGCGAACGGTCCCGTACACCGCCTCCTCGTGCCGGCGGATCCACTCCCCGAGCCCCTCCAGCCGTTCGGCCTGCGGCGCGGGGATCGTGCCGTCCTCCATGGGGCCGACGTCGAGGAGCAGGTTGCCGCCCCCGCCGATGGTCTCCGTGAAGTAACGGATCAGCTGGGCGAGGGACTTGTGGTTGTGGTCGTGGTGCTGGTAACCCCACGAGTCGTTGATCGTCAGGCACAGCTCCCACGGCCCGTCCGGCGGGACGATCGGGGCGCCCTGTTCGGGTGTCGCGTAGTCGCCCTCGCTGAGCATGCGCGCGTTGAAGACGACGTCGGGGACGTACGAGCGGATGAGCGCGGCGAGTTCGGGGATCCGCCACTGCTCCTCGCTGCGGTCCCACTCGCCGTCGAACCACATCAGGTCGGGGCGGTAGCGGGACGCCAACTCCCTGATCTGGCCGTCCCGGTAGGCGATGAACCTCTCCCACGCCGCGAGGTCCTCGTCCTCGGCGGAGCACTCGGAGTACCGGTTGTCCTCCTGCTCCGGCGGGCGGCCGGGTTTGCGCGTGGACGCGTAGTCGGGATGGCTCCAGTCGGAGTGCGAGTAGTAGAACCCGACCTTGAGGCCCTGCTCCCGCAGCGCGTCGGCGTATCCGGTGAGGAAGTCCCGGCCGAGGCCGAGGTGTCGGTGTTCCGTGTCCCACATCGCGACGCCGTCGTGGTGCCGGGTGGTCAGCACCGCGTACTTCGCGCCCGCGCGGGCGAAGAGGCCGGCCCACGCGCGGGGGTCGTACTTCGAGGCGGTGAACCGTTCGAGCTGGGACAGGTACCGGTCGTAGGGGACGATGTCGTCGTAGAAGGACCAGGACTCCTGGACGCCGTCCACGGCGTAGATGCCCCAGTGGACGAAGATCCCCAACTTGGCGTCGGTGAACCAGGGTTGCATGGGCACGGCTGAACTCCTCGACCGGTCGGGGGACTTGCCAGTGAAAGAGGTTCCCGCAGGGGCGGGCACCGCCGGGTGCCCGCCCCCCGGAGGTCACGCCCGCCGCAGACGCAGCGTCAGGATCTGGAACGGCCGCAGCTCCACCGCGACCGACCCGTCCGACCCCAACTCCACATCCTCCAGCGGCCGTTCGAGCAGGTCCGTGATCTGCGCGCCGGTGAGCGGGACGGACGTCCGCAGCACACCCCGCGCCCGTCCGCCGCTGGACTCGTAGAGCCGGACGACGAGGTCGCCGGAGGAGTCGTCGGCGAGCTTGACGGCCTCGACGGTGACCCCTTCGCCGTCCACGGAGACGACGGGGCCGGCGGCGCCGGCCGACTCCGCGAGGCGCAGCGGAAGGTTGAGGGAGTAGCCCTCGGCGACCGCGTCGGCGATGCTCGCGCCGGGCAGCAGGGAGTAGGTGAAGCGGTGGCGGCCCTGGTCGGCGCCCGGGTCCGGGATCCGGGGGGCGCGGACGAGGCTGAGGCGGACCGTGGTCGTCGTCCCGCCGTCCTCGCGGACCGTGCGGGAGACGTCGTGGCCGTACGTCGAGTCGTTCAGCACGGCGACGCCGTAACCCGGTTCCGCGAGGTGGACCCAGCGGTGGCCGGAGACCTCGAAGCGGGCCGACTCCCACGAGGTGTTGGTGTGGGTGGGCCGCTGGATGTGGCCGAAGGCGATCTCGGCGGAGGAGTGCGGCGCGCGGATGTCGATCGGGAACGCGGCCTTGAGGATCTTCTCGGCCTCGTGCCAGTCGATGTCCGTCTCGACGTCGATGCGGGAGCTGCCCGCGCGGACGGTGACCGTCTGGACGATCGTCGAGCCCTTCCCGAAGGACCGCTCGATGCGGACGGCGCCGATCAGCGGGTCCGACTCGACGACCGCCACCGAGTCCGCGTCCAGCAGGTCGGTGTAGCGGTTCTTGTAGTGCTTGTCGATGTCCCAGGCGTCCCAGTAGTTGGGCAGGTCGGTGTGCAGGCGCAGCAAGTTGCCGGGTTCGGCGAGGACCTCACGCCCGGCGCCGATGTCGTACACCGACTTCAGGGTGCCGTCGGGGGCGAACTCGACGCGGACCAGGCCGTTGTCGAGGGTGAGCCCGTCCACGGTCACCGGGCTCGGGACCGCCACCGCGTCACCCAGCGCGGCGCTGCCGTTCGCCGGGACCTCGACGTAGGCGCGGGTGCCGTCGGGGGTGCGGACGACCTCGGCGCGGTCGTAGGGGCTGGTGTTGAAGACGCGCAGGCCGCCGTGGCCGAGGGCGTCGATCGCCTCGGCGGTCAGCTCCTCCAACTCCTCGGCGACACGGGCGTATTCGGCCTCGGCCTCGCGGTGCACCCAGGCGATGGAGGAGCCGGGCAGGATGTCGTGGAACTGGTGGAGCAGGACCGTCTTCCACAGGCGGTCGAGCTTCTCGGCCGGATAGGTGTAGTCCGGCGCGTGCAGCGCGGCCGTCGTCGCCCACAACTCGGCCTCGCGCAGCTTGTGTTCGCTGCGCCGGTTGCCCTGCTTGGTGCGGGCCTGCGAGGTGTAGGTGGCGCGGTGCAGCTCCAGGTACAGCTCGCCGACCCAGACGGGGGCGTCCGGGTACTCGGCGCGGGCCTTGGCGAAGAACTCGTCCGGGTGCTCGATCTCGACCTTCGCGGAGCCTTCGAGGTCCTTCAACCGCCGTGCGCGCTCCATGATTTCGCGGGTGGGGCCGCCACCGCCGTCGCCCCAGCCGAAGGGAGCCAGCGAGCGGTTCGCGTTGCCCTTCTCGCGGTACTGGCGGACCGCGCGGGCCATCTCCACGCCGCTGAAACGGGCGTTGTAGGTGTCGACGGGCGGGAAGTGGGTGAAGATGCGGGTGCCGTCGATGCCCTCCCACCAGAAGGTGTGGTGGGGGAAGGTGTTGGTCTGGTTCCAGGAGATCTTCTGGGTGAGGAACCACTCGTTGCCGGCGAGCTTGGCGAGCTGCGGGTAGGCGGCGGTGTAGCCGAAGGAGTCCGGCAGCCACACGCCCTTGGTCTCGATGCCGAAGTGCTCGATGAAGAACCGCTTGCCGTGGATGAGCTGGCGCGCGACGGCCTCGCCGCCGGGGAGGTTGCCGTCCGCCTCGACCCACATGCCGCCGACGGGCGCCCACTGGCCCTTCTTCACGGACTCCTGGATGCGCGCCCACACCTTGGGGTAGTTGTCGCGCACCCACTCGTACTGCTGGGCCTGCGAGCAGGCGAAGACGAACTCCTCGTACTCGTCGGCCAGCGACGTCACGTTGGAGAACGTGCGGGACGTCTTGCGCTTCGTCTCGCGGATCGGCCACAGCCACGCGGAGTCGATGTGCGCGTGCCCGACGCCCGAGACGATGTGCGCGGAGGCGTTGGCGGGCTTGGCCAGCACGGGCGCCAGCACGGCGCGGACGTCAGCGGCCGAGCCCGCGACGTCGTCCAGGTCGAGGGCGTCCATCGCCCGGTCGAGGGCGTGCATGATCTCGTGGCGGCGCGGGTCGTGCTCGCTCAGTTCGACCATCAGCTCGCGCAGGACCTGGAGGTCGAGGTCGAGGTGCCACACCTCCTCGTCGAGGACGGCGAGGTTCGCGTGCCGGAAGGTGTAGAGGGGCTTGTCGCCCGCCGTGAGGACGTCACCCATCGGCGTGATCTTGGAGAAGTTGTCGGCGAGGATGTCCGGGTTGGAGGCCGCCTCGACGAGGTAGTCGATCTCCTCGCCGCCGGCCGCCGGGTTCGCGACGGGAACGTACTGGTTGAGCGGGTTGACGGCCTTCAGGGGGGTGCCGTCGGGCGTGTGGACGAGGGCCTCGGCCTGGTTGCCGGGCCAGTCGCCGACGAAGCCGAGGTCGATGACCGACTCGACGCGGCGGCCCGCCCACTCGGCGGGAACGGTGCCGCGCATCCGGAACCAGGTCGTCCCCCACGGCGGACCCCACGGGGTGTCCATCGCGAACGGCTCGTACGTCGCGGCGGCGGCCTCCTCGAAGGACACCGGCTCCCCGGGGGCCTGCCATGCCTCGACGGTGAAGGGGACGGTCGCCGCGTAGATCGCGGGCTTGATGCGCTGGGTGTGGAGGCGCTCTACGCGCTCCTCGATCCGCTGGCGTTCGTCGTGCATGGGAGGTCTCCAGAGGGGGATGCCGGGACAACGGCAGAAAGCGCTTTCCATGCGCTTCCCGCCGGGAGCTTACTTGAGGTAGTCGAGACCCGGGTGGACGGCCGTGTAGCCCTCGACCAGCCTGCGGGCGACATTGACCGAGTCCACCAGCGGATGCAGCGCGAACGCCTTCACCGCCGTCGTGCGGGAACCGGACTCGGCGGCGGCGAGGACCTCGCGCTCGACGGCCTTGACGGAGCTGACCAGTCCGACCGCGTGGCCGGGCAGCGGGGCGACGGCGACCGGGTGCGCGCCGTTGGCGTCGACCAGGCAGGGCACCTCGATGACGGCGTCCGTGTCGAGCACGGAGAGGGTGTGGCGGTTGCGGACGTTGAGGATCAGGGTCGTGCGCTCGTCGCGGGCGATGGCCCGCATCAGCGCCAGGGCGACCTTCTCGTAGCCGCCGGAGAGGTCGTCCTCGTCGCGCTCGCCCGCACCGGCCGTCTCACGGTTCTCGGCCATGTAGGTGGCCTCGCGCTCGGCGCGGGTGCGGTTCCAGGCGTCCAGGGCGTGTGCGCCGGGCGCGGCGACCTCGTCGTAGAACTGGGCCTGCTGGTCGCGCAGGAAAGCGCCGCGGGTCTTCTCGGCCTCCTGGTAGGAGCGGACTGCCTCGCGGTTGAAGTAGTAGTAGTGCAGGTACTCGTTGGGGATCGCGCCGAGCGACTGGAGCCAGTCCGTGCCGAAGAGCTTGCCCTCCTCGAAGGAGCCGAGCAGACCGGGGTCGGCGAGGAGGCGGGGGAGTTCGTCGCGGCCGGCGATCTTCAGCCCCCGTACCCAGCCGAGGTGGTTGAGGCCGACGTAGTCGATGTAGGCGTCGTTCGGGTTCGCGCCCAGCACACGGGCGATGCGGCGGCCGAGGCCCACCGGCGAGTCGCAGATGCCGATGACACGGTCACCGAGGTGGCGGGACATCGCCTCGGTGACGAGACCCGCAGGGTTGGTGAAGTTGATGACCCAGGCGTCGGGGGCGAGCCGTGCCACCCGCCGCGCGATGTCGACGGCCACCGGGACGGTACGCAGCCCGTAGGCGATGCCGCCCGCGCCGACCGTCTCCTGCCCGAGAACGCCCTGGTCGAGGGCGACCTTCTCGTCATTGGCGCGGCCTTCGAGGCCGCCGACACGGATGGCGGAGAACACGAAGTCGGCGCCGCGCAGGGCGTCGTCCAGATCGGTGGTGGCGGTCACGGAGGGCGCGTCCGGGACGTCGGCGGCCTGCTCGGTGAGAACACGGGTGACCGCTTTCAGTCGCCCGGCGTCCAGGTCGTGCAGGACGACCTCGGTCACCCGGCCCTCGCCGCGGTCACCGAGGAGCGCCCCGTAGACGAGCGGCACCCGGAACCCGCCGCCGCCCAGAATCGTCAGCTTCACGCGTCAACCTTTCCTGCCACCACGACCTCGACGCCCGCCTCCGTGAGGGAGGAGCGGGTGACGGGGTCGACGGGGGCGTTCGTCACCACCACGTCCAGATCTTCTGGACCGCACACCTTCGCCATACCCGTGCCGGGGAACTTGGCCCGGTCGGCGAGGAGGACGACTCTGTCGCTCGCCTTGATCATCGCGCGTTTGACCGGGACCTCGACGACGGTCGTGTCCATCACCTGGCCGCCGGGGCGCACGCCGCTCGTGCCGAGGAAGAGCCAGTCGGCGTGCAGTTGGCGGAGGTTGTCCTCGGTGAGGAAGCCGACCAGCGAGCGGTACTCGCGGCGGACCACGCCGCCGAGGAGGACCAGTTCGATGCCCTCGTCGTCCGCCAGTTCCTCGTAGACGACGAGGTTGCTGGTGATGACGGTGAGGCGGCGGCCGTGCAGTTGCCGGGCGAGCCGGTAGGCGGTGGTGCCGATGTCGAGCAGGACCGACTGGCCGGGCTCGATCATCGCCGCCGCGCGCGCGGCTATCGCGTCCTTCTCGGCCACCCTCACCTCGGCGACCTCGGCGAAGGGCTGGTCGCCGTCCTCCGCGACCGCGCCGCCGTGGACGCGGGTCAGCAGGCCGTCCTCCTCCAGCTTGACGAGGTCGCGGCGGATGGTCGCGGGGCTCACGCCGAGCTGTTCGGAGAGGTCGGTGACAGCGGCCGGGCCGCCGGAGCGCAGGGCCCGGAGGATGAGTTGATGTCGTCGTTCTGCCAGCACGACATGAACAGTACTCGTCACCTTCGATCAAATCCATGCTCGTTTCTGCTCGACTATTGACCATGTCTGGAAAGGAGCGCACGATTCCGTGCACCGAATGTGAACGGTTCTGACGAACGTTCCGACGAGAGGCGCCACCCCCGTGGACGACACCCCCGAAGCCCGCCCGGACGTGCTGCTGACCGGGCTGCTCTTCTACGACCTCGTCCTCACCGGCCTGGGCAAGCCCCCCACGCCCGGCGAGGAGGTCTGGACG